>CADAPW010000090.1 GCA_902789915.1 uncultured Bacteroidia bacterium | reverse complement strand
TCGACGCTGCTCGAAGCAGGCTCATGGGGCAAGGTAAGCGAGGAGTTGCAACAGATGGTCTATGCCGAAGGCACCACCGTCATCCCCGCTATCGTCAGCTACGCCTACCACAACGCACCGTGGAAAGAACGCGAGTATAAGAACTGGCAGAAACTTTATAAGTAAATGCGGAATTAGAAATTAGAAATGCTGAATGGGAGCAAAGCCCAAAGTGCATTGCACCATTCAGCATTCTTCATTCAGCATTCCACATTCTTCATTCAGCATTCAGCATTAACAAATGGACATCAGCATTTTCCTTGAGCCTGTATCCGAAAAGTGTTTCGGCAAGAACTTCCGTCCAGGCAAAAAGACCTTGGGCGAAACTATTGGCATTTATCGCAACGAGAACGAATTTCCCAGCCTCGAAGGTGTGAATTTGGCCATCGTCGGCGTCAAGGAAGAACGTGGTGCCGTCGACAATAAAGGATGCGCCGATGGCATCGAGCATATCCGCAAGGCCCTTTATCCCCTCTTCAACCATTGGCCCCAACTCCAAATCGTCGACCTGGGAAACATCAGAATCGGCAAGGAAATCAACGACACCTATTTTGCCTTTAACCAGGTGCTTACCGAGTTGATGAAAAACAAAATCGTGCCCATCGTCATCGGGGCGGGACAAGACCTCACTTATACGATGTACCAGGTGTACGAGCCGACGGGCAAGCTCATCAACATTGCCGCCGTCGATCCCATGTTTGACATCGGCAACGACAAAGACGCGCTCAACTCCCACTCCTACCTAAGCCATATCATCTTACATCAACCCAATTTCCTATTCAACTTTACCAATATTGGTTATCAATCATATTATGTTGATTCAGAGAATATTGAGCTAATGAAACAGTTGCTTTTCGACGCTTATCGTTTGGGCAACATCAAGCAAAACATCGAACTGACCGAGCCGCTCATCCGTAATGCCAACCTGTTGAGTTTCGACATCGCTGCCATCCGTGCCGCCGATGCACCTGGTGTGAAGAATGCTTCACCCAACGGTTTCAATGGCGAAGAGGCCTGCCGCATGACTCGCTATGCCGGACTGAGCTACAAACTCTCGTCCATCGGTTTCTTCGAATACAACCCGCATTACGACATCAACGCACGCACGGCCAACCTCATCGCCGAGATGATTTGGTATTTCATCGAAGGCTTCTCGCAACGCCAAGACGACATTCCCACCTTGGACAGCACCGACTTCAAACGTTACATCGTGCAAATCGGCGAGGGTCAAGAGAATGTAGTCTTCCTTTGCCACAAAATCACAGGCAAGTGGTGGATGGACATGACGTTCCTGCAAAACGACGACAAGCGCTGCGAGCGACACCATTTCATCCCCTGCTCGAAGGAAGACTACGACCAGGCCATGCGCAACGAACTGCCCGACAAATGGTGGCAGTTTTATCAGAAGCTGATGTGATTTTGGGGATTCGCTTCGCGAAGAAATCTGTAAAAAATCTATTTCAAAATCTAGAAAATCTTTCCCTTTAAAAACTGATTTTGAAAGATTTTATATTTTATTTTTGAACGATTTCTTGCCGTAGGCAATTCCAAATTAGTATCTTTGCCGCAAATTTTCCAGCAATGAAAAAAACATTATCTATTTTTACTCTTTTGCTCTTGATGGCCGCTACTATGCAGGCCCAAGATGCTACTAGCCAAAAGAAACCCGACTGGCAGAGATGGCACTATCTCTCCGAAGCAGAGATGTACGACACCTCGCGTGGCATGAACTTCGTCGAGACCAACCCGCCAACGGGCGAGCCACGCTTTGTGGCAGAGTTTGAGCCTATGCAGGGCGTGATGATCCGTTATCCCTTGGGCATCCCGACGAGTCTCGTGGCCCAGTTGTCGAACAACTGCATGGTGTATTGCATCGTCAGTAACAGCCAGCAAAGCCAAGCCCAGAGCAGCTTCCAAAGCGCAGGTGTCAACATGAACAATGTGACTTTCGTGAACGCCCAAACCGACTCCTACTGGGTGCGCGACTACGGCCCGTGGTACATCTTCGAAGACCGCCATCCCGCCATTGTCGACAACGTGTATAACCGTCCGCGTCCCAACGACGACGAGATTTCGGGCGTGTTCGCCACCTTCTGGGACATCCCGATGTACGGCATGAACCTTGAGCACACCGGTGGCAACATGATGGAAGACGGTCGCGGCCACGGCGTCAGCGACGACCTCGTGCTTCAAGAAAACAACAATAACGAAACCAATGTCCGCAACAAAATGCGCGACTATCTCGGCATCGACCCCTATCATATCACCATCGACCCGCAAGGCGACTACATCGCCCATGTGGACTGCTGGGGCAAGTACCTCGCTCCCGACAAGATTCTGATTGCCCAGTTGCCGCAAAGCAACCCACGTTATCAGTATTACGAGCAGGTTGCTGAGTATTTTGAAACCACTAATTGCTGTTGGGGTTATCCCTACCATGTGTATCGTGTTCAAGAACCCGGTGGCAACACCTTGGCACCCTACACCAACAGCCTCATCCTCAACAAGACCGTGTATGTGCCGATGGGTAGCAACAACACCTATAACAACGACGCTTTGGCTGTCTACCAAGAAGCCATGCCGGGATACAACATCGTTGGCGTGAACTATAATAGTTACTCGGGAGGTTGGCAAAACACCGATGCCCTCCACTGCCGCACCCGTGGCGTGATGGACTTCCACATGCTTTTCGTCGACCACTGCAACGTACTCTTTGGTGAACAAGAATGGCAAGATTCCATCCCTGTGGTCTCCAAGTTCATTGCTTATAGTGGCGCCAACCTGAAGCAAGACTCACTCCTTGTGTATTATAGCATCGATAACGGCGCCTATCAGGTGGCCCACATGACCGCCACGGGTAATCCTGACGAGTATGTCGGCTACATCAAAGGCTACCAAGGCGAATCAAGCATCAATTATTATGTGTTTGGCGCCGACGAATCGGGACACCGCTACACACAGCCCGTCTTCGCCGACCTCGACCCGCACCATTTCACGATGGAGGCACACGAACCCACGCCACAAGGCGAGTTGGTGATTACGCCTGATACGTTGTGGTTCACCCAAATGGGACAGGATAGACAGTTCAATATCATCAATGAAACGAACGAAGCTGTCACCATCATTGATGTGGTGCCTGAAGCCCCGAGCTTCAATCTTTGGGACAACACTTTCCCGTACACCTTGCAACCTGGAGAAACACTTATGGTCACCATAAATTTCCAATCCGCTCCTGGTAAAGACACCTATATTCCTTACGAGATTTTGGTTCAGACCTCTTTGGGCGACAGGATTGTGACGGGCATGGTACTGAACACCTCACTTGACAGTGGTTTTGTGATTGTGGGTGCGCCCGTCGTGGAATTTAACGACCCTGACAGCAACCCACAACAAGTGTGTATGCAAAATCGTTTCTTTGGCAGCCAAATTCCCGTCAAGGTGCTGTCTATCACCGAAAACGGCACGGACTATTTGAGCTTTGAACCTCATGGTACCTTGCCTTACATTGTGGGACCAGCGGATTATTTCTACCTTGATGTGTATGTCAATGCCATGGTGAAAGGCTATGTAGTCACCACCTTTACGGTTCAGACCGATCAAAACGATTGCACTTATAGCGTCGCTATCAACGAAAACCTTTTGAGCGTCACCGAGCTTTCCACCGAAGCCAAGCTCTACCCCAACCCGACCACGGGCCAATTCACCGTGGAAGGCGCAAATGTGGCCAAGGTGGAGGTGTATAACCTCGTCGGACAAAAGGTACACGAAGCTGAAGGCCGCGTGGTCAATATCAACGCAAGCGACTGGAACAAGGGCATCTATCTGGTCAATATCATCGAACAGAACGGTGCTGTGGTGACCAAGAAATTGGTGGTGAGATAACATTGTGTAGAGACGTAGCACGCTACGTCTTTACAAATCGAACAAATAATCCCGAAGCACGATGTTGTTTCGGGATTATTTGGTATTTTTGCGCCCATTAAAAAGGTTTCATTATGAAGAAAATAAGCATCTTATTATCAGTGTGTTGCCTTATCGCCTTGGCCTCATGCCAGAAGAAAAACGCCCCGCTGTTTCGCGGCGACTACAGTTTCAAGACCTCGGGTAGCGTAACCTTGGACGAAATCAATGCCGAAGACGAGCCAACTTCCTTCACCGTCAGCCTGCCCAACGAAATCGGACAGCTGGAAATCAGTGCTTTGGACAATGGCAAGGACAGCGTTCTCGTGGTGATGAACACCATGGGCGGCGAGGTCGTGGTCACCCATGCCTTCTGCAAGGACAACGAAATCTTCCTCCGCGATTTCAAGAAAAACACGCTGCTCTTCACCGGCGACTCACTTACGTTGAAGAACGACTTGCACGTCCATGCCACGGGGCAGATGTACGAGGACAACACGCTCATCCTCAACATGATCTACGAAGGTGAAGCCGAGACCAACGAGCGCAATTTCAAGGTTTATGGCGATGACATCCGCATGGCGGCAATAAGGAATTAATAGACACGAGACTACGAGACGCGAGACACGAGACAGTCCCGCGTCCCGTGTCCCGCAGTCCCGCGTCAAAAGAAAACTGAAATGAAAACAAAACATATTCTTTGGCTCCTTCTCCTATTGCTTGTTGGCTGCGGTGAAACCGACCCGAGTCAACTCAAGGAGAAGCTCATTGGCGGTCCCGCAGAGGAGCGCGTCATTGCATTGGGTGTGCAGCGCATTGACACCGTAGGCGGCTTGGTGCGCAACAGCTATCCAGGCTACCTTGAAGAAGGCAACACCGTCGACATCAGCTTCAAATATGGAGGCACCTTGCAGGCTCTCAATGTGAAAGAAGGTAGCACGGTGCGAAAGGGACAAACGTTGGCGCGTGTGTCCTCTCCGCAGATGGAGAGCACACAACGCTCGGCACAAGCCACCCTCGAGCAAGCACAAGATGCTTACGACCGCCTGAAAAAAGTGCACGACAACGGTAGCCTCCCCGAAATCAAATGGCGCGAGATGGTGGCCAACCTCGAGAAAGCCCAAGCCGCCCTCGACCTAGCCAATGCCATGCTCGCCGACAACACCGTCACGGCACCGTTCGACGGCACCGTCACCAACCTGAGCGCCGTGCAAGGCGAGAGCATCACCCCGCTGAAACCCATCATGCGCCTCATTAGCACCAAAGGCTTGGTGGTGAAAATCAGCGTGCCGGAGAACGAAATCGCCAAGGTGCAAATCGGCGACGAGGCACAAATCCTTATCCCCGCCCTCGACAACCGCCGCTGCAAAGGCCATATCCTCGAAAAGAACATGACCGCTTCGCTGCTGACCCATAGCTACCCCGTCAAGGTGCTCATCGATGAAACCGATGAGGCTTTCACGCCTGGCATGATTGCCAAAGTGGTGTTGAATGCAGATGTCGACAACGGCATCGTCGTCCCCGCCAACGCGGTTTTGATCAACAACGATGGCAAGTTCGTGTGGGTGGCAAAAGACGGTCGCGCAACGCGACAAAGCATCACCATTTCGGGCTATTCGGGCACGGGTGTGGTAGTAAGCGAAGGCTTGCATAGCGGTGACATTGTCATCGTGGAAGGATATCAGAAGGTTAGTGAAGGGATGAAAGTGAGTTATGAGTAAGTTAAAGGAAAGAGGCATCATCAGCGGTAGCATACGGCACCAGAAAATCGTATGGGTCATCGTGGCTGTCATCGTGGGCTTCGGCATCTATGCCCTCGTCGACATGAAGAAGGACGAGTTCCCGGCCTTTACCATACGCACCGGCATCGTGGCAGGCATATATCCTGGCGCCAACTCCGAGGAGGTGGAGGCCCAACTCACCAAGCCTTTGGAACAACTGCTGTTTGTCATGCCCGAGGTGGACCGCAAAAACACCTATTCCATCACCAAAGAAGGGATGTGCTATATCTACGTCGGCCTCGACCTCTCTGTGAAAGACAAGGACATGGCATGGTCGAAGATCCGCCATAAAATCAACGAATCCAAGGCCTTGAACTTCCCTGCAGGCGTGCTGGCCATCGCCGTCATCGACGACTTCGGCAACACCTCTTCACTGCTCATCGCCATGGAGTCGGCCGACAAGACCTACCGCGAAATGCACGACTACACTGATGACCTCACCCACCGCCTGCGTGCCATCCCGGAGATGGGCAACGTGCGTGTGATGGGCGAACAGAACGAGGAGATCGCCGTCACCATCGACAAAGAAAAACTCTCGTTCTATGGCATCAGTCCCAACACCTTGATGCTGCAATATGCCACACAAGGCCTGCTGACCACCACGGGCACCATGGAGGGCGACGACTTCGACCAGCCGCTCCACATCGAGAACCCCATGGTCAGCGAACAGGAACTCGAAGAGCAGATCATCTATTCCGATGCGGCAGGCAATACCATCCGACTGCGCGATGTGGCCACCATTGAACGCCGCATGGCCGAATCTTCCAAAGTGGTCAACTTCAATGGCAACGATGCCTTGATTATCAGCGTGGAGATGCGCAAGGGCTACAACATCGTGGCTTTCGGACGAGAAGTGGAGAAGGTGCTTTCCGAGTTCAAGGCCACCCTGCCCGACAGCGTGAAACTCTACCGGATCACCGACCAACCCAAAGTGGTGCAAAAGTCGGTCAACAGTTTCCTCCGCGACCTGCTCATCTCCATGATCGTCGTCATCGTGGTCATGTTGCTGTTGTTCCCCTTCCGCACGGCCCTCATCGCCAGTTCGGGACTGCCCATCTGCACCGCATTCAGCATCGGGATGATGTATCTCTTTGGCATTGAGTTGAATACCGTTACTTTGGCGGCGCTCATCGTCGTGCTGGGTATGATTGTGGACGACTCCATCATCAACATCGACGGCTACATCGACAAGTTGAGTCAAGGCTACAAGCCCTTCGATGCCGCCGTGAACAGCGCCAAGGAGTTGTTTATGCCCATGTTCATCGCCACGGCCGCCATCGCCTGCATGTTCTTCCCGATGACGCGCATCATCACGGGGCCACTGGGCGAGTTTGTGCAGCTCTTCCCTTGGACCGTGGCCTTCTCGCTGATGGCTTCCTTGGCCTACGCCATGCTCGTCATTCCCGGACTCGAAATCATGTTCATCAAACCGGAAGACAAGCCGCGGCACAACGGCTTCGTGAGGGCACAGATGCGGTTTTTCGGTTTCCTGCAACGCCTTTACGACAAGATGCAAAGCCACTGTTTCAAGCATCCTCATTTTACCATTGGCTTAGGCGTCGGCTCCATCGTCCTCGGCGTGCTGATGTTCTTGGCCTTGAATGTGCAGATGATGCCTATGGCCGAACGCGACTGCTTCGCTGTGGAGATTCGTCTGCCCGAAGGTAGCAGCCTCGAAGCCACCACACGGGTTAGCGACTCGTTGCAAAGCTTGATGCTGGCCGACAAGCGCGTCACCTCTGTGACCGCTTTCATCGGCGAGAGCGCCCCCCGTTTCCATGTGACCTACTCACCCAGCATCCCCGCGTCCAACCTTGCGCAGCTTGTCGTCAACACCACCTCCAAGAAGACCACCGAAGCCTTGCTGAAAGAATGGGATGACAAATATTCCTATTACTTTCCTGAAGCATACGTGCGTTTCCGCCAGCTTGACTATCAAGCCGTTTCAACGCCTGTTGAGGTGTATGTCTATGGCAACGACTACACCAAAACCGCCCCTGTTGCGCAGCAAATCAAGGACTATATGCTCACCCTTGACAAGGAGCTACGTTGGGTGCATACCGACTACGACGAGCTGCTGTCGTCGGTCAAGGTGACGATGAAACCCGAGGAATGTGCCCGTTTGGGACTCACCAAAGGCATCCTCTCGCTGGATTTGGCCGGCAGCCTCAACGGCCAGCCTATGACCACAGTGTGGGAAGGCAGCCGAAGCATCCCCGTGCGGTTGTATTCGCAACAAAACTACGACCCCAACAGCTACGAATCCATACAAAACCAACTGATTCCGACCATGGTACCTGGCACCAATGTGCCGCTCCGTCAGGTGGCCGACATTCATCCGGAGTGGCATCCCGCGCAGTTGACGCACCGCAACGGCAAGAACGTCATCACCGTGGCTGCCGACATGAAGTTTTGGAAGCCGCAAACGGTGAGCATGAAGAAGATACAGCAGTACATCAATACGGAAATCACCCCCAACCTGACTGAAGGGGTGAGCATCGAATACGGCGGTTTGTCGTCGCTCAACACCAGTGTCATCCCACAGTTGCTTTGGAGCCTGATCGCTGCTATTTTGGTGCTCTTGGCGTTCCTTGTAGCCTATTTCAAGAAGATGAATCTGGCCATCCTTACCTTGGGTTCCAGCGCCTTGTGTATGTTCGGCGCTTTCTTCGGCGAATGGCTCTTCGGCCTCGACTTCGGCATGACCTCCTTGTTGGGTGTAGTGAGTCTTATCGGTATCATCATGCGAAACGGCATCGTCATGTACGAATACGCCGAGACGCTTCGTACCGACGAAGGCTTGCCCACCAAGGAAGCCGCCATGAAAGCCGGTAGCCGCCGCATGAGGCCCATCTTCCTCACCTCGGCTGCTTTGGGCGTGCTCCCGATGATCATCTCACGCAACCCGCTCTGGATGCCCATGGGCGTGGTCATCTGCTTCGGTGTGGTGCTTTCGATGGTGATTATTCTGGCTGTGATGCCCGTGATGTATTGGCAAATCTTTAGAAAGAGTTGAAGAAGAAGAGTAGTGTTCCCATAAAATGCATATTTTTGCCCAATAGTAAAAGAGATGAACACAGGAGACCAATTGATAGCGACCTTGGCTGAATACAAGCAACTTGGCATAGCCGACCAAATCGACTATGGCAAGTTCTATTTGTATTCGTTGATTACACATTCCACCGCCATCGAAGGCTCAACGGTGACCGAAATCGAGAACCAATTGCTGTTTGATGAAGGTATTTCGGCCAAAGGGCGTACCATGCAGGAACAACTGATGAACCTCGATTTAAAAAAAGCCTACGAACAGTCTATCTGTTTGGCAAAATTACACACGGACTTTTCTGTGGAAATGTTGAAGGAATTATCGGCCATCGTAATGAAAAACACAGGAAGTCAATATAATACTGCTCAAGGTTCGTTTGATGCTTCAAAAGGCGACCTTCGGCTGGTCAATGTCACGGCAGGAGCAGGCGGAAAATCGTATCTCAATTACACCAAAGTGCCTTCAAAACTGACAGCTTTCTGTCAAGAAATGAATGAAAGAAGGCTGACTTTGGTAGACAATAAAGACCTTTTGGAGCTATACCGATTAAGTTTTGACGCGCATTTCCAATTGGTCACGATTCATCCCTGGGCGGACGGCAACGGACGAATGTCACGCTTGATAATGAACTACATACAATTTGAGTTTGGACTTGTACCCACAAAAGTGAAAAAGGAAAACAAGGCAGAATACATTCAGGCCCTGAACACTTCGCGTGATCAAGATAGCTACGAGCCTTTCCGCGAGTTTATGTTTCGTGAACACTTGAACAACCTGCAAGAGGAAATAGAAAATTTCATGCAGTCGCAAGGTGGACAGAAAACAGAAAAGGTGGACAGAAAAGGTGGACAGAAGACTCGCAATGCCATTCTCGAACTTATCAGGAACAACGCTAAAATCTCATCTACACAAATGGCCGAAGCCATTGGAATCAACCGAAGCGCTGTCAGCAAACATTTGAAGAAGATGCAAGAAGAAGGAATTATTTGTAGAGAAGGTCCAGACAAAGGGGGTAAATGGGTTATTGTACAATGAAAAAAACTTTTGCTATAGTATCTTTCTTTGTCTTATTGACTATTCCGTTTTTCGGTCAAGAACCGCTCCGCCTCTCTGTTCAGGACTGCATCGAGATGGCCTTGGAGAACAACATCGAATTGAAAAACAGCCAGTTGGAAATCGACAAGGCGAGAGCAACAAAAAAAGAAGCCCAA
>CADAPW010000089.1:3205-12500 GCA_902789915.1 uncultured Bacteroidia bacterium | reverse complement strand
GATCATCCCTGCCGACCCGTTCAACACCCTCGACCAAGAAGGCGTTGGCCAACTCGTCAAGTTGGGTGTGCAGCGTGGCCGTAGCCAGCGCGCCAACCTCAAGTGTGGCGTCTGCGGTGAACACGGTGGTGACCCCGCTTCGGTCCGCTTCTTCTACAAGGCCGGTTTGAACTACGTGAGCTGCTCGCCGTTCCGCGTGCCCGTCGCACGTCTGGCTGCCGCTCAGGCCGCTATCGAGGAAGAGCGCGGCTGCTAAACGTTAAGTAACTATTTTATTGGGGGAGAGACAGAAAACCCTCTCCCCCTTTTTTTATCTTTTTATCTTTTTATCTTTTTATCTTTTTTATATTTTTTAGAATGGAAGAGCTATTACGCGAGATACCAATATCCGACCAGCTGTTCTATTGGGGAAGAGGCGGGCGTAGCACCACTGTCTTAGAACTGTTATGCACAATGAAAGCCCCGGTTGACCCCGAAGCCTTGAAGAAAGCGCTGATTGCTGCGCTTGGCATTCACACCAACTTTCGCCAGCAACCCGTAGTCGTGAATGGAGCCATCAAAGCTGTTTTACTCTCTCCAGATGTTGTCAAGGTTTATCCCGCCTCCGACGGTCCGAAACGTCTTGGCACGTCCGATACGGGTGGATTGATGGTCTACGCATCTTATGAGGGACACAGTTTTAAGATGCACGTATTCCACGGCATAGCCGATTTGCGCGGTATATACGGCTTTATGCAGACCCTGTTGGTCGAATATTTGCGTGTGATGGGGCGTGCTGAATGCAAAGAATATGTTGCCAAATATACGGACACGGCATCGGTTTTCGAAGATCTTTTTTCCCGTGAAATCCCCGCAACATCTGATGATGGCGCCGACTCTAAAAGAAAACGCGTCTTTCATTTGCCCGAACGTGGTTCGGTCAAGGACAAAAACGCTCAACATCAATACGAGATAGACCTACCATTAGAGCCGCTGCTTTCGCTGGCAAGAGCCAGCCATAGCACGGTTGTGCCCACTTTGCAGGCTATCTTCGGACAGGCAATAACTTCGCTCTACGGTGTGCGTGGCAACGAGAGCATTGTTTGTTATACCCCTGTGGATTTGAGACCGGTATTCGACGTGGAGAGTGGCGGCAATGCCTCGTCAGTATTCGCCATCCCATATAAACCAGCACTTGACGGGGTAGGCCTATCAGATGCGGCCGCTCACTTGCGGACTATTTTGCTTAAGCAAATCCAGCCAGGCAATGCTATTAAAGTAGTGGCCAGGCTGTCCAAGATTGTCGACATACTGAAGAAGTTGCCCATCAAACCCGAAATCGCGACTGTGATTGCAAGGAAAATCGGGAGCGGTGGCGACCGTAGGGCTTACACCTATGGTTTCTCTTATCCTGGTAAATTCCAGATTCCAGAAGAGGCCGTTCCTTATGTGGATTCTGTATCGGCAAGCGCCAAAAGCCATTCTTTTCCTGTGTGGGTTATGGGGTGTGAGTTCGGCGGAACAATCCGTCTGATTTTCACTCAAGCCTTCGATAGTGACAGATTGGTAAGGGCTATATATGACGAACTGCAGAAGGTGTTTCCTGACACTGAACTCAAAGACAACGGGAGCCACGCTTTCGATGAGTTCCTCATCAGCGAAGTGCCACACCTGAAGGCGTAGTTATGTGCTTTGCCTTCATGGTATCGTTCAAATACACCAAAAAAGCTTTGATGGGTTTGTCGGTCATTTCCTTCAAGGCACTGACGTATTCCTGTACCTGACTGTTGTGTTTTTCGTCCTCTTTTCCTGTCTTGTAATCAATCAAATAGATGGCATCAGGAAGCTCGGAATAGCGGTCCAAGCGAAGAACCTTGCCTTGATGGAGGATTTCGCATTCCGTCTTCACTTTAGCAGAAGGATCAAAGGCAGGTGCAATCATTGGATGTTGGACCATCTGCAGGAAATGTTCTTTAATCCATGTAGAGGTCTCTAGATTGATGGTGCCATCATTTAGATAAGGCTGCAACACGGCTTCGATTTCACTGGCCGTGCTGATTTTTGCCAGAATCTGATGTACCAGCTCGCCGAATTCACGGGGCAACAACTTGTCGCTTTTCGACTGCCACACCATGGTTGGATTGGGGTCGACGGTGATTTTTCCGAACCAGTCCGAAGCCACGGAATCGGTCATCGGCTCATCCATGACCTCTTCGGGTTTCTCCTTCGGATTTCTGAACTCGGGGCTGCCAAAACGATACACCAAAGCATCGTCGTTTCCTTGCACTTTGCATTCTTCCTTGTCGGCACAAAACTCACGCAACAGATTCGGCTTGTCGGCCTTGCCTTGCTTGGCAATGACATACAGACGCTGCACGGCACGGGTAAAAGCCACATACAAGAGATTGAGGTTGTCCAAACGGTTGCTTTCCTTTTCTTTTTCAATATGTTGCACAGCCAATTCACCCATATTCTCGGCGGCCTTGTCCATCTTGAAAAGCACCTTGTCCAAGTTGGGGATGGCCTCGAAGTCCAAATCCTCGGGACGAAGCCATTCCTCGGCGACCTTGCTGGCATTCAGTTTCTCATCGAGGTCAACGATGGCTTCGGGATAGATGACCACTGGAAACTCCAAGCCCTTGGACTTATGTATCGTCATGATATTCACCGCATTGCCACTCACCGACTTCACAGCAAGCACTTCTTCCTTCTTTTCCCAAAACTCCAAGAAGCTCACGATGCCTTCCATCGGGCCTGACTGCCAGCGGAAAACCTCATCCATGAAATAGTTCAAGAAGGCATCGCGGATGGTATCGAATCGGAAGATCCGCATCAACGAAGCGCAAAGATCATAAAGGCAGGTCGCCTGAGAAAGGGTTTCTCTCAACAAGCCGGCCTCGCCAATGCCCATCACCGTTTCAATGGCGGTTTCGCCCTTGGCAATGGCCTTCACCTCGTTGAAGCATCGGCTGACATCGCCCTCGAAATCAGGATTCTGTGTCAACATCCAGTAGTACAGCACATTGGCAATATGCACCTCGTTATCGTCATACATCAAATGACGCAAGGTATTGACCAAAAGTTGCACCTTGTCGGACGACTTCAACAAAATCGAGACTTGCGAAATGACAGGTATTCCCTTGTCGTTCAAATAATTCGCAATCTCAGAGCCTAAATCCGACTTGCGAGTCAAGATGGTGATGTCTTTGTATTGGTAGCCTCTTTCCTCAACCAACTCGTGGACAATGGCCTCTACCCTATCGAGACAATAATCAGGTTGGTTTTCAGCATCATAGAGTTCCACTTGCACCAAACCTTCCTCTGTCTTTGCTTTCTTTTGGAAGATGTTCACACCATCGTCGGTGCCAGGTTTTTCGGCCACATACACCTTTCGCGATTCTGGAGAGAGGTTCTTATAGGCCGCCTCGAAGAAAGCGTTGTTGAAGTCCACCACGTTGGCGAAGGAACGGTAGTTAGTGTCGAGGTTCTTGAAGGCAAAGTTGTCTTTTAGGTTCTGCTCAAACTGTCGAAATGCCGCCTCGCGTTCGTCCTTGGGCAAGGCATAAATCTCCGGCAGGTTGACAATCTGCTCCACTTCGCCGCTACGGAAGCGGTAGATGGACTGCTTGCCATCACCTACCACCATGCTCATCTGTCCCGAGGACAAGCCATTGTCAATCAGCGGCAAAAGGTTTTGCCATTGCAGCACAGAGGTATCTTGGAACTCATCCACAAAGACATGCTTGAAACGCTCGCCGATGCGCTCATAAACAAATGGCACTGAGAAGTCGCCCATCACCGTGTTGAGCAACTTGTTAAACTCCGAGATATGTACCACTTCTTCGTCCTCAACCAGCTCATTGAACGCCGTCCGAATCTGCGCACGAAGGGCATAGAGATACAAGAGATTGCGCTGCGCCTTGTAGAACGAGTACTTGCCGGACTCCTCCCCATAAAACTTATTCAACGGTTCAAGGACGGCGAGCAAGGCCGCGTTGATTTCATCGACCTGTGCCTTACCCAGCTGTTTTTCAGCCTCTTTTGAGAAACAGTTCCGCTTCTCAAGCACGGCATAGAAGCGAGTGCCAGGCACCCCAAACTCCTTGTCTGAAAGCTTTCTAATAAAAGAAACAAAACCGTTTTTCCCGTAGGAATAATAGGACTCGTCCAGATTGTACTGCTTTTCCACCGCCTTGAAATCATCGACGAAGGTTTTCACTCTCTGCTCAAAAACAGCGGTCTTGCGGTTCAGAAAGTCCAGCGTTTCCTTATACTGTTGTGCATCTTGAATTGTGTTGCACCCCTCCTTCTGGTATGCTTTTTCCGACATCAGTTTCTTGATGAAATCGGCGAGTTGAACTTCTATGGCGGTGGAACGTTGGTTGTCGAACTGGTTGTTGCTAAAGTCGATGAGCAAGCTGGTAAGGTAGTCGTCCTTATCGGTAATTTTCAGACCCAGGTTGGCAGTAATCGTCTCCGCCACCTCGTCAGTGTCGATGCTGACAGTATATTGGCTGGGCAGACCCAAGTCGTGGGCAAAACTACGCGACAGCTTCTGCACAAAGGCATCTATGGTGCTCACGCAGAAACTGCTATAATCGTGCATGATACGGGTCATCAGACGTTGGGCGTTCTGCTTCAGCTCCGCATCGGTGATGTCAAGCTCTTCTATCAGCTTGGCCTCCATCGACTTGGGGTCAAGCTCCGTGCTGTCGATGATTTCTTGCAGGGCCTTCACGATTTTGGCTTTCATCTCATTGGCGGCGGCATTGGTAAACGTGATGGCCAAGATGTTCCTATAATTGTCCACGGAGCCTTCGCTAACGAGGCACAGCTTCAAGTATTCCTTAATTAGCGTGAAGGTCTTCCCTGCCCCTGCCGAGGCTTGAAAAACCTTGAAATTGTCGGCTTTTCCCATAATAATCAATTGTTTTCTTTCTTCTTTGGCCTAAGCAACGGTTGGCTGGAATTAACGGCATTTTGTTTCTTCAGCAAGTCACGAAGGGTGTTGAACGAGCGGTTAAACGACAAACCCAAGCCTTGAGTGTAGGGCGAACGTCGGTCGAACGCAGCGCTGTTGAAATTCGAGTTATAGTTGGAGTGGTTGTAGAAATGTGCCTGCAGTCGTCCATCCTTCGACAACTTGTAATACATGTCGACCTCTCCGACGATGCTGGAAGCATTGGCTGCATCATAACTCGTCATCATACCCACGTTGGTCTCGATGAGGAGGCGGTTCTCAAAAAACTGCGTGCGCAAGGCCAATTGATATTCGTTATACGAATTGGCATCACCAGCATGGTAGCTGACACCCAAATTGATGTTGTCCGTAATATTCATTTGCACACCACCAAGAATATTGGTGAGGCTCAAAGAAGAAATACCGCTGCCCGCATAAGCAAACGAGTTCAATATCAAGAGAGACAAAGCCTGTTGCTCCATGACGGCATTGTTGGTGGTGTCGACAATTGAAAACACCGTTTGCGTAATGTCTTCCGAAGCATTGGGCAGTTTCATTCCAAAGGTCAAGGTAGGATTGAGCAAATTGCCTTTTAGGTGAATCAAGCATTCCACATTGACGTTGCTGTTGCTCGCCGTGGAGTCCACCTGTATACCCAAGCTCGACAGCGATGCCCTGACAGTGTAAGAGCCAGTGGCATCGATACGTCCATCGGTCGGGTCGCCTGTCCACTTTAGCGTTCCTCCTGATTTCAGGCTAAATGTTCTGCCCACCACTTCCATAAGAATCAGTTGGAAACGTCCACTTTTTATGGTATAGTCACCAAACATCGTAAAATCTTCCGAGGTAGCAGTGGTCATCTTCACATTGCCGTTACCCGTAGCCTCGATGGTACCGAGGTTGCTGGGCAGGATGATCTTCAAGGTGGCATCGTCGGTGGCGTTCACGTTCAAATCCATACTAAAATTGCTCTTCTTCTTTTCCTCCTTTTCGACTTCCTCTTCGTCCTCGGCAGCATTGTTGATGAACACGATAAAGTCGTTGTCTTTCACTTTGGCAGACTTGTTGAGCGGAATGGTGAGGTTGGTGCCGTAACTCGTTCGCGCGCCGATACCCAACTTGATATCGTTAAAGGGTCCCGTTACGCTGACGATGCCGGTAGCGATAGCCGTGCCATAGAAAGTGTCGTTATCCTTGCTCGACGTAGCCAAAGCCAAGAAGTCACGTGGATAGAGCTTAAGATCCAAGTTGAAGTCTTTCAACTTGTCGTGATGTATCACACCGCTGACACGAGCGCTATTGCCCAAAGTATCCGTCAGCACCATGTTTTCAAACGATATGGATTTGTTATCCACCAAAATCGTGGGGCTGAACGTGTAATAGGTTTTCAAATAATCGATTTTGCAGCCACCGTCTTTCATCGTTATGCGGCCTTGAATGTCGGGCTGCTGCAGTGACCCCTTAATGGCAATATTGCCTTCACCAAAGCCCTTCATGTTCGTTACGATGCCCGTCAGGAAGGGGCTGAGGACATTAAGTTGCAAGGAGTCAAGCTCGACGATAAAGTCGAGGTTGTCGGTCTTCCTTGCCGTGTAGTACGAGCCGTACATGTTCAGCGTCCTTTTGTCCTCCTCATTGATGATGTTCGCATTGAGGCCAAGGGCTTTGTCTTTGTTGTCCCATGTGCTTTCAATGACCGCATCGCCGACCTTGTTGCCATTCAGTCCCAAGTCTTGCACCCGAAGGTTGGCCAGCACCATGGGTTTTTCTTTTATGCCGCTCACCAACACATCACCGGAAGCGAACCCGTCGATATCAATGCCTTTGGATGTTAGGAGCATGTCTATGTTAGAGAGGTCGAATTGGCGCATCATCACCGAAAGTGTGTCATTCGTCGCCATTGGAACATAGCCATCCAGCCTGATAAACTGCGCGTTATGGCTAAACATGATGTTCGACAGCGTGATGCGGCCATCAGTGATGTCAATGAAATTGCGCGGTGAAGCGGTCCACAAACTATCATTGATACGGACATCGGCCTGCGTCAAGGAGAAGATGCCGCCTTTCTCATGGGGATGGAAATAGGTTTCCAACAAGGCTTTGTTGTGGTCTTCATCGCTGACATCGTCCCACTTGAGCCGCGCAAAGACCGTGTCGTTGGTCATACGCGTGACCAATGAGAGATTGTCCAACCCGTATGCCGTGGAATCGCTTTGTCCGTAATTGACTTCACCCACCGACAGCGAAGTCATTGCCGTCGTAAGGAAGTTGAAGTGTTTCAGTTCGATGTCTTTAATCTCAACAGTTTCCACCTGTACATTCTTCGAGCGTGCCGTCAGGTTCAAGGAGTTGGAGCGCGAGGTATAGGTGCCACTCAGCGTCGTGTTGTTGGCAATCTTCACCGAAGGCATCAGCAGGCGGCTGATTGTGTTCATGTCTTTCAGGGTGAGCTGCAGCATAAAGTCTTGATCCACGTCGTGTTTTTCCTTATACTCCAAGAATTTTTCACGGTTACCTTCCCACATCGGGAAATGCACAAAGGAATCGGCGTATTCGTTGAGCGACATCATCAGGCTGGCAAAGTTCATCTTGCCGGCCATTTCGAAGTTAAAGAAATCGCAATTCAAATTGATGCGTCGCATCATCAGATTATCGTTGACGATGGAGGCATTGAAGCTCTTCATGAAATACTGGCCACGACTGTCAAGATACAGCGTGCTGTCGAGGCGCAACGAGCCTTCCAAGTCGTCGATGTCGAAGCCCGTCATGTTGGCGTAAATCTTCGTGCTGATTTTCGAGATGGAGTCGTCCTTTATGAGTTTCAAGGCACCCAGGTCGGCATAATGGATGTCGGCCTCGAAGTCGGACTTGGGATATTTCGGGTTTTGGAAGTCGATCAAGCCATTGAAATCAAGTGCGATATCGTCGTCGTCCACCTTGAGATAGCCCTTAAACAGGTTCTCCGCCATGGAGCCGTTGAGTGTAATCACGTCAACATTCTTCCCTAACAGCATAATATGGCTCACCTGGCCGTCGATATCCAACTCAGGATTGCCCTTTTTCGGGAATTTGACGGAGAAATCGGCGTTCATGTCGAGGTCGCCAACAATCTTGGATGCGTTGGCCACCGCCCCCGCTTTCACCCTTTCGGCATAAATGTTTCCCGCAAAGAGATTATCGCCGTTCTTCAGCTTCGAACGCGAGATGGAAGCGTCGATGTTGCCGATTCCCGAGGCAAGTTTGATGTCGGACTTGAAATCGTTGTAAGAGCCTTTGAAATCGAGTGACAAGCGGCTGTCGCCCATAGGCTTCAACGACTCGGGCAATGGGATAGTCTCCGTATTGGAGGGGATATAGAAATTGGCCAAGTCGTCATAATTGAACCTCATGTTCTTGATATTCAAGGTATGGTAGCCATTCTCAAAGTCAAGCGGATGCATGCTGATGCTGCCTTGGAACGAAGTCGACTTTCCCAACTTGGCTTTCATGTCGTCCACACGGAAATGCTCTATCGGACCGGTGAAAAGTCCTTCAAAATTTATGGTTGAAACCGCTGTATAACATATTGAGATCCAAGTCGAAACGGCTATTGTTGGTCTCCATCTTCAAGCCGTTGAGTCGGATACCGCTTTGCGAGACGACAGCATCAGATTGGAAGCTTTTCAGCTCAAAACCGCTTAATTCTGTTGCACTCAAGTTGGCAATATTGGCGCGTATGGAATCGCCAAACATATAAAAGTTGCTGGCTTCCAGACAGATGTCGTCAAGATCAAGATGAGCATAGTCCATGAGATGCTTTGCGGTCTTCACAGAATCAGCCCTGTTTTGGTTCCAGAGCATGAAGTCGATATTCTTCAGCGAGATTTTGTCAATCCAAAGCTCCAAGGGCTTCGACTCCTTTTCCTTTGGCTTGTCGGAAGCGAAGGCCTCGGCTAGGAAGGCGAAATTCATCTTGTCCTCGCCTTCATAGGTAATCAAATTGGCTTCGGTGTCACGCAATTCCACTTTCTCAAGGTGGATCTTGCCTTCCAAAAGGTCAGCGATGTCGAATTGTGCCCGCAAAGCCCCGATTTGAGCCAAAGTATTGTTGTTCAAGTCTTTGACCATGACATCATCGATAAAAATGCGTAAGTCGGGCGTGATAGCCAAACGTCCCACCTTGATGTCGGCACCGGTTTTTTCAGAAAGGTAACCACCTGCAAAACGCACCGCAAACTTCTGAATGATAGGGTCTTGTATGGCCACAAAAAGACTCGTGATGATGGCAAGAATCACCACAAAAAACACAAGGATGCTATGGATAATCTTTTTTTTAATAATTTTGACCCTCCAAATTGAGACCCATGAACGAATATA
>CADAPW010000089.1:0-3160 GCA_902789915.1 uncultured Bacteroidia bacterium | reverse complement strand
GAACTCGCGTCGCGCGCCCACCAGCAAAATATCATCCCCGTCATCGACACGGCCTTGAAGACTGCAAAAATAGAAAAAAATCAGTTATCCGCCATCGCTTTTACGCGTGGGCCCGGACTTTTAGGCTCACTGCTTGTAGGAACCTCATTTGCAAAGGCTTTCGCCCAGACCTTGAACATCCCCATGGTGGAAATTGACCACATGAACGCACACATTTTGGTGCATTTCGCCACGGATGACACCCATACTGAGGTGCCCGACTTCCCGTTTTTGTGCCTCACCGTTTCGGGTGGCCACACCCAAATCGTCGTCGTGAAAGACTATTTCGACATGGAAGTCATCGGCAAGACCATCGACGACGCGGCAGGCGAGGCCTTCGACAAGACGGCGAAAATCCTCGGTCTGCCCTACCCTGGCGGCCCCGTCATCGACAAACTGGCCAAAGTCGGCAATCCCAACGCTTTCAGCTTTGCCAAGCCCCAAATCCCCGACTTGGACTATAGCTTCAGCGGGCTGAAGACCAGCATCTTATACACCGTCCGCGACAACTTGAAACTCAACCCGAACTTCATCGAGGAAAACAAGGCCGACCTCTGCGCCTCGGTGCAGAAGACCATCATCGATATCCTGATGAACAAGCTCGTGAAAGCCAGCAAGCAGACGGGCATCAAGACCGTGGCCATCGCCGGCGGCGTGAGTGCCAACAGCGGTCTCCACGACGCCATGCTCGCCATGGGAGAGAAATACCACTGGAAGGTGTTCATCCCGCGACTCTCCTACTCGACCGACAACGCCGCCATGGTTGCCGTGGCAGGGTATTTCAAATTTTTGAAAGGAGAGTTTGCCAGCCAAGACTTGGTGCCTTACGCGCGGCAGAGTTTGAACCAATAAACAAGCACAACCATGAACTGGACCGACCTCCTCTCCAACAAACGCTATGCGCAAGCGCAAAAAAGTGCGGACATCCGCAGCAGCTTCCAGCGCGACTACGACCGCATCCTCTTCAGCAGCCCCTTCCGACGCCTGCAAAACAAGACGCAGGTGTTTCCTCTTCCTGGTGCACAGATGGTCCACAACCGCCTGACACACAGCTTAGAAGTAGCTAGCGTGGGACGCTCCATCGCCTGCCGCACCGTCGAAAAACTCGCCAAGAAGCACCCCGAGCTGAAAGAGCACCAGTCCGATATCGAGAACATCGTAGCCTCGGCATGTCTGGCCCACGACTTGGGGAACCCACCTTTCGGGCACTCGGGTGAGGACACCATCAGTAGTTTCTTCAAAGACGGCAAAGGCAAAGAATTGAAGGACAAAGTCTTGCCAGAGCAATGGAGCGACCTCATCGCCTTCGAAGGCAACGCCAACGCCTTCCGGCAGCTGACACACCAATTTACGGGCCGGCGCGCAGGCGGCTTCTCACTCACCTCCGCGACCTTGGCCACCTTGTTAAAATACCCCTACCCGTCATACAACAAAGGCAACCGCAAGAAATACAATGTCTTTTATTCTGAAATCGAGGCTTTTAAGGAAGTGGTCGAGGAATGTGGCCTTCCTCGGATTGATTCGGAACATTTGGTTTACGCCCGCCACCCGCTGTCGTACATGATGGAGGCCGCCGACGACATCTGCTACCTCGTCCTCGACATGGAAGACGCCCACAAGCGCGGCATCATCAGCACCGAAGCCATCGAAGGCAGTTTCCTGTCGTTCTTCGACCCCGAAAAGGACGAGCAGTTTTTTGCCCACAAGGAAAAGGCTTATAAAGAGGTGAGCGACACCAACGAACGCATGGCCTTCTTGCGCGCCATGCTCATCAACAAGTTAGTGAACTGCGCGAGCGACATCTTCTGCAAAAACTATGACGCCATCATGGAAGGGCGTTTCGAGAAGAGCCTCATCTCCCATCTGCCCGATTTCGAGAAAAGCGCCCTCGACCTCTGCCGTGACGCTTCCGTAAAGCACATCTACCGCCATCCCTCAGTGGTGAAGATTGAACTGACGGGCTTCAATGTCATAGGCACGCTGTTGGAAGAATTCACCGACGCCATCTTGAACCCCGACACACCTTATAATACGAAGTTGCTGTCGCTCGTTCCCGAGCAGTTCAAGGTGGAGACCGACAACACTTACACTAAACTCCAGTCGGTCATTGACTTCATCTCCAACATGACCGATCTCTATGCTGTTCAACTCTACAAAGACCTGAGAGGAATCGACTGATGAAAAAGTTGTTGGCCATAGTATTGCTGTTGCTCAGTGGATTGGTATCGTTCGCACAAGAGGATGAAGGCATTTCAACACCTTTAAGAAGTTCAAAATCCTATTTGATAGCCGATTATACCATCCAAGACATTGACTTCTTGAAGGAAAAATGCCGTCAAGCGGGATTGGACTTGGGTCTTTCGGTGTTGGCCAACCGCATCCCCATCGACAGCAAACTCGTTACGCCCAAGCCTTCGGAACACCTGCTGAAACAAGGCATTTTACGCCTGCAACTACCCATGGATGCGCAGCAAGACGAATTTGCCGTCTACCATTCAGAACTTTTCGACATCCCTACAAGCATCAACGTACTACAAATCGAGGACGAACTCATCACCTACCGCACCATGGAAACCACAGGCAACATCCACCTGCTATATCATTGCGTGCGAGGCGCTTTCGGCACCAAGAAGTCAGCACACGCAAAAGACGCCATTGTCTATAAGTTGTGGGACACGCCAGAACGCACCCTCCTCCCCGACTTAGAGGTGCAAGACCAAATGGCGCAAAAGGTAGCCAAAGAGCTTGCCGAAACCGACTATCCACTACTGATTTTCAACGACTTGAAAAGTTATGGATATAGTGAGCAAGGCGACACCGCCATCGTCCATTTTCTCGACACGATACGCAAATACAACCCCAACAAACTCTTGCAGGCCGACTTGCTCACCTCTGCCTCGTGGTATCGCTTGAGCCGTATCAACGAAAACCAGCTGTGGAACGAGTCGATGCGGACCAAGGTCATGGAAACGCTTCCCGACAAACAGTTGTTCTATCATACATGCATGGTCCCATGGATGATTGGCAACTTCCAAATCATCCTTGCCGACAAAAACCGCAAAGCCACCACACTCGAGGAATTGGAATGGTTCCTTTCCATAGCTGCCGCTTTCGATGGTGG
>CADAPW010000088.1 GCA_902789915.1 uncultured Bacteroidia bacterium | reverse complement strand
GCCACGGTGCCCTTCGGCATGGTGCAGTTCAGCCCCGACACCCGCATGAACGACTGGGACGGCTGCTCGGGCTACCACACCTCCGACAACACCATCCTCGGCTTCAGCACCACCCACCTCAGCGGCACGGGCTGCTCTGACTATGGCGACTTTAGGTTTATGCCTATCGTAGGTGATGTGAAGCTCGACAAAGGCGATGAAGAAAACACGGCCTCGGGCTATCGTTCCGCTTTCCAACACGAGAACGAAGATGCCAAGGCGGGTTATTATTCAGTCCTTTTGGACGACTATAATACTAAGGTGGAACTCACTACTGGCGACCGCATCGGTATGATGCGCTGCACCTTCCCACAAGGTGCTGACGCCCATCTGTTCCTTGACATGGTGGAGGGCGTGAACGACGAGTTTGTGTATGAGTCGTGGCTGCAAGTGGAGAACGAGAACGCTATCAGTGGTTTCCGTCGCACCCGCGATTGGGCCAGCGAACAATATCTCTATTTCTACGCTGAGTTCTCGAAGCCGATGATGAGTTGCAGCATGTTTGAAGACGGTGTCCGTGTAGGGGAAGAGCCAAGAGCGCAAGGCGACCGCGTGAAGGCCTACTTCGACTTTGACATGGAGGACGGTCAGCCTGTCGTCATGCGCATTGCCATTTCCGCCGTCGACGTGGAAGGCGCCAAGAACAACCTGAAAGCCGAACTCGCCGATGGAGACTTCGACTTCGATGCGCTGAAACAGAAAGCCTACGACAAATGGAACACTGAGATGAAACGCTATGCCGTGGCAGACCCCAATGAGTCAAACAAGACCGTGTTTTATTCGGCCCTCTACCACTGCATGGTGGCTCCCAACCTCTTCAGCGATGCTGACGGCCGCTATCGTGCCCACGACCTGAAGGTGTACAAGTCGGAGAGACCCGTTTATACCGTGTTCTCTTTGTGGGACACCTTCCGTAGCCTGCATCCGCTCTTCAGCCTGATGCAACGTGAGCGCACCCTCGACTTCATCAACACCTTTATTAATAAGTACGAGACCAACCCGCACCATATCCTTCCCATTTGGGAGTTGGCCGCCAACGAGACTTACTGCATGATTGGCAACCACGCTATCCCCGTCATCGCTGATGCTTATTTCTCCGGCATCCGCGACTTCGACACAGAGAAGGCGTTGGAAGCCATGGTGGCCAGCCAAAAAGACAATTTCCGTGGCATGGGTGCCTACATGAAATACGGCTACATCCCGATTGAAATCGAAGGCGAGGCCACTTCCAAGACCCTTGAATATGCCTACGATGACTGGTGCGTGGCCCGCATGGCAGAAGATATGGGCAAGAAGGACATCGCCGACGAGTTCTATGCTCGCGCACAGGCTTACAAGAATATCTACAACCCTGAGAACCAGTTCTTCCAAGGTCGTCGCAACGGTGGCTGGATGAAGCCTTTCGACCCCGCGCAAGTGAACTTCACCTTGACGGAGGCCAATTCTTACCAATATGGTTTCTTTGTGCCGCAGGATGTGAATGGCCACATTGACCTGATGGGCGGCAGCGACAGCTACGAGGCCAAACTCGACGCTTTGTTTAACGCTCCATCTAACCTTACTGGTCGTGCACAACCCGACATCACTGGCCTTATCGGACAGTATGCCCACGGCAACGAGCCGAGCCACAACACCGTGTATATGTACAACTTCGTCGGTGCACCCGCCAAGACGCAGAAATACGTGAAGCAGGTGATGGACGACTTCTACACCGACCGCCGCGACGGCTACTCGGGCAACGAAGACTGCGGCCAGATGTCGGCTTGGGCGGTGTTCTCGAGCATGGGCTTCTATCCCGCCACGCCCGCCTCGGGTTATTATGTGCTTGGTTTGCCTCGCTTTGAACGCACAAAGTTGACCTTTGAGAACGGCAAGCAGTTTGAGGTTATCGCCAAGAACTTAAGTGAGAAAAACTGCTATGTACAGTCCGTCAAGTTGAACGGCAAGGCTTTGGAGCGCAGCTACATCACCTTCGACGAGGTGCATAATGGCGGTACTTTGGAGTTCACCATGACCGACCAGCCCACTTCCACATGGGCCACGCAGCCTGAGAACTGCCCCGTGATGCGAATCGAAAGCAACCCGATTGTCATCGTCCCGACCATCAACGCCGGCTCCGACACCTTCTTCGACAGCCTCATGGTAAGCATGAACCATCCCGTTGAAGACATCGAAATCTATTACACCTTGGATGGCAGCGACCCGACGGAAAACGGAGCGCTTTTCGAGCAACCGCTTTGTCTGAAGGAAAACACCAAGGTGCGTGCCGCCGCGAAGCAAGGTGACCGCTGGAGCCGTGTGATTGACGCACAATACTATCTCATTGATGCCAACCGTAGTGTGAAATTGGAGAACATGTACAACGAACAGTATTCGGCGGGCGGTGTCAAGGCCCTCATCGACCATCTGCGTGGCACCGACAATTTCCGCACTGGGGCTTGGCAAGGCTATTACGGTGTCGACCTCATCGCCACCGTTGATCTTGGCCAACCCAAGAAAATCAACCGCTTGGCGGGCAGTTTCTTGCAGGAGATATACTCTTGGATTTGGATGCCTACCGAGGTTGAGTATTTCGTCAGCGATGACGGTAAGAGTTTCCGCAGCGTGGGCAAGGTGAAGAACACTGTGCCTATTGATGAAGATGGAGCTTTTGTTCAGGAGATGGAAGTGCGTCCACGCACCAACGCCCGCTATGTGAAGATGGTGGCCAAGACCATCGGCACCTGCCCCGAAGGCCATGTCGGCGCCGGGCAGAAGGCGTGGATCTTCTGTGATGAGCTGGTGATAGAATAAGAGATTCCCCTGCGGGGAATGGAGAGTGGTGGCAGTTATCAAGCGACGGCCTTTGGGTCCTTACGAACTGATGATACCACAAGCCGTCGCAGAAAGCAAAAAACAGAGCTATTCCATTAACTCCGTTGAATCTTCGATTTCCCGAAGGGAAACTCAATTATGAATTTTTGAATTTTGAATCTTTAAATCTTTGAATTTTAAATCTTTAAATCCTATAATATGAAAGAATCCATCGTAATCCTCGCCGGTGGCGGTCCCGCCCCTGGCATCAACACGGTCATCAGTACTGTGGCGAAAACCTTCCTTAAAGCTGGTTATCGCGTGCTTGGCCTCAACGAAGGCTACAAAAACCTCTTCAACCCCAATCCCGATGTGGTCGAGATGGACTTCCTCTATGCCGATTCCATCCTCAAGCGTGGTGGTTCGGCCTTGAAGATGAGCCGTTACAAACCGAAAAACGAGGAGTTCAACACTGAGTTTTTTGTAAAGAATAATATCAAGTTGTTGGTCACCATCGGTGGTGACGACACTGCTTCAACGGCCAACCGCATCTCGAAGTTCCTGGCTGGCAGTGGATTCCCCATCCAAAACATCCATGTGCCTAAGACCATCGACAACGACCTGCCGTTGCCCGAGGGCAGCCCTACCTTTGGCTATTATTCCGCCAAGGATGCGGCCGTGCATTTGGTGCAGACCATCTACGAAGATGCCCGCACCAGCGGTAACTGGTTTGTGGTGTCGGCCATGGGTCGTGAGGCGGGTCATCTCGCATTCGGCATGACTTCGGCTTGCCACTGCCCGATGGTAGTCATCCCCGAGATGTTCAACAAGACCGCTGTCACCTTTGATGCCATCATCAAGTTGGTGGTCAGCTCCATCGTGAAACGTAAGCTGTTGGGCGTCAATTACGGCGTTGTCATCATCAGCGAGGGTGTGTTCCACTTTATGAGCGACGAGGAAATCGAGAAGTCGGGTGTAGCCTTTACTTACGATGAACACGGTCACCCCGAACTCGGCAATGTCAGCAAGGCTCATATCTTCAACCTCTTGCTGCAACAACGTCTGAAGGCTTTGGGCCTCAGCGTGAAGAGCCGCCCCGTCGAAATCGGTTATGGCATCCGTTGCGTCGAGCCGAATGGCTACGACCTAACCTACTGCTCGCTGTTGGGCTACGGCGTGAAGAAACTCTTTGACCAGGGCGTGAGTGGTGCTATGGTCACCGCCAACCCGAAGGGTGAAATTGTGCCGCTGTACCTGAAGGATGTTGAAGATGAGAATGGCAAGATCAAGCCGCGTCTGGTCAACCTCAACGGTCCGAAGGCCGAGCTGATTTTCAACGACGGCCTGCAGTACATCATGCCCGCCGATTATGAGTCAGCCAAGGTTTACCTTCCGAATCCTGAGGAATACGATTTCAAGAATATCTTGAAGTGGTAACAAAAAAATGGGGCGACCAAGTCGCCCCATTTTTTTTGTCTTATTTTCTAACATTGATTTTTTGCACCATCACACCATTTTCCGTTGCGATGCGAACAAGGTAAAAGCCTTGCCCGTAGCTGCTGAGGTCAAGGGTGGTGTTGTCTTCAGCGGTGGTTTCGAACAAGGTCTGTCCCAGCATATTGCTCACAGTGATGCGCATGGTGCCGCAACCATTCACGTTGAGCAAGCCGTTGGTCGGGTTGGGATAGACGCTGACGCCGTTGTCCACCACAGTTTCATCGATGGCATCGAAGTCGCAGGGGTCGTAGGTGAGGAAAACACCTTCTTCAAGCCCCGTCGAAGTGTAAATGGTTTGTCCTTGGGCGTTGATGATGGTGAAGGAGCATTCGCTGTCGGTGTCGTATTCTGGATAGGCATGGTACCAGCCAGAGTTCCAGATGAAGTTGAGGTTGCCTGTCAGCAGGGGCAGATCAACGACCAATGCCGAGCCTTGTGTCATGGTGACCACGGCGAGGCGGTTGAAGTTTTCGTCTGCGATGCTGATGGCGGCACCTTTCCAGCCGTCGCCACCGTTGTCATGCATTTGGAAAACGATGTTGCACTTCTCGCCGACGAGAATGCTGCGGTAGGTGGTGCGGCTGATGCCTGCTTCGTTGGTGATGTAGATGGAATATTCATAGAGACCAGGCTCCAAACCGTTGTCAATATATTCCATGTCGGCACCTGCTTCCACGTCGGTAAGTACAGCGATTTCCTCGAAGTTGCGGCGGATGGTGACAGAAGTGATGTCGGTTAAGGTGTTGCCGTTGAGGTCAGTAGTGGGGTTGGTCCAGGTGAGACGTGCGGCGTCGAAGGCTTCTTCGAGGACGGCCATCTTGCTCACGCTGTCGGGACGGCTGAAGTATTCATTGTTTTCGGGGACGATGTGCCCAATGAACATGTTGGTTTGGTTGAAGTCGTATCTCGTGGTGTGAAGAGCACCGATGGGGCACCAGGCGTCGTCGCGACCGCTCCAGCCCCAGTTGAAGTGGAAGTAGTCGTTCTCGTCGTAGCCGTCGCACACGAAGGCATGACCGCCTGCGCCGCCGTCATCGGATCCCGTGTAGAAGACGGGGAGGTGTTCGTCGAGGCCCCCGTCCTTCAACATCTGCGCCCATTCCTCGTTGGTGTAGCCATAACCAGGGATGAGGTCGCCAGCGTTGATTTGTGGGAAATCCCTAGTGTAGCGGAAATAGCTTTGGAAGGCGGTGTAAACGGAAAGGGCATTGGCTCCACTGCCGACAGCGCTGTATTGCATGTCGAGGGCGATGCCGAGATGATACAGCAATTGAGCCACATAATAGATTTCTTCTTCGCTGCTGGTGGAGTCGAGGGCCAAAGGTATCAACTCGAAGTGATATTCGGTCTCGCCAAAGTTAGCCGTGAGAGGTCCAATTCCATCGGCATTGTATGAATGGGAACCGTTACCGACGGCCGGCCAGTCCCAGAACTTCA
The DNA here is from genome assembly GCA_902789915.1 of uncultured Bacteroidia bacterium. Lineage (GTDB taxonomy): Bacteria > Bacteroidota > Bacteroidia > Bacteroidales > F082 > Limimorpha. The sequence goes on along the minus strand of CADAPW010000088.1, from coordinate 3,168 downwards.
TCACTTGTCCCATGGCCGTGGCGGCGCAGCCCGCAAACACATGGCCACCGTTGCCGAGGGTGTCGACACAAGGAGGGCATTGGCTGTTCCAAGGATAGTTTTGGTTCCAGATGGAATGGCAGAGTGGCTCGACCACGGCGCGCGTCTGACCACCACGGTTGAGGCTGCCCGTCTCGTTCACCGACTTCCATTCGGCAACGATGTCGGGCGTGGCACTGAGGTTATGTTCGCGCACATATTGGATTTCCTTGCGGAAGCCGTCCAAAGTGTATTGGAAACCATCTGCTACATCGTTAGGATTATACTTACCCGTAGTGGAATAAGCGAGGATAGGCCTCACGCGGTCATCGCCAGCGATGACGACAAAGCCTTCGCTGTTGCTGACATTGAAAACGTAATAGTCAGTGGCGTCACGGTCGGCAGCCACGTTGACTAAATTCAATTTGATGTCGGCGTTTTTCTGGCTAAGGGCGGTGGTGCTCAAAAATCTGGTGCCCACTTTTTGGGCTTTTTGTTGGTCGACAGGACCAGCCATCAGGCTGCCGATGACAGCCATCAGGCATAACGTAAAATAAAACTTTCTCATTATAAATATGGTTTTTATCGTTTTTCGGGGTGCAAAGATAACGGCTTTATTTTAATTAGGTGCATGTTGGGTGTAAAAAATAACAAGGCGCTGAAATAACAACGCCTTGTTAGTCATGGTGGTCAACTTACAATCAATCGAGGTTTTGCGTTTCGTTACCAGGCATCTCCTTCGGATTGGGACCCCATTGGTTTTCGCCAGGTTGGCTGTCGCGTGCCATCCAGACAATGAACAATATGGATAAGGCCAGCAAAATGAAGGCGAAAACTAGATACAAAATGATAAATGTTGAGGATCCCGATTCGCTATTATGGGTCGTAAAGACAGTCACCATTAATGTCAATAGCATAACGATGATGAACGAGGGAACCAAAAACCAAAGCAATGTCAGTCCGCGTTTCCCGATATCGTGCAGACGACGTACACTAACTGCTAAATTTGGAACGAGAATACCTAATGAATAGATGAGCGATAAGTATTTTATGCTTGGAACAAATTTGGTTACGATACTTAGTCCAACTGTAACAAGTAGGTTGAAAAGGTAGAAATACCAGAACTCAGAACGGCGTGCACGTCCCGAAAAGGTAGCATACTTTGAAAACACGCTTTTGATAGCTTCTCCGAAACTCATAGTTTTAATTTTTAGGGATTAATACGCTGCAAATTTAGGAAGTTATTTTTGGAAAACAAAACTTTTTTAAATCCTTCGAAAAAGAGATTCCCTTCGGGAATGGAGTCGAATTATATTGTTAACCGCGGCGGTGTTAGACGTTACGTGTTGTTAGCCGGTTCCTACCGCCGCTGAATACAATAATAGCCTTTCCATTCCCAAAGGGAATCACACTACCTATTCTTTCAACTTCTTGTACCTAAATCGTTTAGGCTCTATATTGCCCAATCGCTTCATCTTGTTTTCCTCGTATTCCGAGTAGCTGCCCTCGAAGAAGTAGACCTGTGAGTTGCCCTCAAAGGCGAGGATATGGGTGGCCACGCGGTCGAGGAACCAGCGGTCGTGGCTGATGATGACAGCGCAGCCCGCGAAGTTCTCCAAGCCTTCCTCCAAGGCACGCAATGTGTTCACGTCGATGTCGTTGGTAGGCTCGTCCAAGAGGAGCACGTTGGCTTCTTGTTTCAGGGTCAAGGCAAGGTGCATACGGTTGCGCTCACCGCCTGACAGCACACCGGCTTTCTTCTGCTGGTCGTTGCCGCCGAAGTTGAAGCGAGAGACGTAGGCGCGCGAGTTCATGCTGCGCTTGCCCAATTGAATAAGTTCGTTGCCGCCGCTGATGACCTCCCAGACGGTCTTCTCGGGGTCGATGTCGGCATGTTGTTGGTCGACATAGCCGATTTTCACCGTTTCACCCACCTCGAAGGTGCCGGAGTCGGGTTGCTCCAAACCCATGATGAGGCGGAACAAAGTCGTTTTGCCTGCGCCATTCGGTCCGATGACACCCACGATGCCACCTTGTGGCAGGCTAAAGCTCAGATTTTCGAATAAGAGCTTGTCACCGTATGCTTTGGTGACATTATGCGCTTCAATGACTTTGGAACCGAGTCGGTCACCATTTGGGATGTAGATTTCAAGTTTCTCTTCTTTCTCCTTCACGTCCTCGTTGAGCATCTTCTCATACGATTCCAGACGGGCCTTGCCCTTAGCGTGACGGGCCTTCGGAGCCATGCGCACCCATTCCAGCTCGCGTTCGAGGGTCTTGCGGCGCTTGCTCTCGGTCTTCTCTTCCATGGCGAGGCGGGCGGTCTTCTGGTCGAGCCACGACGAGTAGTTGCCTTTCCACGGGATGCCTTCGCCGCGGTCGAGTTCGAGGATCCAGCCGGCCACGTGGTCGAGGAAGTAACGGTCGTGGGTGACGGCGATGACGGTGCCCTTGTATTGTTGCAGGTGGCTCTCCAGCCATTGGATGCTCTCGGCATCTAAGTGGTTGGTAGGCTCGTCGAGGAGCAGGATATCAGGCTCTTGCAGCAAAAGCCTGCACAAAGCCACGCGGCGGCGCTCGCCTCCGGAAAGGTTCTTGACAGGTGTGTCGCCGTCGGGACAGTTGAGGGCGTCCATGGCGCGCTCTAGTTTGTTGTCGAGTTCCCAAGCGTCGTGTTGCTCGATGAGTTCGGTCAGCTCGCCTTGGCGGGCAATGAGTTTGTCGAAGTCGGCGTCGGGCTCGGCGAATTTGTTGTTGATTTCTTCGTATTCCTTGAGGATGTCGACGATTTCTTGCACGCCTTCCTCCACCACCTGACGGACGGTCTTGTTGTCGTCGAGTTGTGGTTCTTGGTCGAGCATCCCGACCGAATAGCCGGGCGAGAACACCACTTCACCGTTATACGATTTCTCCTTGCCCGCGATGATGCGCAGCAAGGTCGATTTTCCCGCTCCGTTCAGGCCGATGATGCCAATTTTCGCGCCATAGAAGAAGGAGAGGTAGATGTCTTTCAGGATTTGTCTTGACGGCGGGATGATTTTGCTCACGCCTACCATCGAGAAGATGATTTTTTTGTCGTCTACTTGTGCCATATATTATTGTGTTTGTTTTGCTTATTGCGCAGGGATTGAAATCCTTGCTTGAATTAAT
>CADAPW010000087.1 GCA_902789915.1 uncultured Bacteroidia bacterium | reverse complement strand
GTCACCGAAGTTCCACTGGTAGCTACCGATGTTTTGTCCCGAGGGGTTGGTGGTGGAGGTGCTGGTGAATTGTGTGGCTTGACCAACGCAAACGCTGGTGGAGTTGAAACTGGCTGTAGGTTGTGCATATACCACGACCTCAGTGGATGCTGTGGTAGTTTGGGCACCCACGGTAGTCGTGCAGGTGTAAGTGCCGGCCATGGCCAGGGTGCAGTTGGGGCGGCTGGGGCTGAAACCTGAGGCAGTGTAACCGTTGGGACCAGTCCAACTATAAGTGGCGCCAGCCTGCTGGTTGACGGTGAGGTTGATGGTTTCGCCGACACAGTAGGGACCGTCGTTGTTCACAATGCCGGGAAGGATGCCGCAGTCGGTGGTGCCAGGACCTGAGCCTTCTGTCTTAGTGAAGGAAATCGTACAGGGTTGCTGTGAATAATTGGTAATCATCAGGATGTAATACTCTCCCGTCTGAGGTACATGATAGTTGACGGTGCCGTGGCCGGTATTGTGGACATGTTCGCCCTCAGGATAACCCAAATAAATGTTCTCAGAGTAGCTCGCCGAATAGCAGCAGTCAATGATGTTATTGGTTGTCAAACCTGCCACACAAGGTGATGTGGGGTCGTTGAAGGGTCCCCAGATACAAAAGTCAATGTCTCTTTCCGTGCCCGATGAAGGATCGTGTCCTTCCATGTGGATGATGAATTGTCCAGGGTCATTAATCCTCATGTGGTACCAAGAAGGATTGTAAGAGTAGTAGATACAGCCGTCTTCTATAGTAGTGCCTTCAAGATCGTCAGCGGTTTGACTGGTGTTGGCTGCAGCGAAAGTGATTTGGTCTGATGTGCAGAACGGGGCGGAATTGATGCAGTGGTCGTTGTTGGGTCTGTTGTTTCGCTCAATGATATCCATCATCATCGAAACGAAGTAGGTGGAAGGTATGCAGCTTTTCCAATTGGACATTTGATTGTAGATATCGGCTTTGGAAAGCAAGCTGAAATCCGTATACGCGTTTCTGAAGAAGGTCTCGAAAGCATCGGATAAGTTCGCGAAATCCGCTTCGTTGCTTGAGGTAATGCTGAATTGCCCCATCCCCTCATTGGCAATCAGTTCAAATCGATTGTCTTGGTTGAGGGTATAGAGCAGAAAAACCCTGAAATCAACATTTTCGATTTCATGGAAGTTCAGCAAGATGCCGTCATTGGCATATTGTCTGTAAGGAGTTTGCGCCCATTGTTTCAATGGGATGAATGACAGCACTAAGGCAAAAAACAGGACTTTCGTGAACTTTTTCATTTCGATTTATTATTATTTTGATTCTTTGTTTTTCTTTATGTTTTTACTTTTGAATAATCACCTTCTTCGCCACAGTGCCTTCCTTCCCGGTGACGACGAAATGATAGAGGCCGCTGGCGCAGCGACTCATGTCGTAGGTAATGGACCCCGTGCCGTTGCCGCTGTAGGTATCGAAGCCGTCGATGAGGTTGCCAAGCATGTCGTACACCTTGACGTTGACCTTGCCCGTCAGCTGCTCGAAGTTAAGGGTCATTTGCCCGTTGTTGGGATTCGGAACGACGGAGAAGTCGGCTGTGCCTTGCTCATTGACATCGTAGAAGGAACACACCAGCCAGTATTTCTGCTCGACGCCGCTATCGGGCGAGCAACGGTTATAGGCGTAGGCCTTCAACCATACGGTGTCGACAGCATTGCTGAGCACGTACACCTTGCAGTTTTGGGATCGGTCACCGAAAGGCTCGATAATCCAATCGGGAGCACCTTCGCAGGCCCAGATGGTGGTGTCCCATCTGCAGAGGGGGTTGGTGTCCCACAGGTGGAAGTCGTAAGTGTTGATTTGGTATTCCGTGGCGGTAATGACCCAGTGGGGGGCAGGATTCGTGTCATCTACAGGATAGATGGGTGTGGGATGCGGGGTGTATTCGAATCGTACGTTCATCGTGACGATACTGTCGCAGTCCGCAATGTTCTTATAGGTCCTGTGATAGGTGCCCGACTGCGTGTAGGTCAAGTCTTGATGGTCGGTTTGTATGATTTCGTGTCCGCGAGGATCCCAATAGTATTCATCACAGTTCTCGTCGTCGCCAACGGTGAACTCGCTTTCGTCGTGGTCGTTGATGCCGAGGTAGAGCGTCACGATGCTGTCGCAGCCGTATTGTGTCTCAAGGGTGTGGCGGTACACGCCTTCAGTGCTTAGTTGTTGTCCGAAGAAGTCGTATGACGTGCCTTCGCAGATGGTCTGTTGCATCTCCGATGCCTTATTGGGATGCACCGTGATGCTCACGCTGACATCGGTGTCGACGATGCCGTCGGTGACGTGGCAGGTGTAGATGGTGGTGCCCACGGCAGGCGAGGCTACGGGGTTTTGAGCGGTAGCGCTGCTAAGCGTGTTGGCTGGCGACCAGGTGAAGGAGTAGTTGCCCGTGCCCGACAGGGGGATGGCGTGCAGTGTGGTGTTGCTGCCTTCGCAAAGCTCATATTGGTCGGCGGTGGCGGTGGCGGTCATGTCGGAGCCGTCCATACTGACAGCAACGATGGCCGTATTTGTGCAGCCGCCTTGCACGTTGGTGACGGTGACGGTGTAGATTTGCGTCTCTGTCAGAGGAACGGTCTGCGTGGTCTGGCTGTCGGGGTCAAGCACCATGTTGGCGGGTTCCCAATGGTAGGTGAACGTGCCTTCCGCCCCTGGGTTGACGGTGATGGTAGAGCTTCCGGCATACTGCACTGAAGCGGGGTTGGCGGTGGCCACTGGGGCCGGCATGGCATACACCGTGACGGTGTGGGTGGCCTCGTCGGTGCAGGTGCCGCCGCTGCCTTCAGCGGTGAGGGTCACCTGATAGGTGCCCGCTTGCTCGTAGGTGTGGTTCGTGGTTTCTCCCATACTGGTTTCACCATCACCGAAATCCCATTGGTAGCCCGTGATTTGCTCGCCTGTGGAAGTGCTGGTGAAATGCGTGGTTTCGCCTTGGCAGACGGTGGTGGCGGTGAAGTCGGCCACAGGGGCGGAAACCACCGTTACGGTTTGGCTGATGGAGCCTTGGCAGCCGTTGGAGGTCGATACCGTATGTGACACGCGGTATTCACCAGGCTCGGCGTAGGTGTGGCTCACGGTTTCTCCCGTGCCTGTCTGCCCGTCACCGAAGTTCCATTGGTAGGAGGCAAAATGCTGTCCCGTGACGGTGGCAGTGCTGTAAAACTCCGTCGGGTTGCCGACACACACCGTATTGGCCTCAAAGCTGGCTGTCGGCAGCGAAAGAACGATGACGGAAGTGTTGGCACTGCTCGTCTCGCCAGAGAGGGTGATGGTGCAGGTGTAGGTGCCTGCCATGTCTAAGTTGCAGTTGGGGATGTCGATGTTCTGTTGCGTCGAGGTGAAGCCGTTGGGTCCCGACCAGCTATAGGTGGCACCCGTTTGTCCCGCTGCGGTCAGATGGATGGTCTCGCCGATGCAGTAGGGGCCATCGTTGTTGACCAAAGGAGGCAGGATACTGCAGTCGGTCTCGCCGTCGCCGTCGTATTTTTGGAATGTGATATAGCCATCGGTACCGCTATAGTTGGTGATAAGAAGGATGTAGTATTGTCCCACTTGTCCGTTCACGACGTGAGCGTACTCGTAATGGCGGGCATCGAAGCTGCAGTCATGCAGGTTGCCGGAGGGATAGAAGTTGGCGTTTGTCGTGTTGTTGGGGCAGCTGGTGCAATCCGCAGTCAACATGCCCGTTTGTCCCGCTTCTGTCGGGCAAGGCTCGGTCTCGTTGTTGAAAGGTCCCCAAAGGGCGAAGTCGACGTCGAAGGAAGCCTCGATTTTGATGGTGATGTTGCCTGCAACGCCAATTCTCATGTAGTACCAGAAAGAGTGCTTGTTGGTGGGAGAGGAGCCTAAGCATCCGTAGTTGGGTCCCGACCATGAATAACCACTATTGAGGGCAGGGAAGTTGTAGATGTTGCTGGTGCAGAAAGGCTCGGCATCCATGCAGTGATTGGCACGGTCAAGGTGGTCGGAAATCAGGAAGTTGTAATATTCAGGGCTGATGTTGCGTGCCCATGACTTGTAGATTTCAGCGAACTCGTCCTTGGACAGCGAAGAAACTTCTTGGTATTCTTCCCTAAGCGTCATTATGAGGTAATCGAATTCGGCATAAATCGGCATGTCGGCGTTGTAGCTGTTGGGTCTGATGAACAGCTCGCCAGGGTTATGGGTCGGGTTGCAAATCCAGACGTCGCTTGTGGCAAGTGCCGAAGCCAGCTGAACGCGTTCCTCCACATTTTCGATTTCAAAAACGTTGAAAAGGAAGCCGTTTTCATAGTCCCTGATTTGGATGGTTTGTGTTGTGTTTGCGACACCCTCGTTGGCATTCTGCCTGTCGGGGGATTGTGCAAACTGTCTCGTCGGTATGGCCAATGAAATCAGCATGGCCAACAAAGTGATTTTCGTGAGTTTATTCATTTCGGTTAATTTGTGATTATTATCGTTTGTTAATTGTGGTTGTGCATTCCTGTCAAGGAACAATTATAATAATATAATAAAAAAAGCGCGTAAAAATACACACTTTTTTGGAATAATGGAGGTTTTTTTTGATAAAATGTTGATTTTTTGTATTGAAGCCCCTTTCTGATGGGCTACCATTCATTCTCCGCCGATGAACTTGAAGCCCCAATGAGGCCTCGCCACCAGCTCCGGCACCGTCGTGCCCGCCAGCCTCAGCTTGTGTTTTGCCGTCATCCTTGAGGAAAACACGCCCATGGCACCATCGATAAGCCCGTATTCGTCGTAGCCCATCTCGAAACCGGCTGCTGCATTGTTGATGTATTGGTATCGCCACAGTTCTTCGCCGCATGCTGTGATGGTGGCCTCGATGGGGTAGTCGCTGATGTATCGTTTTAGGCCGTCCGTGGTGGTGTCGCCGCCGATGAACGCGGCTAGCTGCTCGTAAAAGGTCTCAGGGCGGTACTTGAAGGCGTAGGAGCCATCGACCAGATGCGTCGATAGGTACTCTTCGTCATGGGAGCCTACGCGCCACCTGAAAGTGCGGGACACCGAGTCGCCGTCGGGGGTGCGTTGCTCCTTGAAGGTGAACGCCAGTTCGAATTCGTAATAGGCGGCATTTAAGGCAGGACGAAATAAGAACGGCCTTAGAGTGCCGAAGTACTCTTGAGAGAAATTGACCGCCAGACTCTGCACGTCGAAACTGGGACTGCCCACAAGGACAGTGGTGGTGGTCAATTCTCCGGTGGGGAGTGTCACCTTGAGGCGGTAGCTGTATTTTCTGTTGCTTGTGTTTTGCCCCAACGCCTCGGTGGTGTAGTATAGCTTTTGGTCGGGGTGGTAGAAAACGCCGGGCTGCTTGTTGTGTATGGTGATGGTGTCGAGAATGATTTCACGAATGCTGTCGCGGTTGAGGTATTCCACGAGACGGGCATCCAATTTGCCAGGATAGTTGCTGGAGTCGGGGTTGATGGCCGAGGTGTACGCATCGCCCTGGGCGTAAAAGGTGCGCGTGATTTTGATGTAGTTGGTGTCGGCGCGGGCATCCAACAGGCCGTAGATGACGGGCACTTCCTTGTATTCGGTGTAAAGGTCGACATCGGTGGAGCAGGCGCCGAAGCCCATCATTGCGGCAAGGCAAAGCATTGGTATAATCTTTCTCATCGCTGGCGGGGTTTTATTACGCTGCAAAGATAGGAATAAAAATCATTTCAAGCAATAATTTTCTTGTTTAAATGAAAAAATCACTCTTTCAGTATCTAATTTGAATAAATATAGCCATTTTACGACTTTTCCCACACTCACAATTTCGCAAAAATTAAAAATCGCGGCGCAAAAACGCGATTTTTAAAAAGAACCCCATATCTCCCCGTAGGAAAAGGTATATCTCCCGACGGGGAAATATGGGTGTCGTTTTATTCCTTCACCACCTTGTCCGAAAACACTTGGCCGTCCTGCAGGGTGACGCGCACCGTGTAGATGCCAGCGGGCAGCCGGCTCATGTCGATACGCTCGAAGGCGTTGCCTTGTGAGAGAATCCTGCGGCCTTGCAGGTCGTAGAGTTCCACCAAGGAGGGCTGCACGTCGGGCGAGAATGCCATGCGCAGTTGGCTTTGCGTTGGGTTGGGGTAGAAGGTGTAGGGACGGACTTTGACCATTCCCTCGTCGACGCTAACGGTGCCGTCGTGATGGATAAAGAAATAGAAGATGCCAATGGCATAGCTTTCCAAATCGATGCTTGAACCTGCTACGGCCATGACTTCGTTCCCTTCTTCGTCTGTTGCGGGGATGCAGTGTTCTGTGCGCAATTGGAATCTTTCAACTGGCTTACAGTAACGTTTCCATTCCACGTTGAAATCTGGATCCATCTTCACTGCAAATGTGACTTTTTGCCCAGAATAGATTTCTCGTTCCGAATACAAAAGGTAAATTGCGCCATCCGACATCCGTTGGAGGCCAAGGCAAGTCGCCTCGGAACTCCATCCAGGCAGGTCGTCGAACAGAATCAAGTTTTTCCGTTGCATGGTGCGCAGGTCGTATCTGGCCACAGCCAAACCATGTTCTGCCGTCAAAGCTCCAGCTAGGATAGTGGAGTCTTGGGTGTATTTTGCGGCAACCAGCATGTCTTCGCCATCAGGAATCACCTCGGTATCGCTTGCGAACTCAAGGTACTCACGAGCCATTGCACTACCAGATGAGTCAACAACGGGTATCTCGTATATGATTCTGCTGAAAATGGATGAGGTTATTGTATTGAAAGCTGAGTCAAGTACATAACAAGTCATGTTGCTGCTGCCACCGCCTTTCCAATGGTAATATTGTAGAGGAGATTCGCTGAGGACCCTCACATTCTCCAGAAAGTTCTGGCTTTTGGGGAGTGTAGCCTCATATTTGAAGGTCCCGTCAGGGCCGAAGCGTGTGATATGACATTCCTCGACTTGATCAGATACTGTCTTATAATATTTCATAATCAGGTCGCCGCGACAGTCAACCATATAGCTGTTGATATGTTCAAGCGCTTCACCTTCACACAGTGGCGTGATTATGTCATTGTCACTATCAATTTGAAGGTCATTATCGGAGAAATGTGTAATGAGAAGGTAAGTGCTGTCTCGATTTCCGTCGTATTCGAAGCTGGCCCTGATATTACCTTCGCCAAGAGGGTTTTGAGCATATAGATAATATGATGTGTGCGAGCTGTCAGCTATGAATAATGAATCGGTAAACTGGAGCGTGGCGGGTGACACTTTATGGACGATGTCGCCAATGTAAATCGGGTAGTGGGGGTGCTCGGGGTCATCTACGGCAATAAAAGTGTTAGTAATAATCTCCCCATTGCGTTGCTGCATCATGTTTTCCATTACAAAAATTTCGTAATTGATATGATGGAATGGAATACATCCCATATTGTCGTCTTGGGCGTGAAGGGTTGTTGCCGCGAGGGCAAAAAGGATGGTAAAAATTCGTGTTTTCATATTATTTTGTTTTGTAACTCGCTGCAAAAATATAAATTTTCCCATTATAAACAATATTTTTCCGCTTTAAATGAAAAAAAAGTATTATTTTTAGCATTCATTCCTTCACCACCTTCTTCACGCATTTCCGTCCCTCACCGTCGGTGACGTTGACGAAGTAGACGCCTGCGGGCAAGGTGCTGAGGTCCACCGAGAGCTGTTCGCCTTCGCCTTTGACCGTGGCCACGCATTGGCCGAGGGTGTTGATGATTTGGGCTTGCTTGAGGTTGGTGCCAGTGATGGTGACAAAACCAGTAGCGGGGTTGGGGTATAGGGTGCAAGCTAAACTCTCTTTTCCTTCGGTGTCCATGTAGACCGGCTCAGGGGTATTAGTAAGCGTGATTTCAAATTGGTTAATATTGCCATTTCCGTTATATACTTCTTCTTTGTAAAATCTTAAAGTGCGTTGCTGGTTTTTCAAAGCAGATCCAAAAAGGATAGTTTGGTTGTTAAACACATCCCAAACCCATTCTTCACCGCTTTTTTTGTAGAAAGAGACTATAATGTTAGTGCCATCGTCCGAATACCCAAAGACAACTTTATGGTTGATGTCCCAGTCTTGGGTTTCGGTCGACCAAGATCCGTCCTGCTGTTCAAGGACTTTTTCATAGGGGTCATACACATAATGCATAATGTGATTGTTGACCCATACGCTGTCAGCCAAGAATTGTGTGATTTGGGTTTCCAACTTTCCACTGGCAGTATAAGTGTATGTGTCAAGGGTGCTGTTGAGAAGGGATCCTTCAATGCTAAACTTTTCAATCTTTCTGGTATGAAGATTATATTCATCATCATATTGGTAGACATTCTTCTGTCTAAGGAGCATACCTTCCATTGGCCATGAAGTCCAATGGTTCTCAATTTTGGTCTTTCCGTCGTTTTCGTATTCGTAGATGATATGAGTGTGGAAATCTGACTCTAAATCATCTTTGTAGTCCACTCTGGAGAGTCGTCCGTCATCGCCATAGGTATAGACCCACAGTTGGCTTGGGTTGACGTTGCTCCAGTAGTGCTGGGTGGTTTTGATCTTATCGTCTTCGTATGTGTAAACTATTTGTTCATGAAGTATGGGATGTCCCTGGTCATGCCAAGTTGATTCATTGTTCAGGTGATCATCGTTAAAACTGTATGTAGTAGAAAGATTATAGTCGGGTATCTCGAATGTATGGGGCTTGCCATCCTCGTAGTAGGTGAAGTTAGACTCCAACGTCATGGTAACTTCACCATTGGCGTTGATTCTCTTGCCAACGGCATGCGTAGGTTGGGCAAATTCATTTTGGGCAAATCCTACATTCATTGCCAATAGACAAATTGCTAATGATAATAGAACTTTTTTCATGATGATTTGTTTTAGAGTTTGATACAAAAAAACATCTAATTCAAGTAAATGTCAAGAAAAAGATTGTTCGGATTTGTTCGGATTTTTAACTAACAACTTGACAATCAAATTGTTGTTGTTT
>CADAPW010000086.1 GCA_902789915.1 uncultured Bacteroidia bacterium | reverse complement strand
CCTCTAGCCCAAATCTTGCCGTCCTTGATGACGGGTTCAAACGGGTCGGTGTGCCACAGGTCGATGGGGTCAACGGGCATCACGTCGTAGTGGCCGTAAACCAAGACGGTAGGCAGTTTCGGGTCGATGATTTTCTCGCCGTAGACGATAGGGTTGCCCTCGGTGGGCATCACCTCGGCCTTATCGGCGCCAGCGGCCAGGATGGCGTCGCGCCAGTATTCGGCACAGCGAATCATATCCGGCTTGTGTGCAGATTCTGAACTAATGGAAGGGATTCTGATTAAGCCAAAGAGTTCCTCAAGGAAACGTTCCTTGTTGGCTTCAATGTAATTTTTGGTGATTTGCATAATCTATGTAATTAGAGATTTCAAAATTTCAAATTTCAGATTTCAAGATTCATTCAATGTCGCTTCGCGTCACTGCGAGGAACGAAGCAGTCCAGATAATGAGGATTGCAAAAATAGTGAATTCTTTAGATATTCAGAATATTTTATTATTTTTGCCCTGTTGTAATTCGTTTTTTACCCTTAAATCCTTTTCGAATGAATCATTTTAGTTTTAGATTTGTCCTTGCCTTAGCAATGGCCTGTTTCTCAATGCTTTCCTATGGCCAAGCAACGGAGACGTTGGTAGAGGTTTCCAAAACTTCCACTTATGTGGAGGATGAATTCATTGTTTGGTTGGAGCAGGGTGTTGATGCTTCAACATTTTCTCTCAATTCAAATGGCGGAATCGTCCCTAAACGAATGCTGTCCAAGAGATTGAATATCTGGCTTTTCGAGATTGCTGATAAAGGTGAGTCAAGAGAGATGAAGATGGAACGCTTGTCGAGAGACTCTGATATAAAGGTGATTCAAAACAATCACACTAATATCGTTTTACGCGAAGCCGTTCCCAACGATACTTTTTTTGATATGCAATGGGCGCCTGCTATAATGCAATTGCCTCAAGCATGGGATACGTTTACTACGGGTGGTGTTACAACCACAGGCGACACCATTGTGGTGGCTGTCATAGATGGAGGAGCATATTTGAACCACGAGGACTTGAACTTCTGGAAGAACATGCTAGAAATTCCCAACAATGGAATTGACGATGACGACAACGGATACATTGACGACTATCATGGCTGGAACGCCTACAACCACAATGGGGCTGTTCCGAGTAATAATCATGGTACGCATGTCTCAGGCATTATTGGAGCTGTCGGGAACAATGGACAAGGCGTTTGTGGTGTGAACTGGAATGTGAAAGTCATGCCTGTTGGCGGTAGCTCTGGTAATGAATCGGTTGTCGTGGAGGCCTATTCATACGTCCTAGAAATGAGGGCGAAGTACAACGAAACCAATGGCGAAGAAGGTGCCTTTGTCGTGGCCACCAATTCGTCTTTTGGCGTAGATTACGGCAATCCTGACGATTATCCCATTTGGTGTGCGATGTACGACGAAATGGGTGCTGTCGGTATTTTGAGTTGCGGGGCAGGCCCGAATATGAATGTGAATGTCGACCAAGTGGGAGATGTGCCGTCGGCTTGTCCTGGAGAATTCCTGATAGGCGTTACTAACACCAATTCCGCTGATGAGAAATATCCAGGCGCTGGCTATGGCATCGAAAACATCGACATTGGCGCGCCCGGCACGAGCATTTATTCTACTACGACTAATGGATATGGCAATATGACAGGAACCTCTATGGCGACACCACAAGTTTCCGGTACCATCGCATTGATGTATGCTGCCATGCCAGAGGAAATGATACAATCCTGCAAGAGCGACCCCGCAAGTCTTTGTCTTTCTGTGCGACAGGCATTGTTTGATGGTGCCGATAATCTTCCCTCGCTTGACGGGCTGGTCGCTTCAAGTCGCCGGTTGAATGCATACGGCGCAATCGAAAACCTATTGAACAACGAGGAAATTCCTGTGTTGAATGGCAGTGTTGACATTGATGGCGAACTTGTTTTCGGACAAACGCTGACAGTGGTTACCGATTTGAGCTCAACACCAGAAATCCCTGACTTGGGCGAGTTGAGTTACCAGTGGCGGAACGATACAACCGCCATCGAAGGGGCTGTGTATCCGACATACACTTTGATGGAATCGGATGTCGACCAATGGATTAATGTCCAGGTGACGGCAGCAAATTGCATTGGGGAGGTCACTTCTCGCAATATCGGTCCCGTCAGGAAAGCAGAGCAAACCATGCCAGAGGGGCCTCAGTTGGAGAGCAATACTGATACAAGCATTACCCTTGTGACCGTGGAAGGCTGTGAGTATAACATTGACGGCGGCGAGTGGCAGGACTCCCCACGGTTTGAAGGCTTGATACCGAGCACATTATATACTTTTACGCAGCGCAAAAAAGAGACTAGGTCATATTATGCCTCGCCCATCAGCCCAGAGGCAGAGTTTAGCACTGCACCAGTGGATGTCATTGACGAGAATGTAAATGGTGGCATCTGGGTTTATCCTAATCCTTCAAAAGGTAGCATCACTATTGAAGGAATAGGTGTATTGAATGTGACGAATCTACTTCGTAACCTTGGAAGGAAAAACTGTAAAGATTTTAGTAGAGTAGTAGGGTAATTGCCTTTTCAATCTCCTTCAAACCACTTTAACTCCACCGTTTCCCCATCAAACACCGCGTAGGTGAAATCATAAATCCAATTTCCAACGACAGTAGTCAAAGCATGGTCGCCGGTCTTGTATTGCATGGGCTTGTGCTGATGGCCAAAGACAAAGAAGTCGATGCTCGGATCGAGCGCGGCTTGCTCTTGGGCGTATTGGTAAAGACGTGTGTTGGGAATGTCGTCGTAATAGCCGCGCTCCACCTCGTTCTTGAGCTTTTTCAGGCGGTGGTTGTGTGACCACTTCAAGGCCAAGCCGATGCCGAAATCGGGATGTATCAATCTGAATAGGAATTGATTGAACCTGCATTTCGCCATGGACCAAAAAGAACTTTTTGCCTTTGATGGTCTTGATGACAGGCTCGCGGTGCAGCTCAATTCCCAGTTCGTCATGCAGATAGCCAAAAGACCAAAGGTCGTGGTTGCCGATAAACAAATGCACAGGGATGCCTGCGTCAGTAAATTCCGCCAACTTGCCTTGCAGCCTGATAAAGCCCTTAGGAATCACCGTCTTGTACTCAAACCAAAAATCGAACAAGTCTCCCATCAGATAAAGCTCCTCGCAGTCGGAACGGATTCCATCAAGGAAGCGCAGCAGCTTGCGCTCGCGCTGTTGGCTGTCCTCAAGCGAGGGGATGCCTAGGTGGAAGTCGGTGACGAAATAAACGGCCATCAGAATTTGATTTCGGACGAGCGACGGATGAGTTCTGTGATGAGGGTGATGAGTTTCGGCTCCACGGCGTTCACGGCCTTGATGACTTCCTCGTGAGTGATGATGACGGGATGGCCTTCGCCATAGATGTTGCCCATGTCGGAGATGATGGACAGGCCGAAAACAGGCAGTTTGCCTTGTCTCGCCACGATGACCTCAGGAGTGGTCGACATTCCAATGGCGTCAGTTCCGATGATGCGGAAGTAACGGCACTCGGCGGGTGTCTCGTATGTCGGACCGGTTGTGGCGGTGTACACGCCATGCTGAACCTCAATGCCTTTCTCTCTTGCGATGGCATCTGCCAAATGGATGAGGCGTTTGTCGTATGGCTCGCTCATGTCTGGGAAGCGGTCGCCGAAACGGTCGTCGTGCGACCCAATCAGTGGGTTGGGCATCATGTGGATTTGGTCGGTGATAATCATGATGTCGCCCACCTTGAAGTCCGGGTTGAGTCCGCCAGCCGCATTGCTGAGGATGAGGAATTGGATGCCCAACTGCATCATCACGCGAATCGGGAAAGTGACGGTTTCTATCGGGTAGCCTTCATAAAAGTGAAAGCGCCCTTGCATGGCCACAACACGCCGACCGGCGATAGTGCCAAACAACAATTGTCCCTTGTGGCCTTGCACTGTGGAAACGGGAAAATTGGGGATGTCTGAGTAGGGGATGGCGTGCTGCACGGTGATGCCATTGGCCAAACCACCCAAACCTGAGCCTAAAACAATACCGATTTCGGGCTGGAAGTTCCTTGTTTTCAGTTTGATATAATCAATTGTAGTGCATAACTTCTCGTACATAATTCAATATTTCTTCGTTAAACTTTTCTTCTTCGTGGAATCGCACGCCGACGGGCAAGACATACAACGGCGCGGTTTCAAACTCACAAAGATAGGGAGAATTTGTCAATCGCGCGGCATCTTTTTCAGTGGTGACGATGATTTTCTTCTCGCCACCAAGGTCGGCATAGCGTTGATGGATGAATTTTACATCGTTTCCTGTATAGGCGTGATGGTCGGGAAAGTACAGGAAATCAAAGGTTTTGTAATGCTTTTCCAGTGCTTCAATGAAAGGCTTGTGATTAGCGATACCGCAAAATGCCATGGCGGAATCGACGTTTTTAGTCGAAACCTGTTTTGCCGACTCGTTCAAAGGCCGCAAAGACGCATATTCCAAAGTGGAGAAAAACACTTTTTGATGCTCGTCAGGTTTTAATTTCTTGATAATCCGTTGTTTTTCGTCTGCGTCCAATGCGTTCGGCGACTTGCTGACCACAATGATGTCGGCGCGTTTGGCGGCGGATTTGATGTCGCGCAAAGTGCCGGCAGGAAAGAGAAAATCGTCGCAATAAAGGTGTTGATATTCAGTTAATAGGATATTCAATCCCGCTTTGATTTTCCGATGTTGGAAGGCATCGTCAAGCAAAATGACTTCAGGGGGATTCTCGTTTTTGAGCAGGTTTTCCACGCCTTCGATGCGGTCTTCATCCACGGCGACTTGAATGTCGTTGAACTTGTGGAAGTATTGTAAAGGCTCGTCGCCAATGGTTTCGTAGGTGCTTTTGCTGTCGGCGAGTTGGAAACCGCTTGTCTTGCGTCCATACCCACGACTTAAGGTTGCCACATTGTACTTGTCCTTCAGCAACTGGATTAGGTATTCCACAGTGGGCGTTTTTCCCGTTCCGCCAAGGTTGAGGTTGCCCACACAAATCACTGGCATGTCGAATCGGATGGATTTCATGATATGCCAATCGTATAGTTTATGCCTGATTTTCAGTACTATATGCTCAATGAATGCTATGGGCAGTGGTAAAATTCTCATTGTAGGGGTCAAAATTAGACATTTTTTCCTAATTTTGAGCCTCAATTTTGAATTTATGATTGTAAATGACATCTTGAATTGCATCACCGATGTGGCGCCGCTGCATTGGCAGGAGAGTTACGACAACGCAGGCTTACAGGTGGGCGACCTTAATGCCGAAGCCCATAAAGTTTTGATTTGCTTGGATATCACCGAAGAAGTCGTTGACGAAGCTGTCGCTAAAAACTGCGATGTGATTGTCAGCCACCATCCTTTGATTTTCCACGGTTTGAAGCATCTCACGCCGCAAACCTACATCGAACGTGCCGTGGTGAAGGCTATCAAGCACGACATCGCCATGATCAGCATGCATACCAACTTGGATAACAGCTATTTGGGTGTGAGTCGTATGTTAGCAGAGCGTTTGGGCTTGAAAAACCTTCATCTTCTGCAACCCTCAGCCAACGAACCTGAAGTGTGTGGTGCTGGAATGATCGGTGAGTTTGATGTGCCGATGGAAGAGGTTGGTTTTCTGAGTCTTGTGGCCGACAAAATCGGTTCGCCATGTTTGCGCCACTCTGCCATGACAGGTCGCAAAATCCAAAAAGTGGCATTATGTGGCGGTTCAGGTAGCCCTTTCATGGGCGATGCCTTGAAAAACCATGCCGATGCCTATCTCACTGCCGACATCAAATACCATGACTTTTTCATTCCTGAGGGTGACATCCTCTTGGTCGATGGCGGACATTTTGAGACAGAACAATTCACGAAAGAATTAATATGTGAACTAATTCGGAAAAAATTTCCTACCTTTGCAGCCGAAATCGCTGAAACTAGGACGAATGCGGTTTATTATTTTGTAAAAAATTAGAAATCAACAATATGGCTAAGAAAGTGAATACAGAAGTCGCCGAGGTTGAAGAGAATGCCGAGGTGAAAGAGGTCAAGAAGACCGCTAAGAAGTCCACTAAGAAAGTGACGGAAGAGACTGTCGAGGAAGCTCCCGTTGAGGAGACGTCCAAGAAGGCCGCCAAGAAATCCACGAAGACGGAGGAGGAAATGCCTGTAGAAGTGGTGGAAGAGGTGAATGAGCCTGAAAAGGTCGTCGCCACCCCCGTCGTCGAAGACCCGGTGGAAGTGAGCGTGGAGCAAAAGCTGGTCGCTCTTTACACTTTGCAGCAAGTCGACTCCAAGATTGATGAAATCCGTGCCTATCGTGGCAACCTGCCTCTTGAGATTCAGGACATGGAGGACGAAATCGCTGGTCTTGAGACCCGTGTCGCCAATTTCAAGGAGGAAAGCAAGAAACACCAGAAAGACATCTCCGATTATAAGATCAAGATCAAGGAAACCGAGGCATTGATTAAGAAATATGAGGAGCAACAAAACAATGTCCGCAACAACCGCGAATACGATTCCTTGACAAAGGAAATAGAATATCAAAACCTCGACATCCAGCTTTCCGAGAAGCGTATCAAGGAAATCACCGCCAAGGACAACGACGTGGCCACCAAGGTCGCCAATGCCCAAATGCGCCTCAACGAGTTGAATGCCTCCTTGAACGAAAAGAAGGAAGAGCTTCATTCGTTGGTGGAAGGTACCGAGAAAGAGGAAGAACAACTGCTGAAACGCTCGGCCGAATGTGAGAAGTTCGTAGAGGACCGCCTTCTGGTCGCCTACAAACGCATCCGCAAAAATGCTCGTAACGGCCTCGCCGTGGTCGGTATTTTCGACGAAGCCTGCGGTGGCTGCTTCAACCGTATTCCTCCGCAACACCAGTTGGACATCTGCACGCACAAGAAAATCATCGTGTGCGAATATTGCGGACGTATCCTGGTCGACAAGGGCATCATCAATCAATACAAGGCTTGATTCAGAAGCAGAATAGAAAACGAAAGGCTACCTTCGGGTAGCCTTTTTGCGTTTAGAAACGTGCCTTGAAGGTAATCAAAAAGATGTTCCTGAATTGGCTGTGCGTGATGGATTCGATGTCGGCCACATTGTAAAGCGTGACGAAGGTCTTTCCATGGCTTAGCTCGTAGGCGAAATCCAACGAGGTTCCGTCTGTCAGGGGCACGCTGACACCGCATGAGGCCTTCTTGACACTGCCACCAGGTTGGCCAAGGCCAAAGGGACTGCCATAATAAGCCGCTCCTAACCTGAGGTAGGTGCTGCCCACACGCCACTCGCTGCCTAAGCGTATGTTCATGGTTCGCCCCAAGGTGTTCTTGATGCTTTCGTTGGTTGGTCCGTAGTCGAAGTCATCGCTGGGAACGGCCTTGAAACGGGCTGAACCATAGTTGGTGTATTCTGCGTCAATGCTGACCATGCCTTGCTGCCCGATGACGAAAACGAGGCTTCCGACACATTTCAACGGGGTGAAGAAGTTGTACTCGTAATGCGATTCGGGGCTGATGTATTTGTGCATGACCAGATCGATTTCCGATTCGGTCGTGGTTTGCCATGTCTCGGAGAAGTTGAAAATAGTGGGCGAATGGAAGGCACCGCCGATACGAAGCCAAGGTGTAGCGTGGAAGATGAAGCCAATCTTGAGGTTGCCACCCCAACCTATGGAGCGGAGGTCTTCATCAAAGCTCCATCGGTTGAAACCAGTAGTGGCGCTTTCAATGCTGCTTTCATTCAGCGTTTTGTTGCCTACGCGCTTGACATGCGCCAAGTCAGCGCTGATGCCGATGAAAAAGCGATCGTAGAGGTTGAAGCTGCCAGCAAAGGTCCAAGCTTCGGAACGCCCTATGTAATCACATTCCTGACCTTGCCGGATGTTGCCGGGTGGCACTGGGCTGTCGTAATAAGATTCCCCGCTTTCGTCTTTGTATAGGTCGATGAGATAGGTACTCCACGCGGGATAGATGGTGTAGGGGAATGCCTCTTGTAAATCACTTACAGCGTAGCCGTCGATTTGTGCCAGATAATCGTCGATCTTTGAACTATTAGGGTTGATGCCCATGGCATTGGTGTGTACGTTGAAGTCGTTGGTGCGTGTGAAGCCGACACCGAACTGTGCGAAGCGCAGCGCACGGAAGTTGCTCTTTTCCTTGGCGTGGACATAGCCGACGTTGGGAAGGGAGAAACGCACCTTGTTGACTGAGTTTTGTGTCCCGTAATAGGTGGACTTGTTGTAGTTGTCAAGCAGATTGACCGAGGCGGTGACTTCACTGCTGCGGTAGATGCCCATGCTGGCCGGGTTGATGCAGACGGCGGTCATGTCACCACCCACGGCGCCCATGGCGTTGCCCATGCCCAAGGCCTTGGCTGTGCCTTGATAGTAAGTCTGTGAGAACAGGCAGGCGTCATCAACGGTTTGGGCAGATGACGTGGTTGCCAATAGGAGAATGATGGTTATGATGTAGAGTTTCTTCATGATCGGAAAGACAAAGACTACCTTGCATTCGGAGCTGCAAAGGTAGTCTTTTATCGTTAAACAATTGTCATGGATTGCGGATTATCTTCTTCCACCGCCACCCGAACGGCCGCTGCTGGAACTGTGGCTGCCGCCCGAACTGGAGCTGCGGCCACCACCACCGTAGCTTGAGCTTGAACGGCTACCGCCGCTGTAGCTGCTGCCACGGCTTGAGCTTGACGCTTGACGAGGAACTTCTCGGCGATGAGCTGCTGCTTCTGTTGTAGCTGCCACTCGACGAGCCGTTTCTGCCGCTTGACGAGCTGGGTCTGTTATAGCTACCACTGTGGCTCGAACCTGCCGATGAAGGACGCGGCGAGGAAGAACCCTGTGGGCGCACATACTCGGAGCTGGAGCGAGAAGGACGGCTGCTGTTGGGCGAGGTGTAGCTCTGGCGCGGGCTGCTTTGGCTGCTTGTGCTGGCACTGCTGCTTGACGGACGGCTACCCGACACGCTTCCGGCGTGGCTGCTGGCACTTGTCGATGGACGGCTGCTCATAGTGGGACGGCTGCTCGTGGAGGGTCTGCTGACGCTGCCATTGGTGCTGGGACGCACCGCTGCACCGCCGCTTACCGTAGGACGACCTGATGCACTACCACTGTTCATTCTTGCACTTGATGCACTGGCACTACCCGACATACTACCGCTAGCGGTGTGACGACCATCCTGAAAACCGTGGCTCATTGAGCCGACGGAGCTGCCGCCGTGACGCACACTGGCCACATAGTTGCCGAGACCGTTGTTGCCACCATGATGTCCACCGTTGTGATGGTGCGGATAGTAGTCATGATAATGGTGGTGATGATGATAGTAGGGGGGGTAATAACCGTAGTCCCAATAGGAATAGTAGTAGGGGCGGTACCAGTAATAGTCCCAATATGAATTCCATCCCCAATAGGTTCTCCAATAGGGGCGATAGCCAAAGCCTATGTAAACACTCGGGTAGAAATCCCAATAGAAGGGGTCGGAGCTGTTCACATAAACGTATGTGCTGCCGCCACCGGTGTAGTAGTCATCATAATAGTCTCTCGACGACGAAGCCTGCGTGCCAAAACGCTTGATACGAGCGGCAAAGTCGGCATCGTAATAGGTCTCGGTGGTGGTGTACACAACACCGTTGGTGTCGGTCACTGTCTCAGTGGTTTGGTAGACAGGATCGGCATTGCTGACGTAGTTCTTACTGTCGGAATAGTAGGTTTGGTAGTCATATTCCGAATTGCTGCTGATGCTGGGGCTCACGTATGAGCCATTCCCGCTGGCCACTCGACTGCCCGTGTTGCCGTAGGGCGAATAATAGGTGTCGTCTTTGGCCACATGACGATTCGCCGAGCAGCCGACGAATACCATCAAGGCAAGAAACGGAAGGATTCTAAACGCTTTCATTGTATTGAGTTTTATCTTGTTTTCAAATGCATAGATTATCGCTTGAAACATTACAAATATTGTACCAAAAATGGAAAAGTTGTAACCAAAATAAATTTTATTCCAATGGAATCACTCGCCCGTAGTTGGTGCACCTTGCATCAATCCATGGATTGCCTTTGTAATAGGTGTTTCCGATGTTGTAGAGATATGCGTAAAGCTCCGAATGGGGCCAAACATATATGTCATTGGTTGAATGCGACATCACCTTGACGATGTTGCAGTACATCGTTTCGGCATGGACCGCGCCGTAACTCTTCATGTAGTGCTCAGTATAGCCGGCCCGTCCTCTAAGTGTGACGGTCGAGGTGCCGTTGTTGAAAACGGTTTTCAAGATATTGCAGTTGAAAGTGAGGTCAATGTCGCCAGAACCTTCCAAGATCCTCAAAACGAAGTTCCCTCTCTTGATGGAGTCGTTGGCGTTTTGTGCCGTGTCGACGGCCTGTGTCTTCATTCCCAAGAGCGAGTCGGTGGAAAGCAGCTGGCCGATGGAATAGAAGTTGACGGAACGGAGACTGTCGTAATATACGGTGAGGTCGATGCTGTAGTCAAAACTGCGGATCCAGTTGAAATTGTTCTCGTTTCTAATGACCAAAGTGTCGTTGTTCACTTCGGTGGTCACTTTTTCGATGAGGTTCTTGGGACAGTTGAGTTCCAGGTGCGGATGACGGTCATGCACCAACTTGACATTCACGTTATTGAACATGGACACGACGGTAAACGGCTGGTTGACGTCACGGTACTCGGTGACTGGCTCGCCATTGATGAACAGCGCCTCCACCTTGCTGCACGATGTGACCATCAGGCTAACGAGGAAAAATAGGACTGCGATAACGTTTCTTTGCATGTTGTGGTAGGTAGTATTTATGTTGGATATGGTAGCCTACGCCGACGCTGATGAAGTCGGCCTTGATGTCGTAGGTGGTGAAGGCGAGCGTGGCAAACAGGTTGTCGGTAAAGTAATAGCGTGCCGCCACCTTTTGGTAGAATAGCAGGCCAAACTTACCTGAACCGAAAGCCGTGTTATTACGCAGACCCACGTTGAACATGAAACTGAGACGGTCGAGCATCATCTCGTAGGAGAGCAGGAATCCGGTCTTCAGATAAAAGTTCCAGTCGGGTTTGGTGATTTTGTCAGAACCGTCGTAAACCAGATCAACGCCGATGCCCAAACGGTCGCGCTCGCTGAGCTGGAACATGAAGTTGGCGGTGATGTTATGGACGAAAAAATACTGGTGCGTGCCGTACTGCTGGCTCATGTCCTTGAAACCGAGGGTGTACTGGTAGTCGGTGACGAAGTGCTTCTTGCCGTCAAATTCGAAGAGGTAGTTTCTGGGACGCAACTTTTTGTCGATGTGGGCTTTGGGCGGTAACAGATACCACGACAATCCTGTGGCGACGCTGAAGATGTTGATGCCCATGTTGGGCGAACGTGTGGCACCGTTCGAGAAGTGAGTGAGACCTGCAGAAGCCACCCAATACAAGCGTTCGACAATGCGTTGGCGGTATTCGAACGACAGGTTGATGGCAGCGTTGAGGTGCGAGCCGATGGCGTAGTTGTGGTAGTTTTCCTTCGGGTCGAACTTGTTGGTGAGGTAAGATAGTCCCACGCCCAACTTAAAAGTCAGCTTGCTCGTCTCGCTCGGCGTGATGGGAAAGTTGATGAAAGGGTAGAGGGCGAACACACGACCCAACTCGGCTGAAATGCTATCATTTCCAAAACTTGAATAATAGAAGGTGACGCCGATGGAAGGGTAATTGTGTACTACCTCCCAACGGTGTTCACCGTATGTGTTGCGGTGCAGCGAAATCTCATAGCTGGGCGTGTGGCGGCTGTAACGACCTAAGGCTGAGTGGTATTGGTCGTTCTGGAAATACATATAGCCATAATGCACCTTCGCTTCCAACTCATAGTTGCGATGGCTCATTTGCGCCTCCGAGGTCTTCCCTATTAATAATAATAATAAGGTGAGAAAGACGGAAAAAACGATATGGCGTTTTTGCTTGTCCATTGAAGTCGCAAAGGTACAAAAAACTATGATATATAGAGATTCCCTTCGGGAATGGAGTTTCTTAGGACCCTATATGTTGCGGTGGCTCGTAGAACCAACGAATCGTAAACGTCGTTGGCCACCGCAGTTAACAATAAAATGACTTCTCTATTCCCGCAGGGAATCCCAAAATTATCTATTTTTGCACTTTATTTCTATTCATCATGGACGAAAGACTACAAGCCTTCAAGCGGCTTTTGGATATTCTGGACGCAGTGCGTGCGGGCTGCCCTTGGGACAGCACCCAAACCATTCACAGCCTGCGTCACCTTACCATTGAGGAGACCTATGAACTCAGCCAGGCTATCCTCAACGATGACCTTAATGAGGTGAAAAAGGAACTCGGCGACCTCATGCTGCATCTCGTTTTCTATGCCAAGATAGGGCAGGAGCAAGGTGCCTTCGACATCACCGACGTGCTCAACGGTATCTGTGACAAGATGATTGTGCGTCACCCGCATATCTTTGGCAATGAGCATGTTGAGAACGCTGAACAGGTGGAGCAGAACTGGGAGAAAATCAAGTTGGAGCGAGAACACAACCGCAGCGTGCTGGGCGGCGTGCCCGACGGTCTGCCGTCGTTGCTGAAGGCCTATCGTATGCACCAGAAGACTGCTGGCGTGGGCTTCCGCTGGCCCGATGCCGACCAGGCATGGCAGAAGGTGGAGGAAGAGAAAAAGGAACTCTTTGATGAACTGCAAAAGCCTGACAACACAGACAACATCGAAGCGGAATATGGAGACCTGCTTTTTGCATTGGCGGCTTACGGTATCTATATCGGCGTGAACCCCGATGATGCCTTGGAAAAGACCAACAAGAAATTCCGCGAGCGTTTCGCCCATGTCGAGCAGCGTGCCCGTGAGCAAGGCAAAGGTGTGCAACACCTCACCCTCGCCGAGATGATTGCCTATTGGAAAGAGGCGAAGGAATCCCCAAAAAACTCTCGACTCTAAACTAAAAAAATCTCATTAATACCTTGCACCAAACAAAAATTGGTTATATTTGCAGCGCATTTTTTGCACATTATCGAATAATTCAATTCACTTAATACTAACTAAAAATTCAACAAAATGAAGAAAGTATCTTTACTCATTGCGATGATTGCCTTTGTTTGTGGCAATGTTTTCGCTCAGATGAGCTATGATTTCAACGACGGCGTTGCTGGCGCTAAAATCGCTCAAACCTATGGTATGCCATGGACAACATGGACGGATAACCCCGGTAGCTCTGAAGATGGTGTCTTTGGTGAAGCTGGTGGCTCGATGGCCGCTCATTTCACTTATGGCAACGACCAAATCCTTTACCTTGGTGACCACCAAGTAGGAGTTTACGACCTTGAGTTCGACGCTTATGTTCCCCAAGGCAAGAATGGTTACTTCAATGTGTTGCACCACTTTGATGGCAACAACAGTGACAACTGCATTTGGGCTATGCAGGTTTACATGCATGAGACCAACGATGGTCAAAACTCGACCCAGGCTCCTGGTCATGGCACAGTGCACGCTGGTAGCAACGGCACCTGCGACCTGCCTTGTGTTTACGATGAATGGATGCACTTCCGCGTTCATGTCGATGCCGACAACGATGTTGCCCAACTCTACTTCAATGTGGTTGGCCAAGATGAGGAGCTTTATGCCGAATGGCAATGGAGCATGGATAGCTTCGGTGAGAATGAAACCAACCGTATCCTTGGTGCTATGGATTTCTTCCCGCCCACTAATGCTGCTACCTCCGAGTACTACATCGACAACCTCACCGTTACGCTGCAGAGCAATGACGAGATCTTGATTTTAGATCCCTTCGAGGAGTACACCGTGGGCAACAAGATTGCTGTGGAAGCCATTGCTGCCGGTCACGATTGGTGGACCACTTGGAGCAATGCTGCTGGTAGCAGTGAAGACGGCGTTGTTGCTGAATTCGATGGCACCCAGTGTGGCCACCTCACCTATGGCAACGACCAAGTCCTCCTCCTCGGCAATGAAGAGAACGGTAACTACGACCTCGAGTTCGATATCCTTGTCCCCCAAGGCAAGAATGGCTACTTCAACATCCTGCACCATTTTGATGGCAGCAACAGCGACAACTGTGTTTGGGCTATGCAGTGCTATCTCCATATGACCAACGATGGTCAGAACTCGACCCAAGCCCCTGGCCACGGCACCATCCACGCTGGTAGCAATGGCACAGCTGATGTAGCTTGCGTTTATGATGCTTGGATGCACTTCCGCTTGAATGTCGATACTGATACCGACATGGCTCGCTATTACTATACCGCTCCTGGCGAAGAAGAAGTTCTTGTTTGTGAATGGCAGTGGAGTTTGGATAGCTTCGGTGAGCAAGCCGACCGCGTTCTTGGCGCCATGGACTTTTTCCCGCCCCAAAATGCCGCCAACTCTGAGTATTATCTCGACAACTTCAGCTTCAAGAAGATCGGTGGCGAATCTGCTCCTGTGCTGTCTGTGAGTTCGACCGCCATCTATCAAGAACTTGATGAAGATGAAGTAGAGACTCAAACTTTAGTCATCACGAATGATGGTAACTCCATTGGTGACTGGGAAGGTTATATTGAATTTGGTCAAGGCGAAGGTGGAAGCCAACAGCAAGAGATTTACTATGACAATGAAAATCCTACCGGCCTCACTGGTCTTCAGACTGCCAACTACATTGAGATTGCCAATAAATTCACTGTTGCCTCTTACGGCGGCTCGGTGATGGGAACCAAGCTGAAGAGCGTTAAGTATTTCGTCGCTACTGACTCTAACGATATTTTGGGCTTTACTGGCGACCTTCGCTTGCGTGCCTATAAGGCCAATCGTTTTGGCCTGCCTGGTGAAATTCTTGGTGAAGTCATTATCCCTGAAAACCAAATTGTGCTGAATGATTGGAATGAAGGCACTTTTGCTGAAGAGATTTGGCTGACGGGTTACGATGTGTTTATCTCTGCAGGTTTCCAACAGATTGATGGGGGCTATCCTGTCGTGTTTGACGATGCCGATATGGTTCCTGGTGTCAGGTATCTGACTGTTGGAACTAGCGGTTCGTGGTCATTGGTTGACGATATTTGGGACAGCAATAACAATTTCTGCCTCCACGGTGTTTGCGAGGGTACTCCTATCCCTGGCGGTTGGGTTACTATGGATAAGAACAGTGGTTCTTTACTCGGTGGAACTGAAGATGTGATTACCTTTACGTTAAACACCATCGGTATGACTAATGGTGAAGAACACAATGCAACGCTGATCATTACCACTAATGATGCCGAAAATCCGGAGTTCAACATTCCGGTTATTCTGAAGGTTGGCACCGATGCCGTTGTCGAGACTGCCGAGCAGCTTGCCAGCGTCTATCCTAACCCCGCCACTTCAATGGTCACTCTCGAAGGTGAGAACCTCAACAGCGTGGCTATCTACAACGTGGCAGGCCAACTTATCCGCGTGGTGAAGCTTGACAACATGATTAACAACATTGAAATGAATGTTGAATCTGGTGTCTACTTCTTCAGCATCTATGACAACAATGGCAACAACAGCGTCCAACGCGTTGTCATCGTGAAGTAAGAAGCTCACGTATGGGCAAAATAAAAAGAGCCGCTTTCAAGCGGCTCTTTTTATTTTGCCATCTCTGCCATAATTATTCCTCCAGCCACGGCTGCATTCAGCGACTCGGTCGCGCTGCCGCCCATGCGCGGGATGGTGATGGGATGCGTGATGCAAGGCAAGATCTCGGCACGTATGCCGTGCGACTCGCTCCCGATGACGATGACACCTTCGGGTTTCTCTTTCATCTGGAACAGGTCTTCTCCTTCCAACAAAGCACCATAAATGGCCTTACCCTCCGCTTTGGCTTGGCGGAGATACGCTGCCAAGTCGACTTTCCACACTTTTACCCTGAACAGCGAACCCATGGTGGCTTGCACCGTCTTGGGGTTCCACAACTCCACGCAGTCTTGGCTGCAAACTACATCACGGATGCCGAACCACTCAGCCGTGCGTAGGAGCGTGCCCATGTTGCCCGGGTTAGCGATGCCATCCAAGGCCAGCACGTATGGCGATGAAGTATTGATATCGCCTTGTTCGGGAATCCTTACCACGGCAAGGATGCCTGGTGGCGTGTCTTGGCCGCTCATCTGTTCCATCTGCATCTCGCTTACGACTTCTGCATCGGCAAAAGAGGGATAGGAATTGAGGAAAATCTCGGTGGCATAAAGCCCTACCGTCTCAAAGTCGGAGCGTAGCAGCTCCTCGACCATCTTGCGCCCTTCCACAACGAAAAGACCCAATTCTTTGCGGAATTTCTGCTGGCGCAGGGAGGCGATTTGTTTTATAATGCTTTTAGTAATCATATAAATTCTATTCTTTTGACATTTGACGCTCGTGAACCACTTTCCCCTCTTGCCGTCATCGCGGACTTGACCTGCGATTTCCTGAATGCAAAGGATACGTCTTTGTGCACAGGAGATGGCGTTCCGCATGCGCGGAATGACGGTCCCTACGCCATGACGCAAGGGTGATAGTGATTACAATCCCAGTCCCGCGTCAAAAATACAAAAAAGGCTGCCTCTTTGCAGAGACAGCCCAAAAATTATGAAAAAGTTTATCCTATTATTCGGCGAAGACGTTGAAGTCAATGTCGACGGACACTTCTTTGTGAAGTCTCAGTTTGGCGGTGTAGTCGCCGACTTCCTTAATGGCATCCTCGTTGAGGACGATGTGCTTGCGATCCACTTCGATGCCAGTGGCTTCCTTGATGGCGTTGGCAATCATGATGGTGTTGACCGAGCCGAAAATCTTACCCGTGGCGGCAGCCTTGGCGGGGATTTGCAGCTTCAAGCCTTCCAAAGCCTTGGCCTTCTCGAGAGCCTCGTTCTTGATCTTCTCTTCCTTGTGAGCCTGTTGGCGCATCTCTTCTGCCAAAATTTTGCGGTTGCGCTCGGTGGCGAGGATGGCCATACCCTGCGGGATGAGGTAGTTGCGGCCGTAGCCGGGCTTCACGGTGACGATGTCGTTCTTATATCCTAAGTTGATGACGTCTTGTTTCAGAATGATATCCATGTTTAGTCCTCCTTCAAATTATTTCAAACAATCTGCTACGAATGGCATCAGGGCGAGGTGGCGGGCACGCTTGACGGCTTGGGCGACCTTGCGCTGGTATTTCGTTGAAGTGCCGGTGATGCGGCGGGGTAGAATCTTACCCTGCTCGTTGACGAACTTCAGCAAGAAGTCGGCATCTTTGTAATCGATGTACTTGATGCGGTTCTTCTTGAAGCGGCAGTATTTCTTTCTCTTGGTATCGACTGCGATGGGAGTCAGATATTTGATGTCGTTGTTATTATTCACTTGTGCCATTTTTCTTCTTTTTTAATTGTTCAACATTAGGCTTGAGCTTCAGCGGCGGCTTCGGCTTTCTTGCTACGTTTCTTCTCGTTGTAGGCGATGGCGTGCTTGTCAA
Organism: uncultured Bacteroidia bacterium; assembly: GCA_902789915.1. Lineage (GTDB taxonomy): Bacteria > Bacteroidota > Bacteroidia > Bacteroidales > F082 > Limimorpha. The sequence goes on along the minus strand of CADAPW010000086.1, from coordinate 3,804 downwards.
GCTTCACGGTGAGGAAACGCAAGATGCGTTCGTCGCGCTTCAGTTCGGTTTCGACATCGGCGATTACATTACCCTCGGCCTTGTACTCAATGAGTTGGTAAAAGCCCGTGGACTTCTTCTGGATGGGATAGGCAAGCTTACGCATGCCCCAGCTCTCTTCATGAACGATCTCCCGCTTCCTTCATCTGGTCTTCAGACAAAACGGGAGTTAAAATGAAAACGGTTTCGTACTGATTCATAACTGTTTGATTGTTAAATGATTAAATTGTAATTAGTCTTTGCTTGTTTAGCGGGTGCAAAAGTACGACTTTTTTCTTAATCTACCACACTTTACACGAAAAAAAGTAATTTATTGCCGTACCGCCACTTTCTTGACGGTGACCGCATGGCTTCCTGCAACTTTCAGAAAATAGATTCCCGAAGGGAAACCATAGGTCGGTATCTCATGTTGTACGCCGTGCATCTTGCTGCTGTAGCAAGCCTTTCCGTGAAGGTCATACAAGGTTAGTTCGGCATGGCTCAAAGCCTCGCCGACGGTAATAGTGATGTGTGTTGTGGCGGGGTTCGGCGCGATAGTCAGTGTGGCTTCATTGGATTCCGCGACGTGGTCGGGCATCGGAGGCAACTCGGTGTACCAAATGCCGCCGGCCATAGGCGAGGCGTAAACACGATTCCCGTCAATGCAAATGTCGAGGATGGGGCCAACGACGGGGATGGCTTCCATCTGCTGCCATTCGTCGCTATGGTCGTATTTCACGTAAATCGAGCCGTCTTCGCAGCCCACGGCGACGATGGTGTCGGTGGTGGTGATGCGTCGGATGGTGGCGTCGCCAGGCAAGGCGTCGATGCTTAGCCAGGTTGCGCCCATGTCATCGGAGAAGTGAAGGCCGTGCTTGCGCGTGCCTAGATATAATCCGTTGCCATGGTGACGCAAGGCGGTGTAGTTGACACCGTCGAAAGGGGAGTCGAGGACCTGCCAGTTGGAGCCTAGCTCGCTGCTGTAGCGCAACACGCCATCGTAGGAGACGTGATACATGATGCTGCCGTCCCAGGTGAGGTCGACGACGTCGATTTCGTATGGCAGGCAGGTGGGCACGTACCATTGTTCGCCCAGACCGAAGGAGACGTACATCCTGTCCTTGCTTCCTGCAACGATTCGTGAATCGCAGCGCACCAGGCTCTGGAGCCATTGGGCTTCGGGCAGTCCGCTTCCTGCCGAGTTGAACGAGGTGCCACGGTTGGTGGAGAGGAAACTGCCCAACATGTCGGTGCCGATGAAGACGTGCCATCGTCGGTGTAGAACATGTCGGAGCCATGGGTGGCGGCCAGCACCCTCCCGCCGCTGACGCCGATGTTGCCCACGGTGGCGAGGAATGAAGGCGTGTTGGTGCGAATCCAGCCGGTGCCGTCGCTGTTGCCACGGTAGATGCGGCCTTGGGTGTCGCCGACGAAGAGATGGCCGTCGTGCGCGTCCATGCACCAAAGGTTCTTCGATTCCAGGTTAGTGTTGAAGTCGTGCCAAGTAATGCCGTTATCAAAGGAGGCGAAGACACCTTGTCCGATGCAGGCTGCATAAAGCGTGTCGCCGAGGTGGGCATAGCCTTTGGCTTGCTTGTTGAGGTTGGCGCTCGTCCAGGTGTCACCGTTGTTGCTGCTCGCCATGACGCCTTGGCCGAGGACGGTGGCGAAAACCTTCCCGTTGTGGCAGTAGATGCCAAGGACGTCGCTGTTCAGACCGTTGCTGCACGGCCCCCACGAGGCTCCGTTGTCGAAGGAACGATAGACGCCGCGCTTATAGGTGGCGATGAACATGGCGTCGTCGTTGTCGGCCATGAAATAGGGGTAGCGCACGTCGCTGGGAAAAGCGTCCGAGGTGTATTCGCCTTGGGTGCCTTCGGTGGATTGGTAAACGCCTTGGATGTAGGTCGAGGCGAGGAGCGAGCCGTTGTGAACCAGGAGGTGCTTGATGTAATGGTTGTGCAGGTATGGGTCGGGTGTCCAATGGAGACCACCGTCTGTCGAGCGGAAGATGTTTTCGTCGGTGGCGAGGAAGACGGTGTCGTTATACGTGACGAGGCATTTGGTGTCGCACGAGGTGAGGCCGTCGTTGCGAAACTCCCAGTTGAGGCCCTGGTCGCTGCTGACCAAAACGCCACCACCTGTGGCGGCATAGTATAGGCTGTCGGTGCAGAGGATGCTCCTGACGTAACGCCCCTGCGGGCCGTCCATGGAGTGCCATTGCGCTTTCGCCCCGCTGAAGAGTAGGGTGAGCGCTATGACAAAAGATAGGGTAGCGCGTTTCATGGTTTAGCAGTTTGTGTTGGCGAGTAGCATCTTCTCCAGCATGAACTCCGCCGCATGGCCGTCGCCGAAGATCTCGGGGAACACGGTGGGCGGGCTGCCCTTGAAGTGTTGCCAAGCCTGCATGATGCGGCCCTCGTCGGCATCAGCGAGGACGGCGTTACCCGTCTCCACAATCTCCACCCATTCTGTTTCGGGTCTGAGGATGATACAAGGCTTCTTGAAGAAATAGGCCTCTTTTTGCACGCCGCCCGAGTCGGTCATCACCAGCAGGGCGTGGCGCTCCAAGGCAATCATCTCCAAGAAAGAGACGGGAGGGATGAGTTTGATGTTCTGACAGCTGAAGATTTGTTTCTGCAGTGTTTCATCGAGGTTGGTCTTCAGGAGTTTGGCAGTCCTTGGGTGTAATGGCAACACCACTTGACATTCCTCGGATAGTTTTATGATGCTTCTGAAGATGGCGCTAAGCCTTTCGGGATAGTCGGTGTTGGTGTCGCGATGGATGGTGGCCAAGATATAGGGCTTGTCGTTTAACGACAACCGCTTGATGATGTCGGTCTTTTCCTCTGCAATGTCGGAGAAATACAGGCTGTTGTCATACATGATGTCGCCACAATGGTACACTTTTGGATTGTTGATAGTCGGGACTGTGGTTGTCGGACCCTGAGCCTGTCGAAGGGTCGAAGGGCCGCTCTCATCAACAGGGAATCCTTCGCGTTTCAGGTTCTCCAAACCTGTCTTAGTAGGCGTGAAGAGCAGGGTAGAGCAGTGGTCGCACACGATGCGGTTAATCTCCTCGGGCATGGCTTTGTTAAATGAGCGCAGCCCCGCTTCTATGTGCACGATGGGTACGTGGATTTTGGCTGCAGCCACGGCACCGGCGAGGGTCGAGTTGGTGTCGCCATACAACACGATGAAGTCTGGTTTTTCCTTCAGCAGTATTTCTTCGATGCCTTCCGTCATACGGGCAGTCTGCACACCATGCGAGGCTGAGCCGACGTGGAGATTGTAGTCGGGATGCGGAATGCCGAGTTCGTCGAAGAACACCTGCGACATGTTGTCGTCATAGTGTTGTCCAGTGTGGACGATGATTTCCTGTATGTGGTCGGCGTAGTACGTCTTGATGGCGCGACTTAGCGCAGCGGCCTTGATGATTTGGGGCCTTGCCCCGATGATGGTGACGAGTTTCATGGGATGTGCGTTTAGAAGGTCATTTCTCCGTGGTCGCGGAAACTGTAATAGCGTTCGTTACCAATGATGATGTGGTCGATGACGTTGATATCCAATAGTTTGCCCGCAGCGACGAATTTCTTGGTCAGTAGACGGTCGTCCTCGCTGGGACGCGGGTTGCCTGAGGGGTGGTTGTGTCCCAAAACGATGCATGTGGCATTGAGGTTTAGGGCATTCTTGAAGATGATTTTTGGGTCGGCAATGACATTGGTGGTGCCGCCATTGCTGATGCATTCCACTTTCAGGGCGTGGTTGCTTTGGTTGAGATACAGG
>CADAPW010000085.1 GCA_902789915.1 uncultured Bacteroidia bacterium | reverse complement strand
TTCACAATCTCCCAGGCGATGAGGAAATAGGCGCAAAATCCCATCCGCTCAATGATGTCCAACTCCTTCTCAATGCGGCGGTAAGCGGTTTTGTCGTGCAGGCCGTAACGGTACACCATCCCGTCAAAAGCTAATTTGCGCAGCAGTTCACGGTCGTCATAGACATTGCCCGTGAAAGCGCGCTTGTTTTTCACGCTATTGTCCAAGTTGATTTCACATTCGTCCAAGATACGCTCTGCATTTTCAATGAGTTGCGGATAAAGTGCGTAGGTCGTTTTCAGCCTTTCGGCAGGCAAGAGAATCTCGTCGGGAGTGGCACAAGCGGCAGGCTCCAGGCGCGATATCAACACGTTTTCGTCGATGGCTCTCATGCACTGATGCAATTGAAAATCACCATCCTCTACAAAGGTCACGGGTTGCATGGCGACCAACTTCTCGAAGGATTCGCAGTTGTACAATTTGGTCAGTTGGGAGAAACGCACACCAAGAAATTCGTTTTTTTTCAGCGAGTTCTGTTTCCGTTTTCCGAAAGAATAAATCACGAAAACCTGTTCCCAATCGGGTGCGATTTCGGGAAAAGGCTGTTTGGTGAGGTTGTGATGGGTCAAGAAGCGGTTCAATTCTGCGAAGCCCTTGTTGTTTTTGGCCAAGGCCACATAGAGCAGTTCGTTGCCATTGCGCACCTCCACGCCCACGACAGGCCGCACACCCTTCCGCTGACATTCCACCACGAAATCGGCAGCGCCCATCGTCGTGTTGATGTCGGTCAAAGGCAAAACGGCATAGCCCATTGCGGCGGCCTTCCCGACCAGGTCCGCAATCGGCATCGTGCCGTAGCACAGGCTATTATATGAATGGACGTTGAGTTGCATCGTTTTTTCAATTTTGCGGCTGCCACGATGTGACAGCCCTACAATTCTGGGCTGTAGGGCTGTCGTACCACGGTAGCCGTTTTATGGTTTTACCCCGCCGCCCGATGAATCATTTCTTCCCCAAACCGCATTTTGATCTTATCCATCGCGGCATACAGGTTCGTCAACTCCATATTATCGTCAAACAAAGCCAGTTGCGGTGCCCCACTGACTAGTTCACTGAAGCGCACACCGACGAGCCGAATCATCATCCGGCGGTTATACAGTTTATCGAAGATGCCGTTCACCGTTTCGCGCAGCACATGGTCGAAGGCGGTGTAAGGGATGCGCTGTTGCATGTCGTGCGTGTCGAAGTTGGAATAGCGGATTTTCACCGTCACGCAGCCCGTCAGCTTGCCTTGCGAGCGCAAGTCGAAACCGAGGCTCTCCACCATCCGCGCCAGGCATTGCTTGAGGGTCGTCACGTCAATAGTATCTTGCTCAAACGTCCTTTCCTTGCTGATGGACTTCCGCTCCTGATAGGGGCACACGGGCGTGCTGTCTTGTCCGTTGGCCTTCTTCCAGATGTCGAGGCCGTGCTTGCCCATGGCGCGTTCCATCGCAAGCGGCGGCAGCCGACGCAGCGTGCCGATTTTCTCCACGCCCATCGAGCGAAGCAAAGCGTAGGTCTTCTCCCCCACCATCGGGATTTTCTGCACCGAGAGCGGGTCGAGGAACGTATTAATATAAGGTGTGGGCACTTCGAGTTCGCCATTGGGCTTGGCTTGCCCCGTGGCAATCTTCGCGACGGTCTTGTTTTCAGAGAGTCCGAACGAAATCGGCAGCCCTGATTCTTTGATGATGCGTTGCCGCAGCTCATGCGACCACAGCTGGCAGTCGTGGAAGCGGTCCATGCCCGTCAAGTCCAGGTAATGCTCGTCAATCGACATCTTCTCGTAAACTGGTGCACTATCAGCGATAATGTCGGTCACGAGGCGGGAATAGCGGCTGTAGAGTTCCATGTCGCCACGAATAAAGACCGCCTGCGAGCAGAGCTGCCGTGCCATGCGCATCGGCATAGCCGAATGTACGCCAAACTTTCTTGCCTCATAACTACAAGTCGACACCACTCCCCTGTCCGACATGCCACCCACAATGACAGGTTTACCCTCCAAAGAAGGGTTCACCAGCCGTTCCACCGACACGAAAAACGTGTCCAAATCCAAATGCAAAATCGTCCTTTCCATACTTCGACAAGCTCAGTATTAGTTATTTTTTTCTCTTTTTTTTGCCCCAAATGCTTGCATATTCCAAAAAAGTTGTACTTTTGACGAGTTTTTAATCAAAATATCCGCCATAAAACTAATCATTATATTTGAAATAGCATATAAAAAAGCAGAGAAAATTTTTAAATCTTGAATCTTGAATTTTAAATCCCATAATATCATGTACTTCAATTCGAACATCAAATTCCTACGCAAACATCGCGGTCGTACTCAGGATGACATTGCTTTTGCCCTGCAAATGAAGCGTTCCACACTGAGCGGTTACGAAAACGGCGTGTCCGAACCCAACTTGGAAGCTTTAGTCGCCTTCTCGAAGTATTTCGGCATCGCCATCGACACCTTGGTGAAAGTCGACCTGAGCAGCATCAGCCCCAGCCAACTCTCGCAATTGGAGCGCGGCTACGACGTGCATCTGAAAGGCAGTAACCTGCGCGTGTTGGCCACCACCGTCAACAACGACAACGACGAGAACATCGAACTCGTCACCGAGAAAGCCAAGGCGGGCTATGCCACGGGCTTCGCTGACCCTGAATACATCAAAGTGCTGCCCACCTTCACCATGCCCTTCCTCTCGCGCGACCGCAAGTATCGCACCTTCCAAATCAGCGGCGACTCGATGCTGCCCATCCCCGACGGCTCGTACGTCACCGGAGAATACGTCCTCGACTGGACCTACATCCGTAGTGGGCAACCATACATCGTCCTCACACAAGACGACGGCATCGTTTTCAAAATCGTGGAGAACAAAATCGAGCACGAAGGCAAACTGACGCTCAGTTCGCTCAACCCGCTCTATCACCCTTACGACCTCGCCGCCGCCGACATCAAAGAGGTGTGGAAATTTGTGCATTACATCAGCGCGGAGATGCCCGAGCAGCGCGAGAACCGTTTCCGCGAGGAACAGCTGCTGCAGACCGTCCAGGAACTGAAACGGCAGGTGGAGGAGATACAGCTGAGGCTGAATATATAATACGGTTGGCTGTAGGGTTGCCGTAACGGCAGCCGCTGATGGATTCCTATGCAGCTGCCACGATGTGACAGCCCTAGAGCCATTAGGCACAATTTTTGCGGTATTTTCATTTATGGAATAAAGACAACATTTTAATTTTAAATCATAATTGTCATGAAAAAAGCATTTTTTAGTTTGATGCTCCTCTGTGGCTTAGCCCTCTTCAGCACCAGTTGCAACAAAGACAACGGAAACAATGGAAACAGCAATGTGACACCCGAAGTGCAATCCTGTGAGATGACCGTGAACACCAACACCTCCGACATCGTCACCGCCAAGGCAGTGAAGTATGGACAAAAGAACGCCATTGTCCTCGCCTCCAAGGAGATGACTGCTGCCGACAACGAAGGCATCGCCATCATCTTCAATGGAAACATCGTCCCTGGCACCTACACGAAGAGTGGCGACTCGAAAGACCCCGTCCCCACCGTGGTCGGCTTCCACGAATTCAATCTCGGAGAACTGCCCTTCATCATGGGCGCTGACTCCTTGTTCTATGGCGACACTTATTATTGGATGAACGGCGAGTTGGCTGTCGTCCAAAACAGCGATGGCACCTACCATGTCGTTCTGTCGCAATGCATGGGAGCCAACGAAAATGGCCAGAGCATTCAATTGGCTCTCAACTTCACCGGGCCACTGGGTCCTTATACCTTCGACGCCAACAACAAGTTCAAAATCAAGAACACCGAAAGTCCTATTGGATTGGCAGGTCTCACCCAACTTAATGGTCTGAGCTCCCTTGGACTTGATGTCAAGTCGATGATCTTCATGTCGGCCAACCGCAAGCGTTTCTACATCGTCAGCTACTTGGGCGGCCAGCTTGTGGACGGCGAATATAACCTCGGTTACATCGGCACGCCTTGGGTACCCAGATTCCCTTGCGTGCATGTCGCCCTCGACGGTGACTTCTGGACCTTCCAGCCCCAAACGGGATACATTGCCAAAGAAGGTACCTTGAAGGTCGTCACCAACGACGACGGCACCAAGACTGTCACCATGGAGAACCTCAAGCTGAAGAACGTCGAGCACGACAGCGAACTCTTCTGGCCCCTTCTCGATGGCTCATTGCAGTACCATGGGTATATGTATGAGTTGAGTTTGTAAAGACTTGAGATTCCCCATCGGGGAATGGAGTATCACTATTAATTGAACAGCGGCGGCTTGTAGCAGTTTACGGTTTGTAAGCTCTACACGCCGCCGCTTGTTAAATAGTGAATTTCTCCATTCCCGCAGGGAATCTCCTAAAAATATGTACCTTTGCAGCCCTAAAACCCTCAATCAGTGATCTATCCCAATAACTTTGAACAAAAAATCGGCTTCGCCAGCATCCGACAGATGCTTTCTGACCTCTGCATCAGCCAGATGGGGTTGGAGAAAGCGGAAGAGATGACTTTCTCCTCCGACAAAACCCGTATCGTTAAGAGTTTGGAGCAGACCGAAGAGTTCATCCGCCTGCTGCAAACAGGCGTGCCCTTCCCTGTGCGCGACTTCCACGACCTGCGCGAAGCCTTCCACCAAATTCAAATTGAAGGCACCTGTCTCAGCGTGGAGGACCTATTCGCTCTGAAGCCTTCTCTCAACGTGCTCGATGCCATCCTACGCTACGGCCACTCGGAGAGCGCCGATGCCTCGCCCCGACTCAAGTCACTGATTGAGGACATCTTTATCGAACGGAGCATTTTCACCGAGGTAAACCGCCTCGTCGACGACAAGGGGGAAATTCCCGACAATGCCTCCACCGAACTGCTTGAGATTCGCCAAAGCATCCGTCGCAAGCAAGGCGGCATCGAGAAGCGCATCCGCCAGATCATGGGCGATGCCAAGACTGCAGGCTGGGTCGACCCGAAGTCGGAAATCACCATACGCGACGGGCGCCTCGTCATCCCCGTTAAGGCAGGCGACAAACGCGCCATCCGAGGCTTCATCCACGATGAGTCGGCGACGGGACAAACCGTCTACATCGAACCTGCTGAAATCTTCGACACCTCCAACGAAATCAAGAAGTTGGAATATGCCGAACGGCGCGAGATTCACCGCATCCTGATGGCATTCACGCGATTGCTGAGACCCTACCTCTCCGAGCTTCGCAAGGCTTGGAACCTGCTCGGCGAACTCGATTTCCCTTGTTGGAAAAGAAGCTGAAAACCCAAGGCAAGCAGATTGTCCCTTTGGATTTGCATCTCAATGAGAATGAGCGCATCTTGGTCATCAGCGGCCCGAATGCGGGTGGAAAATCCGTTTGCCTAAAAACCACAGGCTTATTACAATACATGCTGCAATGCGGTCTCATGCCACCCATGCGCATCGACTCGCAGTGCGGCTTGTTCGAGAACCTTTTCATCGACATCGGCGACGAGCAATCCATTTTGGACGACCTCTCCACCTACAGCTCGCACCTTATTAATATGAAGGCCTTGTTGGAGCAAGCTGATAAAAACACTTTATTCCTCATTGACGAGTTTGGCACGGGAACGGAACCGCAGTTGGGCGGCGCCATCGCCGAGGCTATCCTGTTGGAACTTAACAAGAAGCAGGCCTTTGGCATGGTCACCACGCACTATGCCAACCTCAAGCTCTTGGCCGACAACCATGAGGGCATCATCAATGGCGCCATGCTGTTCGACACCAAGTTCATGCAGCCCATGTACATCATGATGACGGGCAAGCCTGGCTCGTCGTTCGCCTTTGAGATTGCCAAGAAAATCGGCTTTCCCCGCAACATTCTCGACGATGCCGCCAACATCACCGGCGACCAGCACCTCAAGTTTGAGAAACAGCTGCAACAACTTGAGGTCGACAAGAAAGCCATCCGCAAGAAGGAACAAGACCTGCGCATCGCCGACCAGCTGCTCACCGAGGTGGTAGACAAATACAAAGGTCTGCTTTCAGAGTTAGAGAGCAAGAAGAAACAATACCTCCGCAATGCCGCCGCCGAAGCGCAGGAGCTGATACAAAAAGCCAACAGTCAAATAGAGCGCACCATCAAGGAAATCAAGGAAGCACAGGCAGAGAAGACCAAAACCAAGGAGATCCGCCAGAACCTGGAGAAGACCAAGCAGGAGATTGCCCAAAAAGCCAAGGAAGTGGCTGAGGAAAAGAAAAAGGAAGAAAGCGAGGTGGTTTTGAAGGTAGGCGACACCGTCTGCATCGAGGAGATGCAAGTGGTGGGCGAAGTTTTGGCCATCAGCGACACCGATGCCACCATCCTCTTCGACAGCATCCGCCTGCGCACCAGCCCCGACAAGCTCCGTAAAGTAAGCCGCGCTGAGGCCCGTAAAACCCAACGCCGTTGGCAGAACGGCATCGCCCAAGACCTCAGCGAGAAAGCCGAGCATTTCGACCTCACCCTTGACGTGCGCGGCAAACGCGCCGAAGAAGCCTTGGACATCGTCGACAAATACTTGGACGAAGCCAAACTACTCAGCATCAAAGAGGTGAGCATCCTTCACGGCAAGGGCAACGGCATCCTGCGCAAGCTCATCCGCGAAAAGCTCAGCCACATCCACGAGGTGGAACGCTTCTGCGACGCCTCGTTGGAAACGGGTGGCACGGGAATTACCAGGGTATACTTCAGATAAAATAAAAAATCGAGATTCCGACCAGTATCGTTTAGACGAACAGGTCGTATAAAGTCACTTGGCTCTGAATCATATCGGAATACATACCTTTTGACAACCCCTCTGTGGTAATCATGGTGAGCCAGGAGGCGTGACGAAGGCCTGTCTCGTTGATGAATGCCATTCGCCTTCGGTTGATTTTCTCGTATTCTTCTTTGTCAAGCTCGTATTTGTCTTGGCTGTATTTCACTTCACATACATTAACGATTCGGTCTGCCCGCTCAATGATGATGTCGATTTGAGCCGCAGGCTTTGATGTCTTGCTTCGCCACGAGTAGCAGAGGGTGGAGATACCGTCGATACGAAGCGCCCGTTTAATTTGTGGAAGATGTGCCATGCAAATACGTTCGTAGGCAAGCCCCATCCAAGTGTTCACTTCCGGCGTGTTGATGTGGTGCGTCCAATACTCTGTCTCCACCTCGGCCTTGTCGACGAAAGTGAGATAGAACAAGCTGTAGAAGTCGCAAAGCTGGTAGATGGCGTCTTTGCTCTTGATTGCTTTTTCGCGGACGATGTTTTTTCGAACCAGGTCGCATTGGACAAGGTCTTCCAATTTGTTGCCTAAATGTCCGTTATTGTCGCATTTCAATTCTTTGGCCAGCTGTTCGCGTGTCATCCCCTTGCGGCTTTTACTTAGGGCTTTTATGATTTCAATATATCGGTTCGGACTTTTGTAGAGCGTGTTGAAAAGGCGCCTGAACTCACGTCGCATCTTTGTGTCGCGACCGAAGAAGAGTCGATCGATGTTTTGCGCCAGGCTTTCGTTTTTATCCAATAGGCTGAGGTAATAAGGGATGCCGCCAAAGACCATGTAGGATTGGAGCACCATCTGTCTGTTCCATGCGAATTGGTGGGCATTATAGTATTCTTCCACTTCACGCAAAGTGAAAGGGTGGATAGGCATTTCTTCGGTTAAGCGGTCGTGCAGGCCACCTTTGCTGTCGATGACGTTGGTGATCATCCAGCTTGTCGCGCTGCCGCAAATGATGAGCACGACATTATCCTGAAGCGAAGCCCAATTGTTCCAGAAATAGCCTATTGCACTGGCGACATTGGAGTTTTCGGCATCCAAGGCTGGCAGCTCGTCGATGAAGATGATGCAGCGTTCATTTTTTTTCGTCACTTCTTTCAATTCGTTTTTCAGCATGATGAATGCCGACATCCAGTCTTGGGGCGTTTCAGACATGCCATAGCCAAACTCTTCCATGGCATCGGAAAAAGCGGTGAACTGGTCTTTCAGCGAGCCTTCTATGACTCCCGTCATCTTGAAGGCAAAACGGCCGTTGAAAATCTGGTTGACGAGAAAGGTCTTACCCACCCGTCTCCGCCCAAATAAGGCAAGAAACTCGGCACGTGGGCTGTCTGCAATAGCATTCAATCTCCTTATCTCAAGGTCTCTTCCGATAATTTTTTCCATATAAATTCTTGTATTGACCATGCAAAAATACAACAAAAGGAAGAATCATCCAAACTTTTCGGGCGAAATCTACCAAAAATCATATAGATTTCGCCCTGGAAATAGGTTTTTTCGGGCGAAATCTACCAAAAACCATATAGATTTCGCCCGTGTCGGTGGTCTACCCTCCGAGCTTCTTTTCCAGTACTTCGATGTATTTGTTAAGATGCGTTATGGTGCGTTCCTTCTCCATGCAGCCGTCACATGGATGGGTCGTCGACTCGGGCACGTATTTTTCGGGCCAAGTGATAATATCAATAACGGAGAGGCCCAGAATATCGCTTATACGCGATAAACGGCTGAAGGTAATGTCGCTCTCGCGGGTGATATAGCTTGAATAGGAACTTTGCTTGATGCCTAGCTCCGCGGCTATAACTTCCTGTTTGATATGCTTTTCCTTGCGTATGGCCTCTATATTTTTCAAAATGCTTTCCATAATTGCAATATTAAAGCATTGATTTTTAATAAAATGCAATTTTTTATTATAATTTATTGCATAAATATATAGATATATTGCAAAAAAGCAATATTTTTGCAGACTGAAACGAAAGATAGAAGCAATATATATTTTTTGGAAAAAATATGTGGCAAGTTGAACAGACTATAACGACCGAAATGAAAACACACCTTATTAATTATATAGCACGCATCGGGCTACTGATGATGGTATTGGCAGGAATGAATGGGACGGCCTTCGCGCAATGGTGGACGGGAGGTGTGATTACCTCCAACCAAACCATTAATATGACTGACGATGTGACGATGACGGGTGCGATGTACATTGTTGGTTGCACGGTGACCATCAGACCAAATGGTGCGAACCGAACCATTTCTAGGGAGGGGGTAAATGGTGTGTTCTATTTATTAAATGGCGGTGTTTTGCGAATAGAAGGGACTTCTTCCCAAACAATTACCATCGATGGTAATGGTAATACAAGTGATTATCCTTTAGTGTTTTTGGATCAAGATAGTAATGAAAACAAGGTGTACCTTGAATATGTTACGATGAAGAACAACCGTACCTCAAATTCGTACAATGGAGGAGTCTTGTCGATACAGGGTGTTGGATCAGTGGCCACATTGAACCATTGTAATTTTTATAACAATACTGCTACTCGTAATTATAGTACTAGTGGGGGTGGGGCGATTTATATGAACAAATCCACCACTCTAAATTGTACAGACTGTGAATTCAAGATGAACTCGGCCGTCTATGGAGGTGCTATATTATGCAGTGAAGCTTCCTGTGAGGTGAATTGCACAAGATGTGTTTTCCAAGCTAATACGGGGGGATCAGGAGGTGCTCTGTACAAATCCAATGGAGAAACTCCTAGAAATACGACATTGCAGGATTGTACCTTTACCGGCAATACCGCCACTACCAGCAGCGGTGCAATTTATCAAACAGGTGGCAATCTAACCCTTATCGATTGTACCATCACGGGCAATACTGCAACGGGGGCCTACGGTGGCGTGTATTTTCCCCGCATTTCCTCAAACAACAGCAACAGAGACCTGAACTTGTCGGGTAAAGTTGTAATCAAAGACAATACTGCTGGCACCTGGGGTCCAAATTTGGCTCTTTACACCAACAACCTAACCAGTTTTCTGGTTAACATTAATCCCACAGACCTTTCGCCTTTGTCATGTGGCTCTTCCATCGGCGTTACTGTTTTTTATCTGAATGCCAGTTATCCGTTTGCGTCGCCTTTGCAATTTGCCAATGGTACGGCGAGCAATTGTAAGAGTGCCTATTCCAACCATTATTTCTTTTGCGATGAAGTACGTTTCCGTACAAGTACTTCCCCCGCTACCTATTCTTTGGAATCAGGTTATGTATATTATTCCACCGCATTCCCCTCCCCCAATTCCGATGGGAATCTGTATGTCGTACCAGCAGGAACAGCCAACAGTTGGTACAACTATGCCGACGCCGCTGGCTGCACGATAAGCGGAGGCTACATCACCCATGTGAACACCGCGGCGGGCTTGGCCTACCTCGCCAAGGACATCGCCACGGGCAGGAACTACTCGGGCAAGACCGTGCTGCTCACGGCAGACCTCAACATGGCTGACCACAACTGGGAGCCTATCGGTTGCACTACCTCGTGCTCCGACAAGGCTTTCAGCGGCACCTTCAACGGCCAAGGCCACACCATCACTGGCCTCAGCAGCACGCTGCTTTACGACAATATGGGCCTGTTCGGCTATGTCACTGGAACGGTCAAGAACCTCGTCGTAGCCTCAAGTACCATCACTTCAAGCGCTACCAACCTCGGCGGCATCGCGGGCGAGCTGGACGGCGGCTCGGTCTACAACTGCATCTCTACGGTCACGCTCTCGGGCGGCACCAACCGTGGCGCGCTGGTCGGAAAAGTCACCTCGGGCAGCCTGCTCAACAGCTTCGCCGTCTCCAACGACGCCGTCTGTGGCATGGGCACGGCCACCAACTGCTATGTGCGACTGGCCTCGGGAGGCAGCGCCAACAACATGGGCACGGCCACCAACACGGGCGCCTCGGGCAACAACACGGGAGCCTTCTCCCAGACGGAGACACCTTACCTTTATCATCACAACGACAACCTTCGAGGCTCAGCCTCGCTCCTGTCGGAACTCAACGCCTGGGTCGCCGCGCAGTCCGTGCCCGCCGACCTGGCCCGCTGGACGCGCACCATGGCCAGCCCCATCAACGGCGACTATCCCCTGCTAATAATGCCCGGCATGAAATGCGTGGGCACCAAGAGCAGCAGCGCCAACACGCTGAACTACAACAGCAGCCTCAACACCATGCTCGGCACACATAACGCCTCGGGCGACAACATCTTCTTCTGGGGTGAAGAGACTGGGGTCAACACCAGCAACGGCAGTGCCAACGTGTACTTCGCCGAAGATGCATCCCTCGTCCACACGAGCACCATCACCAACGCCCACGTGGGCGTCACACTCGACCCCGCCAACGGCAGCCAGGGTGTGCACTGGCACATGTTCTCGCCCGCGCTGAGCAACGCTCCGCTGGGCCTCAACTATAATAACGACAACACCGACTGGCCCTTCAGCCTCACCCACCCCTCGGGCATGCCCTACTACCTCTTCACGCAGAAGAGCGAGAGCAACGCCACCTACGGCTACTTCCCGAGCCATAGTTACGGGCAGAGCTATCCCGCCAACAACAATAACCTCAGCGACGCAGACAACGCGGGCAACTACTACACCCATTGGGACTTCTACACCTACTACGAGCCGGAGTACCACTGGATTAACTTCAAGCGCAACGGCAACAGCCACCACCACGAAGACGAGGATCCCAGTCATCCGCATATCGACTACCACTGGGACAATAACACGAGCAACAGCACATCGCTGAACATCAACGAGCCTACCCTCGTCAAGGGCAAGGGCTACCTCGTGGCTACCGACAACGAGTGCCTCCTGGAGGCCAAGGGCACGCTCAACCAAGGCACCTTCACCATCCACGTCACCGCGCAGAGCGCCTACCGCACGGGCTACAACCTGCTGGGCAACCCCTACCAGAGCCAGTTCGACTTCGACGAGTTCGCTGATGTGAACAAGGCACTTTGGGGCGGCACCAAGACCAACGCCTCCTACGTCATCCTCAACAAGGACGGCTACACCTATTATGCCTACAGCGGCTCTTCCAACGCCATCACCTCGACGGCCAACCGCTACCTGCATCCCCATCAGGGCTTCATGATCTTCGCCACCAACAGCGGCACGGCCTCGTTCACCAACGAAATGCGTGTGACGGGCCAAACGACCACCTTCCGCGGCAACGACCACGTCGACTACCCGCTGATCAACCTCATCGTGACCGAGGACGACGGCAACCGCGACATCGCCACCATCGAGCTGGGAAGACCCGAGACGGGCGGTGCCATCAAGCAATACGACCTGCACCTCGGCACGGGCTGCATCTACTCCCACTACGAGGACCAAGATTACGCCATCGCCTTCACCCTGCCTGGCATCAGCGAGGTGCCCGTGCGCTTCGAGACCGGCGCCGACGCCGCCTACACCCTCACCTGGGACATGGAGAACGGCGAATTTAGCTACCTCCACCTTATAGATAACATGACCGGCAGCAACATCGACTGCCTGCAAGAAAGAGAATACAGGTTCACTTCCAAGACTACCGACTACAAGAGCCGATTCAAGCTCGCGTTTGAATACACCGGCGTGGAAGAGAACGAAGACGGCCCTTCGACAGGCTCAGGGACTTTCGCCTTCATCATGGGCAACGAGCTGGTGGTGAACGGCGGTCCTTCGACAGGCTCAGGAGCCGCCGCCTTGCAGATGTTCGACATGATGGGTAGACAAGTGATGACAAAGAATGTGAGCGGCGTGCAGACGACAATTATGCTGCCTGATGTGCCGGCAGGAGTTTACATATTAAGGATGAATGATAGAGTACAGAAAATAATAATAGAGTAGTGAGATTCCCCTTGCGGGGAATGGAGGATAGCATGAAATTACAAAGCGGCGGCTTGAGGATTCTTCAAGTCTTTAAGCACCCAATGCCGCCGCTGTTTAATAACAAAAGCAACACTCCATTCCCGCGAAGCGGGAACCTCAACAAAGAAAAGGTTCGAAAACAAAAGAGATAGATAAATGAAAGCAAAAAAAAATATCATCCTGGCAGCCCTGCTGCTCCTGCTGGCGGGCACAGCACACGCACAGGTCTTCACGATGAACGAGGAAGAAAACAGCAGGACTGCTGGCGACATGGATGTGTTGGGCCGCATCCCCTACCACAACGTGGACTACGACCAAGCCAACGCCTACGCCCCCTTGGGCAACGGCATCCTCACTTTGGCCTTGCTGGGCGGAGCCTACCTTACGAAAAAGAAAAAGAAAGACCACAAATAATAATCACAAACACAATCAAACAAATAAAACAAATGAAAACAACGAAAGAAATGGCGAACCGCCAAAGAAAGACAACTTACGAACCGCCGCGGGCGGAAGTAATCTGCATTGAGATGCCCTGCGTGCTGTGCGACTCAGGCCTTTTGGGCAACAGCACTGAAAGCGTCGGGAGACAATACTTCTCATTCCCGTAAAAATGAGCGTGAAAGAGTTCAAGCGCATGCAGAGGATAAGGCGTTTCTTCGTCGCCTTAATCATCCTCGAGCTAGGGATGATCATCATCTCCTTGAGAAGGAGCGTGCTGAACGGCGAGCTGCGTTTCCTCCGCATGAGCAACTACAGCGACATCGAAATTTCGCCTCGAAGCAACGACCCCGACAACCCCACCGAGCGCGAGCTGATGCTCAAGAGCGTGGAGAGAAAGGCGCAGTTCATGGAATACTACAGCGGTGACTGAACCACGCCACAACCCACAGAAACACAACCAACAACAGACAAACAATAAAGCAAAACATCCTAAAATGAAAAAGAAAACCAACAGAATCAACAGAACGCTCCTCATAGGCATGGTGGTGTTGGGTGCTACCATCGTCAGCCTCCTCGCCTCGTGCAAGAAAGAGGACAAACCCAATGCCCATGCCAACCTCAACCTCGACGGCATCAGCTTCACAGCATGCATCGAGAAAGGCGACCCGACGGCCAAGACCTACCTCGACGGCCAGGACATCAAGTGGATGGACGAGGACCTCATCCTGGTGCAGAACAGCGCCAGCCAACAGGCTCCCTTCCAAGTGGTTGAAGGCATCAATACCATGAACGGCACCTTCTACACGGGCAGCACCTTCAACCGCTCGCCCGACTACGACGCCGCCTATCCTTACAGCATGGTTACCCTCAGCGGCACCACCGCCACCTTCACCCTGCCCCAGCAGCAGCACATGACCGTGACCGGCACCTTCGGCAACGGAACTATGCCCATGGTGGCACACGCGACCAGCAACGTGCTCAACTTCTATAATGTGTGCGGCGGCATCTGCTTCCCCCTCAAGGGCGAAGGCAAACAGGTGACCAAGATCGTACTCACCTCAAAGGACTCCTCCGACAAACTGTGGGGCACCTTCACCGCCAGCACCACCGCGACACCCGTGACCGGCAACGTGACCTCCGGCCCCATGCCGACCTATGTCTCGGGCGGCAGCAACAGCGTCGAGCTGATTTGCGACAACACCATCACCCTGACGGCCGAGCCGCAG
>CADAPW010000084.1 GCA_902789915.1 uncultured Bacteroidia bacterium | reverse complement strand
ATTTCCTATTTTTGCAGCCTATTATTAACAGAATAAAAACACCCAAAAATATGAAAAGATATACGATGATTTTGGCATTGGTGCTGATGGTGGCAATGCCGATGATGGCCGAACGCGTGACCCCCGAAACGGCACGCAAAGTGGCTGCAACTTTTTTAAGCAACAATGGTACGAAGGCCGCACAGCTGACCGACCTCACGAAGGGAGCGGGATTCACGAACCTTTACATCTTCAACGCCGAGCAAGGCTTTGTGGTGATGGCTGCGGATGATTGCGTACAACCCATTTTGGGGTATTCGCTGACGGGGAGGTTTGTCGTCGAGAACATGCCTACCAATGTGAGTGGCTGGCTGCAAGGCTACAACGACGAAATCCATGACAGCAAAATGAAGGCCACGGCTGAGACTGCCAAGATGTGGAGAGACTTGATTAACGGTAACAGCAAGGCTGGCAGGGCGACGGCTGTCGTGAATCCCCTGTTGCAGACCACTTGGGACCAAAATGGTATTTATGGTCCTGTCAACGGGCAGATTCAACTGATATGTGAACTATACAACAACCTTTGCCCCTACGATAACAACGCTGGCGAGCGAACTGTTACGGGCTGCGTGGCTACTGCCATGGCACAAGTTATGAAATATTGGGGATATCCCTCGAGTGGTATTGGATCGCATTCCTACACCCCTACAGCCCATCCTGAATACGGTGTGCAATCCGCCAACTTCGGTGCCACGACCTACGATTGGAACAAAACGCCATAGCCACCCTGATGTATCATTGCGGCGTGTCTGTAGACATGAATTATGACATCAGCGCCAATGGCGGTAGCGGTGCTGTTTCGGCATACGTGCCCAATGCACTAATCACCTATTTCAACTACAAATCCACCGCAACTTTCCAAGAGAAGTCCTCATACACGAATGATGCCTGGATTGCCCTCCTCAAATCCGACTTGAACGCGAGCAAACCCGTTCAATACAGTGGAAGAGGAACGGGAGGCCATGCTTTTGTGTGCGACGGATATGACAACAACGACAACTTCCACTTCAACTGGGGATGGAGCGGAAACAATAATGGTTTCTATGCACTGACAAGTTTGAACCCTGGCAGCGGTGGAGCAGGCGGAAGTAACTATAACTTCACAAACAACCAAGCAGCCATTATTGGCATCGAACCTGCATCCTCTTTAGCAGCCCCCACCAATCTTACTTATACCCTAAATGGAACACAGGATATCACTTTGAGTTGGACTGGGGTTAACGCTGCGTCAAGTTACAACGTATTTCGTAACAACAGCCTCATTGGCAACACGGCATCCACCTCTTATCCAGAGACGGCTCCGTTTGGCACCAATAGCTACTACATCCGTGCCGTTGATTCCAACGGCCAATTGTCGCTGCCTTCAAATACGGTCACAATTACGATAAATTATCCGACTCCCATCGTCAACGACTTGGCGGGAATCTTGTCTGGGAACGATGTCAGCCTCTCATGGACGACTCCAGAATGGTGCTATCCGGAAACACCAACAGCAACACTTACATACGGAAGTGGAGAACATTCAGGCAATGTTGGTTATGGCAACGGAAGCAACATGTACTGGGGGCATCGGTATCTCGCCGAGAACCTCAACTCGTACAACAACATGGTAATGTATAAGGCTGCGTTTTATGCTAATGAAGCCGGCGCATATAAGATTTACATATATAAAGGGACAAATTCCAATCACCCACAAACAAAAGTCCTAGAGCAATCGCTTAATGTTGACGCAACTGGCTGGTTTGACTTTGACTTATCCAGCAATCTAATTATTGATGGTTCCTATGACTATTGGATTTTCATGTATGATCCGTCAGGTCGAAACTATCCAGCAACATATTGCTCCTATTCAGGTAGTAACGCTAACTATTATACATCCGCACCCACATCACGGGTCTATACATACAGCAATGCAGCTTTCCTCATCAAAGCCTATGTCACCGACGGCACCTATACCTACAATCTGTATGACGGGACCAGTCAGGTGGCTTCAAATATCAACACCACCAGCTACACCGTCAGCAATGTTGCCAACAACGCTGCCCATAGGTACACCGTGAAGACCAACTACTATGACGGAGAGACCGATGCCTCCAACATGGTTGGCTTCGCCCTGGGCAATGCCTCATTGGCTTCGTTAACATTAGACGCCAACGACATGATGACCGTCACCGAAGGCAGCAAACTCACCGTCAGCGGGACCATCAGCAACACTAACCCTGCCCACCTCGTTTTGGAAGAAGGCGCACAGCTCGAAAGCAGTGCTGTGGCTGGCACCATGTATAAAGACATCGACGGCTACACCACCGTCCACAACGACCATGAAGGCTACTACCTCATCGCGTCGCCCGTGGCTGGCATACAGCCTACCCAAGTCACCAATATGACCAACGGCACCTACGACCTCTATGCATGGGATCCCAACGAACAACTGGAATGGCGCAACTATGAGGTCCAAGGCAACTTCACCACCCTCGACGCCGGTGTGGGTTACCTCTATGCCAACAATGCGACCACCACGCTTGCCTTTGCCGGACAACTGAACAGCAGCTTTACTGGCATCGGTAACCTGAACTATGTCGCTAACGACGACCTTCACAGCCTAACGCTGGTGGGCAACCCCTACGCTTACCAGGCTGAATTCAGCATCGCCGACACCCACAACGGCGGCTGGGTCAGCGCGCCCAACTGCCTGACCTTAAACAGCGAAGGCGACGGCTTTGAGGTGAAGCCTGTCACGGGCAACGAGATTGTCCTCGCTCCGATGGAAGCCGTGCTCGTGCAAGCCACAGGTAACGGACAGAGCTTTATAGAATACGGTGACATTGAACCTATCGGAGATGGCGGCGAAATCGAAGTCGTTCCCGGCCTGCTCAATCTCAGCATCAGCAAGCCCCATGGCGGTGTCATGGACAATGCCCTCGTCCGCTTCAACGGCGGCTCCATGCTCAGGAAACTCAGACTCGGCCACAACGCCACGGAGCTGTACATCCCGCAGGACGGCAAAGACTACGCTGTAGTATGCGCACAAACCGAGACGGAGATACCCGTCAACTTCAAGGCCTCACAAAACGGCACCTATACCCTGCGTATCGACAGCCAGAACCTCGACCTAGACTACCTCCACCTCATCGACAACATGACGGGAGAAGATGTAGACTTTTTGGCTACACCTAGCTACACTTTCGAGGGGAATGCCAACGATTATGAATCGAGGTTTAGGCTGATTTTTGCACCCATCCACGAGGACGCGAATGGCGACAATGAACATTTTGCATTTTATGCCGACGGTGAAATCCGTCTGTTGGAGACGTGCCAGGGCGCGTCACTGCAGGTGGTGGATATGATGGGACGCATGGTCTTAGCAGGAGACGCGATAAATCGCGTCTCTACAAGCAGGCTGGCGGCAGGCGTTTATGTCGTGCGCCTTATCAACGGCGAGAAGGTCAAGACGCAGAAGATTGTGGTGCGATAACGAAGGCCTGCCAACATGAAGAAACTCTTTTTCCTCGCTGTATTGACAGCGATGGCCTTCCAACTGACTGCCCAGGATTTTGGAAGCCACAAGATAGCCACGGATTTGCAGGAAGAATGGAGCAAGTCTTCCGTCGATGAGATGTTCCACATCGTCATCCTGATGCGTCGCCAATTCGATGCACTAGAAATGACAAAGCAAACACAACACATGGGCAAGGCCCAAAAGAGGGAGCATGTGGTCAACGAATTGCAACGCATCGCCAAAGAAGAACAGAAGGCGATGCTAGAAGAGCTTCAACAAGGCCAAAAAGGCGGGGTGATTAAAGACATCCGTTCGTTTTGGATCTTCAATGGCATCTGTTGCACTGCTACAAAAGACATGGTGCTTGCCATCGCCGAACGCCCTGATGTGGCTTTCGTCGCCAAAGACCATATCATCCATGTTGCCGATGGCGAAAACGAAGAAGCGCTTGACATCGACATCCCTCGTGCAACCAACCAATGGAATGTCACCCAGGTCAACGCCCCCGCTGTATGGAATATGGGTTATACCGGCAGAGGTGTCATTGTCGCCGTCATCGATACTGGCGTGAACTACAACCACACCGACATCAGAGACAACATGTGGGATGGTGGCGATGAATTCCCTAACCATGGCTGGGATTTCATCAACAACGACAACAACCCCATGGACGACCACGGCCACGGCACCCACTGCGCCGGCACCGTGTCGAGCTACGGCACCAACAACAAACAATGTGGCATCGCCAAAAACGCCACCATCATGGCATTAAAAACGTTGGGCCCCGAGGGAGGCCTGAAGTCACTAACCTGGGCTGCCATTCAATTTGCAGTATCGCATGGCGCCGACGTTTTAAGCCTTTCGTTGGGATCTAACGGCACGGGGGGCTACTGGGGCGACAGACTCATCATGGAAAACGTGCTGCATTGCGGCGTGGTGGCTTCGGTGGCGGCAGGCAACATGGGTAGCAAATATGAAGACGGGCAATTGAAATATCCCGTACCTTACAATGTCGATTCGCCTGGCAATTGCCCTTCTCCTTGGCATCATCCCGACCAGACCTTGGATGGCGGACGCAGTGCCGCCGTCACCGTTGGGTCTACAACAAGCGACGACTTGCGCTCCCCTTTCTCAGCCTTCGGACCTTCGACATGGACAGAAGGCGACGGCATTGGGCATTATCACGACTACCCCTGGGTTGAAAACGATGCACATTACATCGGATTGATCAAACCCGACATCGTCGCTCCCGGTAGTTCCATCGTTTCCTTATCCTATTCTTCCAATTCTGGTTATACCACCAAAGACGGCACCTCCATGGCGACTCCATGCGTGGCAGGCGTGATGGCTTTGATGCTTGAAGCCAACCCCATGCTGACACCAGCCGAAATCGACTCCATCATCGAGACCACAGCCGTGCCTTGCGAGGGACAAACCTCGAAGAACAACTACTATGGCTCGGGGCGTATCGATGCGTTGGCTGCCATCAACTACATGACAAGTATCAGCGCGCCCACAAACCTCGTCGCCACTGTGAGTGGCTTTGACGTGAGTTTGAGTTGGAGCGCGGCTTCTAATGTTGCTTCTTACAGTGTCTACCGTAACGGCACCATCATCACCGCCTCGGTTACAGGAACGACATACCTTGATGAAAATGCGCCAGCTGGAGAGAACATCTATTATATCAGGAGCAACGGCAGCAACCATCAAACATCCTTGCCATCCAATCTTGCAACCGTCAACATAGCCGCTACATACACACCCTTCAACCTTATGGCGACTGACATCGAAACCAGCAATCGCACCGTTGAACTGAAATGGAACAGACTTTACTACACCGACTTAGGTAATTACTATTATGACTTCGGAAAAGAACACACGGCAGCCCAAAGATTCCCGAGCAACATGCTCAGACCGTATGCAGGCATGCAAATCGAGCACCTCCATTTCTCCGTAAAACAGGCAGGAAGCACTTGCACCATAAGAATTTACGAAGGTGACGATTTGACTCCAGGAACGTTGTTACACGAAGGCAACTATACATCGACGGAAGACCGTCAGACCATAGACTACGTCTTTGCCAATCCCATCACTATCAATCCCAACAAAGTGCTTTGGGTCACGGTGACAACAAGCGGTGCCCTGTTGATGAACACTTCCTATGAAGGCACAAACAGCAACGACGCCTTATATTATCGGTTCCCGGATTATGATTTTTGGGATTCCTATCCGTACTATGCCTGGTCGTTCATCCTTGACTTGTCAGACGGAGAAGACTACACCTACAGCCTCTACCGTAACGGTGCCCTCGTCACTGCAGGCATTACCGTCCCCCATATTACAACACCCTATAGCAACGGCATCAACCAGTATCAGGTTACAGCCGTCACGGAGGGTTACGCCTCGTCAGCCAGCAATTCCATTTATGTGGCAGACGGCAACGTCAGTCTCAATAGTCTATCATTAGGAGACAACGACTACCTCTATGGCTTGAGTGGAAGCACCATCGCTGTTAGCGGCACCCTCGTCAACACTAATCCCGAGCATCTCATCCTCGAAAACGGCGCTCAGCTCATCAACGGCAGTGAAGGCGTGAAAGCCACGGTGAAAAAGACCATACAGCCCTTCTCCGAAAACACAAACGACGGCTGGAACCTCATCGCCTCACCCGTCACCGAGAGCCTCAAAGCAGAAGACATTCCTGGGCTTCTCAAAAACGAATACGACCTTTATGCTTTCGACCCATCGGGCACCGACGGCAACGGAAACGCCAAGGAATGGCGCAACTATGAAGCCGACGTCTTCACCGACATCGAGCCAAAGGTGGGCTACCTCTATGCCAACAGCGACGAAACCACACTTTCTTTTGTGGGCACTCTCGCAGGCACCGCCGCGGCTACCGAGCTGACCTTGGATGCCGGCACCCTTTTTGCGGGCTTCAACCTCATCGGCAACCCCTACCCTTGCAACGCTTACATCGAAAGGTCGTTTTATGTGCTGAACTACAATGCTGATAGCGACAGCACTAAATTTGTCTTGGTCGACAATGACACTCCCATTGCACCTTGTGCAGCGGTACTGGTACAAGCCCAAGAAGAAGGAGAAAGCGTCACCTTCAGCAAAACCGCACCTCCTACTTCCAGCAAGATTGCTGTCAGGCTCAACCACGCCGACCAAAAAGGCGCCAAGGCCATCGACCAAGTCCGCATCATGTTCCAGCAGCAATGCCAATTGGCCAAGTATCCTCAAGAAAACTCGACTTCAACGATTTACATTCCACAAAACGGCAAAAAACTTGCCGTGGCCAACGCCGAGGGCCTAACGGAGTTGCCCATCAACCTGAGAACTGCCAAGAACGGGTCCTACACTCTCAGTTTCGAGACCGAGAAACTGGACTTGAACTACCTTCACCTCATTGACAACATGACGGGTAACGATGTTGACCTATTGGTCACTCCGAGCTACACCTTCGAGGGTAAGACGACGGATTATGAATCCAGATTCAGGTTGGTGTTTGCCACCAACTGCGAGGACGCAGATGGCGACGATGAAACTTTTGCGTATGTCAGCAATGGGGAAATCGTCATCGCGGGTGTTGGAGACGCATGCAATACGTCTCTGCAAGTGGTGGATATGACGGGACGTGTCATCCGCTGTTTAGACGTTGCACGCAACGTCTCTACAAACGGAATGACGGCGGGCGTGTATGTCCTGCGCCTCATCAATGGTGACGACGTGAAGACGCAAAAAATCGTAATCGAATAAAATTTGTACCTTTGCGCCACAATTTTAGAGCAACGTGGCAAGCATTTCTAACCAACCTTATAAAAATGATGCCCACATCAACGCGATAGTCAAGACTTTGCGCGATGGAGGGCATTTGCTTTGTTCCAACCTGGCGGCCTCGTCGAAGGCCTTCGTCGTGGAGGAAACCTTCCGGCAAATCGGCGGCCAGCACCTCATCGTCTGCGCCGACAAGGAAGACGCAGCCTATTTCTACAACGACCTCGAAAGTCTGCTCGGCGAGCGCGGCATGGACTACAGCAAGAAGCAGGTGCTCTTCTACCCCACTTCTTACAAGCGTCCCTACGAGCCTGAGAAACCCGACAACACCTATATCCTCTCGCGAACCGAGGTGCTGCAACGCGTCTCCACCTCCGAACGCAAGACCTTGATTGTCAGTTATCCAGAGGCATTGAGCGAAAAGGTCTTCACACGCAAACTGCTGGCCAAGAACACATTCAAACTCAAGGTAGGCGAAAAGGTCAACCTCGATTTCCTCACCGACTTGCTCTACGACTACGAGTTCGAGAGCGTCGATTTCGTAGTGGAGCCAGGACAGTTTGCCATCCGTGGCGGTCTTGTCGACGTGTTCTCCTTCGCAAACGACTACCCCTACCGTATCGAGTTTAATTTCGATGAGGTAGAAAGCATCCGTAGTTTCAACATCGCCGACCAGCTCTCCATCGAGCAGCTGAAACAGATCGTGTTGCTGCCCAATATGCAGGAACGCGCCTTCATCGAGGACCGTGAGGCCATCCTGCAATACCTGCCTGAAACGACCACTGTATGGCTCACCGACATGGCTTTCTTTGCTACGCAGGTCGACAAGGAATACGACCGCGCCGTGGAAGCCTTCGAGAAGATGCAGGAGCAGGACGAAGAAGTGAAGGCCTTGAAACCTGGACAGTTGTTCAGCAAGTCGGATGAATTGCTTTCGAACCTTATAAAACACCCCACGGTTGAGTTTGGTGTTTCCAGCAAACTGATAACTGACACTCTGGATCGCTTCGTACCTCGCGATGACGCGAAGCGAGTCAACCAAAGCCCTGAAAGGGTGGACATAACAGGAACGGGCGATTTCAATCCCCGTTCAAATGCACTGCTGCCACAATGTGACAGCCTGACAACTGTCAACTTCCACACCAAGCCCCAGCCGATATTCAGCAAGAACTTCAACCTGCTCATCGACGACATTGCCGAGCATAAGGAAGAAGGCTACCGTGTCATCGTGTTCTCAGAAAGCAGTAAACAACTCTCACGTATCCAGGCTATCCTAAACGACATCAACCACAACGATGAGAGCCATCGCGACTTCGAGACCGAGACCATCGCCATCCACGGCGGCTTCATCGACGAAGACCTGAAGGTGTGTTGCTACACCGACCACCAAATCTTCGAGCGTTACCACCGCTTCCACCTGCGCGACAACTTCTCGACCAAGCAGGCCATCACGCTGAAAGACCTCTACGAGCTGAAGCCCGGCGACTATGTCACCCACATCGACCACGGCATCGGGCGTTTCGACGGCTTGGAGACCATCGAGAACAACGGCAAGCCACAAGAGGCCATCCGCTTGATTTACAACAACGGAGACCTGCTCTATGTGAGCATCCATTCACTCCACCGTATCGCCAAATACAGCAGCAAGGACGGTACCGAGCCCAAGCTCAGTACCCTCGGCAGCGGCGCTTGGAACCGACTGAAGAACAAGACCAAGAGCAAGGTCAAGGACATCGCCCGCGAACTGATTAAGCTCTACGCCGAGCGCAAACGCACGTCTGGCTTCAAGTTCTCGCCCGACAACTACCTGCAAAACGAGTTGGAGGCCTCTTTCATCTACGAGGACACCCCCGACCAGCTGAAAGCCACCAACGACGTGAAACGCGACATGGAAAGCGAGAACCCCATGGACCGCCTCGTGTGCGGCGACGTCGGCTTCGGCAAGACTGAAGTGGCCATGCGTGCCGCCTTTAAGGCCTGCTGCGACTCGAAACAAGTGGCTGTGCTCGTGCCGACAACCGTGTTAGCCCTACAACACTACCACACCTTTACCGAACGCTTCAACGGCTTCCCCGTCACCATCGAATACCTCAACCGCTTCAAGACGACCAAGCAGCAGACCGAGATCCTGAAACGCCTCGAGAAAGGCGAAATCGACATCATTATAGGCACACACCGCCTCACGGGAAAGGATGTGAAGTTCAAGGACTTGGGCCTGCTCGTCATCGATGAGGAGCAGAAATTCGGCGTGGCCGTAAAGGAGAAACTGAAAGAGATGAAGGCCAATGTCGACACGCTGACCTTGACCGCCACGCCTATCCCAAGAACGCTGCAGTTCTCCATGATGGGTGCGCGCGACCTCAGCGTCATCACCACGCCGCCACCCAACCGTTATCCCGTGCAGACCGAGTTGCGCGGCTTTGACGGCGAACTCATCCGCGATGCCATCCAGTTTGAACTCGCCCGCAACGGACAGGTCTTCTTCATCCACAACCGCATCCAGAACATCATGGACGTGCACGACTTCATCCTGAAGTACGTG
>CADAPW010000083.1 GCA_902789915.1 uncultured Bacteroidia bacterium | reverse complement strand
CAGTTCCTCGCCGCGCTCGAAAGTGGCATCAATGGAATCCAACATTTCATTCAGCATTGGGAAGGACGGGAATTTCAAGCTTGCCCAATCGTCATCAATAACATAATTGCGGCCGGCATAGTAATGGTTATAGTCGTCATCGTCGGTAAAGCGGGTGTCTTGGGTTGTGCGTAAATAATTGATGATCTGTCCCATGGCAATGGCAGGACAGCCTGCCAAGCTATAGGCGTTGCCATTCACTGGGTCTCTTGGACAAAGTTGGTTGTAGGGAAAATCCTGTGTCCAATGCGAACCAAGAAAGCCATCCGCGCGAAGCGTCGGAGTGGCCGCATCTGGTTTTTCGACGGTTTTCAGGAGAGGACTTTGCGCCCAGCTGTTCATAGCGCAAATTATCACAATTAAGAAAAGCAGAACTTTTTTCATTTTGTTCAAATTATGGATTAACGCTGCAAAACTATGATTTTTTCATTTGCAAAGGTAGTTTGTGTGCACATTGTCCACATTATTGTCCATATAGAGTTTTCGCTTCGGAACGGATAATGCGCTATTTTTGCGGTCGATTTGATAGAAGCAAACAATGAATTTGGTATTGAACACATTAGGAGCAAGCATTGACAAAGAAACGATTATCGCTCTGCTTCCTGACAAAGAGGTTGAAATCATCGACACCGCCGACATGAACATTGCGCATTGTATGGGCTGCAACCAGTGCTGGCTCAAAACACCTGGCATTTGCGCCATCAAGGACGATTATGAGAACATTCTCAAGAAACTGGTGAAGGCCGATAACATCTGGCTTGTCTCCGACACACGGTTTGGCTTTCTGGATTACAAAGGCAAACGAATGATGGATCGTATTATGCCTATGCTGAATATGACCATCGGCTTCCGCGACGGCTGGATGCGCCATGAGTTGCGTTACCACGCGCTCAACATCGGCCTTTTGTATCAAGGAGCCGCTGACCAAGCATTGTTGGAAGATTGGTGCAAACGTACCGCTGCCAACATTGGTGGACATTCGTTGGGTGCAAAACTCTAAACACTCAACTCTAAACTCTAAACCAACTCATATCGTTATCATCAACGGCAGCCCAAGAGTGCAGAAATACAGTAACACCGACAAAATCGTCCACACCTTTGCCAAAGGCATGGAAGAGGGTGGTGTCACCTGGGAACTTCACAACCTCTCCAACCGCAAGGAATGGGATGCGGCACGCGAGGCTTTCATCAACAACGAACGTACTTTGATTGCCTTCCCGCTTTACGTGGAATGCGTACCTAGCTTGATGCTGGAATTCTTGGAAACACTGCCTAAGGAACACAAGCAGCCTGCCGAACTATCCTTTATGCTCCATGGTGGCATGGATGAAGGGAATGAGTTCCGCCTATGTGAACGCTTCCTGCGAGAACTACCCAAACAACTTGGTTGCAGTTACGGCGGCACACTCATCCATGGCGGCAGTTTCCGTATCCGCACCGCACCAGCCGATCAAGTGGCCAAGATGGTGACCCCATACTTTGAAATGGGGCAACTCTTTGCACAAAAAGGTAATTTTCTCTCTCCCGAAGCCACCAAATTTACAGGCATGGAACAATATCCTTGGCTGGTTCGCAAAATGGTAAGCCTGCTGTTTTTGAAGAAAGTCAACGGGGAGTTTGAGCAGTTCGCCAAAGATTGGGGCTGCACTAGCCCGTTAGGTGATAAACCGTATAGTGAATAAGAAAAAAATGTATTGACATGGAAATATCAAATTGGTTTAAGGGGTTCGAGAAAGGCATTGCACAGCTTTCACCGGAACAACGGTCAATTTTCTTCGCGGAATGTGGAAAGAACTGTGTGAAAGGTGGTACGCTTTCGGTTTACCAAAAACTCTATGAGGACGCTAAAGGTGACATGGATGTTTTCTTTGAGATGGCCAATGATTTGCCTGGAGTGAAAGGTGAGGTCGTCGAAAAAGGTCGTGTCTATCGGCTGGTCTTTTTGAAATGCACTTGTGAATTGTGCAAAAAAGGATATGTCACAACACCTTTGCTCTGTGAATGTTCACGCCAAAGCGTGATTTATTCGATGCAAAGTTTGTGGAAAGGCAAAAACTTCACCGTAACGCTTTGTCACTCCATTTTGGGTGGGGGAGCGGATTGCGAAATGAGAATAGAAGTTGAAAAATAAACTCAAAAAGATGAAAACACTGAAATTGATAACGCTTACCGCTGCATTGCTGATGACGGTTTCAGCATTGGCTCAAAACCAAAGCTTAGTCGGGCACATTACCGATGAAAACGGCGAACCAATGCCCTTCGTGAATGTGATGCTGCTTTCGCTTCCCGACTCGACCTTTGTGCAAGGAACGGTGACCGATGAGCAAGGCTCATTCAATTTGCCGACCGACAAAAAAGACGGCCTGTTGAAAGTGTCGTGCGTGGGCTACCAAACCCAGTATATAAGGCCCACAAACGGCCTGACCATCCAGATGACGATGGATGCACAACTGCTCGGCGAGGTGGTTGTGAAAAGCCAGTTGCCACAAACGCGGCTGACAGGTAACTCGATGATTACCACCATCCAAGGCTCGGTACTTGAGGATTCGGGGACGGCACAAGAGATGCTGACCAAAGTGCCTGGCATGACGGGCAGCGAGGATGGTTTGGAGGTCTTGGGCAAAGGCGCACCTATCGTCTATATCAACGGGCGGCTGATGCGTGACGACAGCGAACTGCGCCGCCTGCGTAGCGACGACATTCGCGATGTGGAAGTCATCAACAACCCGGGAGCGCAATATGATGCCACGGTGAGGGCTGTGGTTCGCATCCGCACCAAGAAACAACAAGGTGACGGCCTCAGCCTCGACCTGAACCTGACCGACGACCAAGACTTGCAGTACGGTTTCAACACGCCACGCGGAAAACTCGGCTTGAACTACCGCAAAAACGGTGTCGATGTGTTTGGTTCGGTGTATTACAGACATACGGACTACCGCCAATACAGCAGTTTGGAGGAAATCGCCAACACCACCAAAGTGTTCCGTCAAGTGGGCCCCTACACCATGACTTGGAAGAACGACCAACTCGTTTATACCGCCGGCGCCAACTGGCAAGTCTCCGACAACCATTCCTTAGGCATCCGCGCCGACCTGACGCATTATCTCGGCGGCGAAAACAAGGTCATCTATGATGAGGATGTCTTCGAAAACGACGCCTTCCTCGACCATCTCTACAGCGTGCAGACCAGCAAGGAAACCAAGCCGCTCGGTATCCTCACCAATGCCTATTACAACGGCACAGCGGGCAAACTCGGCATCGACTTCAACTTCGACTTCCTGAACACGGCGACCAACACCGACCGTGAAAACGTGGAGCAGAGCCAGATAGAAGACGATTTTGTCAGAAGCAGGTCGGGAGCGGAAAGTAGGCTCTATGCCTCCAAGTTGGTGCTTTCCTATCCCGTTTGGAAAGGCAGCATCGAGGCTGGCACGGAGATGACCTTCGCCAAGCGTCACAATACCTATTGGATTGACAAGCAGACCATTGCCAACACTGATGCCGACATAAAGGAAAACAATATCGCTGCCTTTGCGCAATACGCCTGCGATTTCGGAAAATGGGGACAAGCCAGTGTTGGGATGCGTTACGAACACACGCTTTTGGACTATAGGGATGTGACCAACGACGATTTTCTGTATCGTCCGCAGGACGAATTCTTCCCGACGGCCTCCTATTCCGTTGCATTGGGCAAAGTGGAGATGGGCCTGTCGTATGGCATCAAGACCAACCGCCCGAGTTTCTTCGCGATGAACGACGCCGTCACCTACATCAGCCGCTATTCGATGCAGGCCGGCAACTCGCAACTGCTCAACGAACGCATTCAAGACCTTACGCTGAATGTGGGCTACAAATGGCTCGCGTTCACGGCTTCATATTCGCATTGCAAGAACCCCATCACACAGTGGGCCTACCTCACCGATGGGGATGCCGCACTCATCAAACACATCAATCTCGACAAGCCTGTCAACACTATCGGAGCCTTTATTTCGGTGACGCCGAGAGCGGGTATTTGGTCGCTCAACGCCACCGCAGGCATGGAGAAACAAGACCTTTGGCTCGACCTTGAGGACATTCATGTTCCGAAAGGAACTCGCAGGGTGTATTTCGACAAGCCTGTCTTTACCTTCAACGCGTTCAACACCTTCAGTTTCAAGCACGATTGGAAAGTTGACATCAACTTCATGTTCCGCTCGCACGGCCATCAGTTGAATTTCTACAACGATTACAACTACTTGAACCTTGGCGTTGTCGTGCAGAAGAGTTTCTTGAAGGACAAGTCGCTCACCATCCGCGCCGCCGTGCTCGACATCCTGCAACGTTGTGGCATGAACGAATACAGCGACATGGGCTACTACCAAATCCAGCAAAACAATGTTTTTTCGACGCACAAGTTCCAAGTCTCGGTGTATTATCGCCTGAACTCGACCCGCAGCAAATATAAAGGCACGGGCGCTGGAAAGGATGCGCAGGAAAGAATGAAATCATAGGTTGGAGGACGGTTCGTCACATTCCCAACTTGGCTTTGAGCCTTTGTCGTGCCTTGGTGACCGAGGCAGGCGAGATGCCCAAAAGAAGGGCTTGCTCGGTCACGGAAAACTGAAGCCGGGAAAGCATGATCAGGCGGACATCACCACGGGTGAGGTTGGGGTGCTTCTCCCGAAGCAATTCAGGCGAGAGGGAGAAACTATTACGGAACACGCGTTCCATTTCGACCCATTCAATGTCTTGAATATAGCGGGGAGCGGCGTGAAGTTCTTGTAGCAGGTGGTTCTGGCCAGCAAGGGAATGGATCAAGAGATAGGATTCAACATCGCCTTCGGGGCCCGTGCCTTCGCGAGGCATAAACGACTCGCGCTCATCGTTGCCGGCGCGAATGACCATCAGGAATGCCCTCACATTCTTACCGAAGATTTCGGACACTTGCGGGATGCTGAGTGCCGCACCGCCTTCCACGCAAGTATGCGCCAGCCCAATTCCGACAAGCATCAGTTGGTAATAAAGCATTTCGGCATCCTTCCCTTGCAGACCGAAAGACTGGCCGATGGCGGCAATCGACTCCTGCTTGAAGCCCACTTGGGTGTCGATGTAATCCTCGAAAGAGGTTGCCGAAGCCTTGTCATCCATCACCAATTTGAAGAGTTGAGGCTCGTCGATGGCGAACCAAAGGAAGGCCAAGCCCATTCCCTTGAAAGGTGGGTTCAAGGAAAAGCCTGCGCCGACACGCTCCTTGAACAAACGGTGGGCTTCGGTGCGGACGGCCTCCAAAACACCTTCCATAGAGCCAAATTTAGAGAAAACGGCATTGACACCGGCAGTAAGTGCGGAAGGACCGCCTTTTCTCACGATGTCAATAGCAGCAGCGAGTATTTTTTCTTTCGTTACGCTTGTCGGTCTTGCCATAATAAAACATCTGTTCCGTTATTATCCGCTGCAAAAGTAAGGAAATCCTATGCAATTCCAATGCGTCTTTAGGAACAAAATGTCGCAAAGTCCATAAAATTGTCCATGTGTGGTTTTCGTTTCGGAAAGGATAAACCTGTAATTTTGCAGTTGTTTAGAAACTATATAGCCATGGAACAAAAGTTTTGTCAGAGCTGCGGAATGCCGCTCACCAATGAAATCCTCGGTACTAATGCCGATGGAAGCAAGAATGAAGACTACTGCATGTATTGCTACAAGGATGGCAAGTTCACCCAAGACTGCACGATGGACGAGATGATTGAGCATTGTGCCCAATTTGTGGACGAGGTGAATAAAGGGCTGCCACAACCCATCACGAAGGAAGAATACATCGGCCAGATGAAGATGTATTTCCCGCACTTGAAACGTTGGCGCAAGGAATTGACGATAGATGATGACACTCCAGAAAACCCTGCCTTGAAGGGCGTTAAAGACCTCATTGCCAAGATGGCCGACACGCTGCCCATCACCATGATATCGTCGGTCGATGAGGAGGGCTTTCCTTGCACCAAGGCCATGCTGTCACCTCGGGTCCGCGAAGGCATCAAGGTGTTTTATTTCACCACCAACACCTTCTCGTTGCGTGTGGCCCACTACAAGGCCAACTCCAAGGCGAGCATCTATTTCTGCGATGGCGAAGGCTTCAAGGGCATGATGTTGCGCGGCACTATGGAGGTGCTGACCGACGCCAAAAGCAAGGAGATGATTTGGCGCGAGGGCGACACGGAATACTACCCAGGCGGTGTCACTGACCCGAATTATTGCGTGCTGAAGTTCACCGCCACCGATGGCCGTTTTTATAGCGACTTCTATCCGAGGAGCTTTGTGTTTGAGTAAGGTTTGTTGATGAAATCCCTGCCAAATGCCATATCGGCACTTCGATTTTTTGGGGCCGTTTGCCTTCTGTTTTTCAGAGTCGAGAGTTGTGCTTTCTGGGCCATTTATTTCGTCTGTGGCCTCAGCGATATGGCAGATGGCTATCTCGCCCGAAAACTGGGATGCGAAAGCAAAGTAGGAGCAATGTTAGACAGTTTGGCAGATTTGGTTTTCGTGGTTTGTTGCTGCTTTAAATTGATCCCTGCTTTGGCATTTCCAAGATGGCTGTGGATCTGGGGTGGAGTGATTGTCGCCACCAAAATCATCAACCAAATATCTGCGTTAGTGATGTACAAGAAATGCGTTTTTCCTCATACCATGGCAAATAAAGTGACGGGGGTTCTGCTTTTTCTATCAGTCCCAACAGCATTTTGGACTTTCATCCCCATTGTCATTGTGGCAGGAGTTGCTACATTTGCTGCCATCATAGAGGGGCACTATATCAGAACGGAAAAGGGGCACTAATCATTCTCACAAATTCGGCGTGCCAAATCGTTAAGCATAAGACATTGGTTTCTGCTGATGGTTATCTGTTCATTGTGGTGTTCCCAAGGGGCAAGGATGAGCAGTTGGCCTCGGACACAAGCCTCCATACGGGTGCCACTTGGCTTGGCAAGCTCGGTGAGGCCGTTTTCTTGTAGGTAAATGAGAGGCAAACCCTCGTTAAAGGCTGCCCTCATCACCGCTTTCTCACCAGGAGAGATAGCGGGAGAAACAAGCACTGCGCCTTGTCGGGCTGCTGCCAGGTATTCCTGCACCTTCGCTTGGATTTCTGTTTCGGTGAGGCGACGAGAGCATTGCACAAATAAGCGAATGGGGCGGTTGAGCAGGAAACAGTTACCGATGGCAGAGAATGAAACTCCAGCTATCGTTAGGTTTCGTTGGACACGGAATAAGTCGGGGTGCTCGCGTTTCATAAGCAAGCGACGAGGGTTGTCGGCCAAATAACGAAGCCATGTTTCAAGTTGCCCTGCTCGTAGAAGGAGCTTGTCATTGTAGCCACGGGCAAAGAGCATGCCGTGGGTGCGGTCTTCGCCTCGTCGGTCTTTGCGGGGTGCGGGTTGGGTTTGTTGCGTTAGCAACGCAACAGACGGGACAGGCGGCACCCCTAGCACCAACTCACGGTAATGCTTGTTGCAACTTTGCTTAAACCCGCGCAGTGCCATGCCAAGCGGTTTCTCCATCTTTTCCCTCACAAAGAGGATGCCGTGCAAATGGTCGGGCATCATTTGTAAAGCAATGACCTCCACTTCGGGGTGGTGCAATGGTGACGCCCACCACTCGTCTGCAACACGTTGACCTAACTCCGAAAGCTCAATGCGCGGCTCATCAGGGCTGCCTTCAGGAGCATCGCTTTTACCTACAACATGCCCAAATAGAGCACGACGCCCCTCAGTCACCATCGTAATCATGTAAATCTGGCGGCCTGTATAGTCATGCCCAACACAGCGGCGAAGCATGGATGGCTTCTTCTCACCAGCAAAGGCTTTTTGCGCTTCGTAGGTTTCTTTTTTCATGAAACAATTTCATGTTTTTACACTGCAAAGATAGAATTCTTTCACAAATTTCCCAAAAACTTGCGGAAACGTGGCTTATACCGTACTTTTGCAGTCAAATTATCTTATCATGCGAAAACCCCTAATCCTTTTACTGACCCTCCTTGTCCTTGCCTTTTGCAGCGACCCGAACGCAAAGTATGTCAAGAAAGCCGTCCGCATCATGGACAAACACGGCATCTATGCCCAAGGACCTGAATGGGAAAAAGCCAAGCAAGAAGCGCTCTCGGCAAAGCCTGCAAGTCTTGAAGAGGCACAAGAAATTGTCGTCCAAGCGGGCAAGGTGGCCGGAGGCAAGCATACCTACCTGATGACTACCGATGAAGTGACAGTAAACGACACCTCCTCTTGGGAAATGCC
The DNA here is from genome assembly GCA_902789915.1 of uncultured Bacteroidia bacterium. Lineage (GTDB taxonomy): Bacteria > Bacteroidota > Bacteroidia > Bacteroidales > F082 > Limimorpha. The sequence continues at coordinate 6,263 of CADAPW010000083.1, read as the reverse complement.
TACGGTTGAGTTGCTGGAAAACAACATTGCTTTCATCAAGTTACCAGCGTTCTCTGGTAATTCGGATGAGGGCCTTAAATACGCCAACACGGTGCTGAACGGCCTTCCTGATGCTTTACAAGGCGCCATTATTGACTTACGCGGCAACCGAGGAGGCAACATGTATCCGATGATTGCCGCCGTCCATCGCTTTCTTCCCGATGATGTCATCTTGAAATTCTCTTCGCGCAAAAGACCAATGAGTATCAACACTTTCTTTGTCTTGCAAACGGTTGGATTGGAAAAACAAGCTCCCATCAATTGCCCTGTTGCACTGCTGACTGACGATTGGACAGGGAGTTCGGGCGAGGCAGTCCTAATTTGCTTCAGAGGGTTAACCAACACGCGTACCTTTGGTTCGCCTACAGCAGGTTATTGCTCTTGCAATCAACCTTTTGCACTTTATGGAGGCTCACAACTTGTGCTCACCATCGGCGAAGACATTGCCCGAACAGGAGAAGCGTTTTGCGACGACCCCATTGCTCCTGACGTGTTGACGGAAACACCTTTCGAGGATGCATTGGAGTGGCTTAAGGATCAAGAAATAAGATAGTTATGATGGAAACCGAAAGAATCCTACTCCGCCCCTGGCGCGACGATGACGCCAAGGCCCTTTTCAAATATGCCTCAGACCCCGATGTGGGTCCTCGTGCAGGCTGGCCGCCACATAAGAGCGTGGAAGAGAGCCTGGAAATCATTCATACCGTGTTTCATAATGATACCAACTGGGCCATTGAACTGAAAGAAACGGGTGAGGCCATCGGCGCGATAGGGTATCTGCCTGCGCCCGAAAGTGAGCTCCCGGCGCGCGAAGGCGAGCCTTTGGTAGGCTATTGGGTCGGCAAACCCTACTGGAACCAAGGCATCTGTACAGAAGCACTTGAGTTGATGCTCGACCATATCCGCAAGACCACCGACATCAAGTCGCTGATCAGCAGCCATTATTACGACAATCCATCCTCGGGCCGGGTTATGGAGAAATGCGGTTTCAAACCCACCGGCGAGTCCTGCATCGACGAAAAACTGACGGGCACGACAAAGCCGACACGAGTGATGCGATGGGAGAGACTCCCTTGAACTTTATTAATGCCATTCCATAAAATGATGGTGATTTCTCCGTTGGTGTATTCTCTCTTGCATATATTTTTGTTTGAACTGTAAGAGTAAAACAACTATCTTTGCACTTTAAACAAAATCAAACCACCATGTTACAAAAAGGAACAAAAGCCCCCTACTTCGAGGGAAAGGACGAGAACGGCAATACCGTAAAACTAACCGATTTCGCTGGAAAGAAACTAGTGCTTTATTTCTATCCCAAGGACAGCACGCCAGGCTGCACCGCCGAGGCCTGCGACCTGCGCGACAACTATGAGCGTTTCCTTTCGCTCGGCTACAATGTGTTGGGCGTCAGCCGTGACAGTGCCGCCTCACACCAGCGCTTCATCGCAAAATACGAACTGCCGTTCCATCTCATTGCCGACACCGACCTCACCATTTTGAAAGCATACGAGGCTTGGGGCGAGAAGAAGATGTACGGCAAAGTGACCGAAGGCACACTACGCACCACCTACGTCATCGACGAAAATGGTATCATCATCGATGCCATCGGCAAGGTGGACACGAAAAACCACACGGCGCAGTTGCTCACCGAATAGTAAAAGCAGGATTTATTTCGCTGGCTCCCACTTGCAGCGGACAGGCGACACGATGGCGCCTTCTTTCTTCAAGGCATCAAAAGCCTTGTCAACAATTTTACGGTCGAGGCCAGTCATTTCGGCCACTTTGCCAGCATTCACGGGCTGTCCGGCCTCGCGCATGGCTTTTAGTACTTGTTCTTTTGCTTCCATTTCTTTGTGTTGTTGTTTGAACTTGTGATCTTTAAATGATTGGAATTAGGTTTGCAAAAGTAACAATCTTATCAGACATAACGAAATAAGTTTTTCGAATTTTTGCAATCAAATTGATCCTCAGCATGATTAAAGATGGTGACGAAACATGTCACGACTCAATAGGCAATGGATTGAAGCGCTGTTTGGAAGGGGCAGGAATGAGCGAATCAATTCCCCCAGTTATCCCTGTCCAGACTTCTATAATTAATAGCTTCCGCCAAATGTCCGGGCTGGATGTTTTCGCTGTCATCAAGGTCGGCAATGGTGCGGGAGACCTTGAGGATGCGGTCGTATGCACGCGCGGAGAGTCCAAGCCTATTCATGGCGTTTTTGAGCATGTCGCGGCATGCTTCGTCCAAGTCGCAATACTGCTGGATGAGCTGGGAGGTCATCTGCGCATTGGCATGGATGGTCGGATAGGCTGCATAACGTTCCTCTTGAATCTTTCTCGCTTTGATGACACGCTCACGCACTGCCGCACTTGACTCGCCTCGGTGCTTATCAGCCAAATCGCGGTAGGCCACAGGCACAACCTCCACGTGCAGGTCGATGCGATCCATCAAAGGACCACTGATGCGATTAAGGTACTGCTGCACCATACCCGGCTTGCAAGTGCATTCCTTGTCAGGATGGTTATAGTAGCCGCAGGGACAAGGATTCATCGCCGCCACCATCATGAAGTTGGCGGGAAAGTCGACGGTCATCTTGGCTCTTGAAATCGTCACGATCCTGTCCTCCATGGGTTGTCTCATCACTTCCAAGACAGTACGCTTGAATTCCGGGAGTTCGTCAAGAAAGAGCACACCGTTATGTGCCAGCGAAATCTCACCAGGCTGAGGATAGGTGCCGCCGCCTACCAAGCCGGCATCGCTGATGGTATGGTGAGGGCTTCGGAAGGGCCTCGTGCGCACCAACGAGGCATTACGCGCGATTAATCCCGCTACGGAATGGATTTTCGTCGTCTCCAAAGCCTCGGCCATGGTCAACGGTGGCAAGATGGTGGGCATGCGCTTGGCCAGCATGGTCTTTCCGCTACCAGGAGGGCCGATGAGAATGACATTATGGCCACCGGCAGCCGCGATTTCCAAGGCGCGTTTGATGTTCTCTTGGCCTTTCACGTCGCTGAAATCGCATTCATAAAAAGCCGCCGGGCCTTGTTCGATGGTGTCGATAGCAATAGGTTTCAACGTGTTTTCTCCATTGAGAATGGATACCACCTCGTGAATGCTATCAATGCCATACACTTCCAAGCCTTCCACTACGGCGGCCTCGCGCGCGTTTTCCTTTGGGACGATGAGACCTCTGAATCCGTCCTGTTTGGCCTTGATGGCGATAGGCAAAGTCCCCTTTATGGGTTTAAGCGTGCCGTCAAGCGAGAGTTCACCCATAATGATGAACTTTTCCAATAAATCCGTATTGACCTGTTCCGATGCCGCCATGATACCAATGGCAATGGGCAGGTCGTAGGCCGATCCTTCCTTGCGGATGTCGGCGGGGGCCATGTTGATGACGACTTTTTTGTGTGGGAAATGGTAACCGAGGTTGCCGATGGCCGCTTCGATGCGTTGTTGGCTCTCCTTGACCGCATTGTCGGGGAGGCCGACCAGATAGAAATTGATACCTCTGTCGATGTTCACCTCAATGGTGACCGTGATGGCTTCGATGCCGAAAAGGGCGCAGCCGAATGTCTTTACTAGCATAACTCTTGTTTTTAAAGTTTGATGCTGCAAAGAAAAACCATCTGTCAAGAAAAAGCCGTTGATTAAACGTTTGTAGTCGACTGTAGTCGTTTGTTGTCGTTTGCTGTCGGATATATATTTGACAATCAGATATATGAAAAATTACAAGAAAGGCTGCCACGATGTGACAGCCCTGCATCTCGAAACTCTAAACTCTAAACTACTTCTTGGGTTTGTAACCCGAATCTTGAAAAATCTCCTGCAAGTCGGTTCGGCTCATGAATTGCTTCAGGTCGAAACCATCATGTTTGGAGGCATAAGAGCGAACGACATTGAGGCCGAAAAACTCGCCCAAGCGCGAAGGCGCATCGTTGCTATAGGCTTGGGTGAACGGTCCATCGCCGAAAAACATCATGTAGGAGTCAAGGCTGGAGTCATAAAGCCGACGACTGCCCACGATATCGGCCCAAACCGCCCCTTCGTTGTCAACGGCCCACTGCCATTGCTTCGTCGAGTAGCCGAGCAACACGCTGTCGGGCATGGTGGGACACATGGCTTCGATAAAGAAGTCCAGTTTTCCACAATAAACCATTTCGTCTATCACCTGCCCTTGCTTACGCCACGCTTCCAAATAATTTACATATAGTGCCTTGGCCACATCTTTTGCCAAAGTCGGCAGGGTTCGGCGCAAGGCCATATATTTCGGCATCCCAATTTGGTCATAAACCTCCTCATCTCCGAGATACCAATCCAATGAAATCACGATGTCGTCGCCAAAGATCTGGACGGCAGGCACATCGGCCGTCACGCCTGTCACACAGGTAAAAGCCTTGGTAGACAACTGGATGTCAGGGTAATAATAATGAAAATGTGCCAGCACCTCCTCCACTATCGGCTCCACCTGTCTCAAATCGGGAAAGGCGAATTTCACCCTATTGTATAAAGTGATGCTGAATGGGTCAACGGCGAAATCCTTGAGATAACCCACGGCTTCCATGTCGTTAAGGTCGCCATCGAGGAAGACGCGATAGCGGTCTTGTATCTTCATCAGCTCCTGCTGGAAGTTGGCTGTGTCAAGGTTGAAGAGTGTCTCTTCATAGCGGTCGAATTCGAGGTTGTATGGTTCGGTCTTGATGTCAAGTTTGGCCTTGTAAGCGGGAGTTTTTTCTTGGCATGCTGCCATCATGAGGCAGATGGCGAGGAGGGTGAGTATTCTGTTCATATCAGTCCGTAATGATTTGTTGTCTAAGCATTTCGTAAGCCATAATTGTGGCTCGATTAATTACATTTTCGCGGTCCTTGCCGAAATTGAAGCGTTGCGAAACAACACCCTTTGCCGAGGCCACGCCAATCCACACTGTTCCGACAGGATTCTCTTCAGTTCCACCACTCGGGCCAGCTACTCCCGTGGTGGCCACCCCGAAGTCAGCTTCCATCAGGTCGCGGACGCCCTTGGCCATGCCTTCCACGACTTGTTGACTGACAACGCCATAGCGTTCTATGGTTTCGGCAGGCACGCCCAACACTTTGGTTTTCATCGGAGTAGCGTAGGTAACAGCAGTGCCTTTGAACACCTCTGAGCTGCCTGGTATCAAGGTAATGACATGAGCGATATTGCCACCTGTGCAACTCTCCGCCGAGGCGAAAGTCTTCCCCCTATTAATTAATAGGTCAAACACCGTGCGTTCAATGGGCTGGTCCTGCATGGCAAAAATGTACTCCGAAATCAATTGTGTCAACTTCGCAACTTCGCAATCCAGTGTCTTGTGAAGCAGTTCGGCATTCTCGTGTCTACCGCTCAAGCGCAGACGCACCATGCCATATTGAGGCAGATATGCCAACGCCAGGAACTCTGGCAGATTGTCTTCCCAATCCTTGATTTTGTCGGCCAAAAACGACTCGCCTATGCCCGTTGTCATGATGACACGCTTCTCGTAAGGCACCGATTGGAAACGCTCCTTGATGCGAGGCAACAATTCATCGTTGAAGATGCCTTTCATCTCGTAGGGCACGCCTGGCATGAAGGCGAAGACCACGCCCTTTTTCTCTAGCCACATGCACGGTGCCGTGCCGTATGTATTGGGAATATACTGACACGCCTTCGGCAGATAGGCTTGTCCCCGATTGCGCTCACTCATCTGGAAGCCCCTACGCTTGAAGAGGGAAACGACATTGTCGTAGGCCGCCTGACAGAACTCCAGCTCGGTGTCGAAAAACTTGCAGACCGTTGGCTTGGTGATATCGTCAGCCGTGGGACCGAGTCCACCCGTAACCAGCACCAAGTCGGCATCCATGCAGGCATTGAAAGCATTGAGGATGGCTTTCTCGGAATCACCGATAGTCAAAGCAGAATCCAGTTGGAAGCCTGCATCTGAGAGGTGTTCGCCCAACCATGCCGCATTGGTATTAATCACCTGGCCGATAAGCAACTCATCGCCGATGGAGATATTTTTGATGATGATTTTGTCCATACCATACAAATTTGCGCAAAAATAGAAAAATTTACTGATTCAATATTTCTTATTATCTTTGCAGACTCTAAAACATCAATGAATATGAACCAACCTATTCCCGCATCGCAACTGGTCCTCAATAGTGAGGGCGCGATATACCACCTCAACCTTCATCCCGACCAACTGGCCGATGATGTCATCCT
>CADAPW010000082.1 GCA_902789915.1 uncultured Bacteroidia bacterium | reverse complement strand
AAAATCATGAAACTGGTGAAGGAAAACATTCACGTGGGTTAAAATCCTGTAGAGACGCGATTCATCGCGTCTCTACAAAACAAGCAATGCCATGACAAAGGACAAAAGATTCAATTGGAGATTTTGCCTTTGTTGTGGCATTTTCATTTGGTTTGTCATCAACCTGTTGCAGGGCATTTTCACCGAAATCCAAGAGGACGAAGCCTATTATGCCCTTTATGGCGAACACCTCGCATGGGGCTATTACGACCATCCGCCCATGGTGGGACTAATGACCTTCCTCAGCAGCGTGCTCTTCTCGGGAACCTTAGGCGTGAGGCTTTTCACGATTATCGCCTCTTGTCTCTCGCTGTTTGTGATGTGGTTGATAGCGATTTCAAACCCTAATCTTTCATCGCCCATAGATTCCCGCCAGCGCACAAGCCAACGTTGGAATGACATTGGCGAGGGCGACTCTCAACTCATAGCTCTCAACTCCACACCCCTCTTTTTCATCATCGCATGCTCCATAGTAATGTTCAACATCTATGGCTTCGTCACCACGCCCGATACTGCGTTAATATTGTTTTCTGCATTGTTCCTGTTTGTGTATCAGCGTTATATCAATGACAACTCATGGAAAAACGCATTGCTGATGGGCGTTATGATGGCCTTGATGATTTACAGCAAATATCACGCTTTCCTTTTCTTGGGTTTGATAGTATTGTCTAACCTCAAATTGTTAAAAGACAGCAAGTTTTGGGCGGCTTGCTTTGTGGCTTTGGCCTTGTTGGTGCCTCACATTCTTTGGCAAATACAAGCGGATTTTCCGAGTTTCCGCTACCATCTCTCGGGACGTAGCGAGCCATTCCGCTGGAGTTATTTTTGGGAGTATCTGCCTAATCAACTGCTGGTGTTCAATCCGTTTACTTTTGGGGCGGTGGTTTATGTGCTGTGCATAGATTCCAGCTATCGCACAAGCCCTAACAGGAATGACATGCACAGCAAACTGGTCTTTGAGCGGGGACTGAAGTTTATCCTTGTTGGGTTCTTTTTCTTCTTCTGGCTGATGACTTTCCGTGGGCATGTGGAGCCACATTGGACTATCGTGTGTGTCATACCCGCCGTGGTGTTGGTCTACCGAAAGGCTTTGTCGGACAAAAAGCTGAGACGTTATGTCAAACTTGTCCTCCTACCCTCGCTCCTCTTGATTATCGCCCTCAGAGTCCTTATTCTTACACCGCTTGCCGACCGCTTCGGCTATCACGGCAAAAAGAACTATTACACGGCCATTGAAACGGTGGCTGGCTATCATCCAGTGGTGTTCCAAGGCTCGTTCCAAGAACCCGCCTTATACCATTATTTCACTGGTAAAGAGAGTGCCGCGTTGAGGAGCTTTTACGACCGCAAGACGCAATACGACCTCTGGCAATTTGATAAGGAGTGGATAGGGCGACAGGTGTTCGTTTGTGCGCCATACCATAAGTTGTCAAAGGAATACCAAATCAACGGGGTGAAGTTTAAGGGGTTCTTGGCTGAGTTTTTCCAGTCGGCGAATCGTTTGGAGACATCGTTCCACATTACGAACGCCTCTGGCAAAACGCCCGTCTTCCATCATGGCGACACCCTCCATATTGACTTCTCTATACACAACCCTTACAGCCAAGCCGTTGACTTCCATCACCCCGAGTTCGACCTTTGCCTCAAGGCGCATTACCTGCCTGGCGACGATTTCGGCTACTGCCAATACGACGACAACATCTTCATTCCTGCCCATGAAACCTATCACGGACATCTGATTACCGTTGTCGGCGAAAACGTAAAAGAAGGGAAAAAGCATTTCACCCTTGGAATAGGCGACGGCATCGGCTCCTTTGTGACGGAAGGAAGCCAGATGAAAGTCATCGTTGAATAAATCTACGAGTTTTCCCTTAGTTGGGCTTGTAAGGCTTCCTGCTCGCGCATCTGTTTGCGCACCTCGTTGAGGTTGTTGAGTTTTTTCTTCTTGTCGATCATTTTCTGCTCGCAGTCACCGATGGTTTCCAGCACCTGACGCATCACCTTGTCTTTCTCCAGCAGGAAAGCATGAACGATACCTTCTGCGGCACGAATGGACTGAATGAGGTTAAGGCGCCGCTCGGCTGTGAGGCTATTTTGGATGAGGAAAAGATAGTCGAGTCGAGGGTTAAAAGAATAAAGCACCTTGTCCTTGCGTACAAGTGAGACCAAATTGTACACATTGTAGTTTTCGCCCGCCGTATAATAGAAAAAGGAAAACTCGGTCCCTTCAAACTCCAAGTCGTCGTAGCGCACCAAGTCGATGGAAAGTTGCTTGTTGATGCTCCATGCCAGCTTGTAGTCGGGCAAACCCGAGTTGATGCCGATCACGGTGGTGTCGTCGAACGAAGCAATCTTTATTTTCTTGTCTCTGGGATTCATGCCGCAAAGATAGTATTATTTCAGAAATACTGGTCATATAGGCTTTAGAAAGCATGTCATTCCCGCAAAGGAATGTGTGATGCCATGGAATCTTTGCTTTCTGAAGCCGTCTCCCATAGATTCCCGCTCACGCACACGCCAACGTTGGAATGACATGGGAGACTATTAATTACCCTTCGCCAAACAATGTCTTGCAGGTTTTTTCGGCAGCCAGCTGTTCGGCACCACGAATGGAGCGGTCGTAAGCGTCGGAATAAGATGTCCCGTCAATGACAATCTGCACATGATATTGCTTCTTATGGCTTTCGCCACTCTCATCCAGAAGTTGGAACACCAGTTTCTTCTTGTTCTTTTGTGACCATTCGAGCAACTTGCTCTTGAAGTTGACGTCGGTATTCTGCAGCTCTTCCAAGTCGATGTGCACCTTGACAATGCGTTCGATGATAATTTTTTTGGCGAAATCGAAGCCACGGTCGAGGTAGATGGCACCCATGAGGGCCTCAAAAGCATTGCCACCCATCGAGCGGGCGTTGTTGCCCATGTCGGGGGCGTGACGGATGTATTCGTCGAAACCAAGTTTCTGCGATAGCTTGTTGAGCGACACGCGGCTCACGATGCGGGAGCGCATCTCCGTAAGGAAACCTTCGGGCTGCGTGGGATAGGTATGGAACAAGTAGTCGGCCACGGCGGTGCTCAGCACAGTGTCGCCGAGGTATTCCATGCGCTCATTGCTAACATGATAGTTGCCCACCGTCTCGGCAGCCACCGACTTATGGGTGAAGGCCACACGATAGAGGTTGATGTTTTTGGGATAGAATCCAAAAATGTTGTGGATATAAAGATAAAGCTCCTTGTCTTGGGGGTCTTTGGGTTGCGAAAGCTGCGGGAAAAGGGCCATCTTAGGATTGGAACTTTTTGAAAATCAAGGTGGCGTTTTGTCCACCAAAACCAAAGGAGTTAGACAAGGCGTAGTGGATGTCGCGCTTTTTGGCTTTGTTGAAAGTAAAGTCTAAGCGGCTGTCGATGTTCGGGTCATCGTCGAAATGGTTGATGGTGGGCGGGATGATGCCGTTCTTGAGTGCCAGCGCGCAAGCGATGGCCTCGATGGCACCTGCACCACCTAAAAGGTGACCCGTCATTGACTTCGTGGAGTTGATACTGATGTCGTAGGCATGTTCGCCAAACACCTTTTGTATGGCGAGAACCTCGGCCAAGTCGCCCATCTGCGTTGAGGTGCCGTGAGTGTTAATGTGGTCGATGACATCAGGAGTAATCTCAGCATCCTTCAGGGCGCGTTGCATGCTAAGCACGCCGCCTTCTCCTTCAGGATGGGGAGCGGTGATGTGATAGGCGTCAGCAGACTCGCCGCCACCCACCACTTCGGCATAAATCTTGGCACCACGGGCAATGGCGTGCTCGTATTCCTCAAGCACGAGGCAACCAGCACCTTCGCCCATGACGAAGCCATCTCGGTTGAGGTCGAAGGGGCGCGAGGCCGTCGTCGGGTCCTCGTTGCGTGTCGACAAGGCTTTCATGGCATTAAAACCACCTATGCCAAGTTGTCCGATGGCTGCACCAGCACCTCCGGCAACGACAGCCAGGCATTTGCCTAAACGGATGTAGTTGAAGGCGGTGGTGATGGCATGCGTCGAGGAGGCACAAGCAGACACCGTGGCGAAGTTGGGGCCACGGAAGCCGTATTTGATGGAAACGACACCGCCCGGCATGTTGACAATCATCTTAGTGATGAGGAAGGGGCTGAAACGCGGCGTGCCGTCGCCTTTCGAATGCTCCATCACCTCATTGTAAAGGTGGTTGACACCGCCGATGCCCGAGGTCATGATGACACCTACCTCGTCCAAGTTGCAATTCTCGGCAGAGATGCCAGAGTCGGCAACAGCCTCGTCGGCGGCGATGAGGGCAAACTGGGCAAAATGGTCGTACTTGCGTACGTTCTTCTTATCGAAATAATTCTCGGGGTCGTAGTCCTTCACCTCGCAGGCGAAGTGCGTCTTGTACAAAGCAGAATCGAAACGGGTAATCTCACCAGCACCGCTTTTTCCATTCACCAGCCCTTCCCAGAAATCCTTGACAGTATTTCCGATGGGTGTGATGGCACCGAGGCCCGTGATGACTACACGTTTCGATTCCATGCAAATTCTTATTGGTTTCTAGTTGACTGAAAATCAGTTTTCAGCGCGCATCTTTTCGATGAGGCGAACCACGTCGCCCACGGTGACGATGCTTTCCTGTTGGTCGTCCGGGATGGAGAGGTTGAAGCTCTTTTCAAATTCCATCATCAGCTCGACGGTGTCGAGAGAATCGGCGCCCAGGTCGTTGGTGAAACTGGCTTCCATGGTAACTTCTGACGGATCAACGCCAAGCTTTTCGGCGATAATCGGTACGATTTCATTCAAAATTTCTTGCATAGTTTTCAATTTTTAGGTGTTCTTAAAACGCCGCAAAGATACACTTTATTTTATTTCAAAAAGCAAATTTTTCTCAAAATATTGAGAATCAGATGTTTAAATTACTCAAAAAAGTGGGTCTTGCGACCTAATAATACTCGTTTTCGGAAGCAAAGGTACAACTTTTTTTAATCGGCAGTGAATTTTTCGATTTTTTGACGATTTTAAAGGAGGTTTTATCCCAGTTCAAGCTTTTCTTCGTATTTTTACACCTTAAAATCATTTCCTATGGAAACCACAGAGAAAAAACTCTTCCTTTTAGATGCCTATGCCTTGATTTACAGGGCTTTCTTCGCCATGAGCAAAAACCCGCGCCTCAACTCGAAAGGTGTCAACACCTCGGCAGTGATGGGCTTCCTCAACTCGCTCTACGAAATCCTGCAGAAAGAAAAACCCACCCACATCGGCGTGGCCTTCGACGTGGCTGGCACCGCACAACGGCAGGCCGAATACAGCGAATACAAGGCCAATCGTGAGAAGATGCCCGATGACCTCCGCGATGCCATACCTTATATAATAAGGCTCATCGAAGCCTTCAACATCCCCGTCTACGGTGTGGAAGGCTACGAGGCTGATGATGTCATCGGCACACTCTCAAAAAAAGCTGAACAACAGGGATTTGTCACCTATATGATGACCCCTGACAAGGACTTTGGGCAGTTGGTGACCGATAAGATTTTGCTTTACAAACCCGCCAAATTCGGCGAACCAGCACAGGTTTGGGGGCCAAAAGAAGTCTGCGAACGCTACGGCATTAGTGAACCCAAGCAACTCATTGACATTCTCGGCCTTTGGGGTGATGCCGCCGACAATATTCCAGGCATTCCAGGCATTGGGGAGAAAACCGCAGCGCAGTTGGTGCAGAAATACGGCAGCGTAGAAAACCTCATTGCACACGCCGACGAGCTGAAAGGCAAGCAGAAGGAAAACGTTATAGAGTTTGCTGAGCAAGGACTGATGTCGAAAGCCTTGGCCACTATCAACTTGGAGGTGCCTGTCGAGTTCGATGAGGAAGAACTGAAAGCCAAAGAACCAGACCTGCCTGCATTGATGGCTTTGTTTGAGGAGCTAGAATTCAGAACCTTTGCCAAGCGTTTCTTGGATGATTACAAGAAAACCCATGACAGTGTGCCAGTTGTGGAAACGCCTGCGCCCAAGCCTATATCACCCGACCTGTTTTCCAGCGAAACGCCAAGCGCATCAGGACAGTTTGACTTGTTCAACCAAGGCGAAAACACAGGCGACCTGTTGGCCTTTTCCGATAAAGACTCGGCCAAGACGGTGAAACATGATTACAAGCTTGTGGAAACCGAAGAAGAAATCAAGGCGTTGGTTGAACTTTTATCTAAGCAAAAGCAATTCGTCTTCGACACCGAAACCACCAATATCGACGTGTATTTAGCCGATTTGGTGGGCGTTTCGTTTGCCATCAAGGACAACGAAGCTTGGTATCTGCCCATGCCTGCTGAGCGTGAAGCATGTCAGAAAAAGCTGGAATTGTTGCGGCCTTTGTTTGAGAGCGAAAACATCCTCAAAATTGGGCAGAACCTGAAATACGACATCTCCATGCTGGCGCAATACGACATCAGTGTGAGAGGCAAAATGTTCGACACCATGTTGGCACATTACCTCATCGAACCCGAGCAACGTCACAACATGGACTACCTCGCCGAGGTGTACCTCAACTACATCACCATTCCCATTGAGGATTTGATTGGCAAAGGCCGTCAGCAAAAAACGATGCGCGAGGTGCCTGTGGAATTGGTCAAGGAATATGCCGCTGAGGATGCCGACATCACATTGCAACTTTATGAAAAACTGCTGCCTTTGCTGAAGGAAAACGGTGTGGAGAAGCTGTTTTACGAAATTGAAATGCCGCTCGTGCCAGTGCTCAGCCGCATGGAAGCCAACGGCGTGAAGATTGACACGGAAAACCTGCATCAAATCAGTGAGGAGTTTGGCAGAGAGATTCACAAAATCGAGGAAGAAATCTATGAGTTGGCTGGCACACCTTTTAATATTGCCTCACCGAAACAGTTGGGTGAAATCCTCTTCGAGAAACTGAAAATCGACGAGAAAGCCAAGAAAACCAAAACGGGGCAATATGCCACTGGCGAGGAGGTGCTGCAAAAACTCCTACACAAGCACCCCATCATCCAAATGATTTTAGACTACCGCTCGTTCACCAAGCTGAAATCCACTTATCTCGATGCACTGCCAGCCTTGGTCAACCCGAAAGATGGATTGATTCATACCTCTTACAACCAAGCCGTTACCGCCACGGGGCGTTTGAGTTCCAACAACCCTAATCTGCAAAATATCCCTGTACGTACCGAGAAAGGCCGCGAGATACGTCGTGCCTTCGTGCCACGCAGCGAGGCCTATACACTATTGGCTGCAGATTATAGCCAAATCGAATTGCGTATCATTGCCCACTTGAGTCAAGATCCCGCCATGGTCGCCGACTTCAACTTAGGCCACGACATCCATGCCGCCACAGCCGCCAAGGTGTTTCACGTGCCGATGGAACAGGTCACCAAGGAACAACGCAGCCGTGCCAAAGCCGTCAACTTCGGCATCATCTACGGCATGTCAGCTTTTGGTCTGGCCGAACGCATGGAGCTTTCGCGCAGCGAGGCCGCCGATATCATCAAGAAATACTTCGAGGAGTATGCGGGCATCAAGGAGTACATGAACCGCAGTATCGCCTTGGCCAAGGAACGTGGCTATGCCGAGACCATCCTAGGTCGCCGCCGGTACCTTCGCGACATCAACAGTGCCAACAGCGTGGTGCGCGGCTTCGCCGAACGTAACGCTATTAATGCGCCCATACAAGGCAGCTCCGCCGACATGATCAAGATTGCCATGATTGGCATCCATCAGGAACTAGAACGCTTGAAGATGCAGTCAAAGATGATATTACAAGTGCACGACGAATTGGTTTTTGACGCCCATCTCGATGAACTCGACGTGCTGAAAGCCATCGTCAATGACAAGATGGTGAACGCTTTGCCGCTGTCGGTACCAGTGATTGTGGAGATGAATACTGGCTCAAATTGGCTCGAGGCGCATTAATAGTTTGAAGTTGAAAGTTGACAGTTAGCAGTTAATAGTTTATTTTTGCAGCGAATTACTTAGCCTATGGCCATTCCAAGGGAAACAGTTGAACAAATCCTGCAAACCGCTCGTATCGAGGAGGTTGTGGGCGAGTTCGTCACCTTAAAGAAAAAAGGGACGAACCTGTGGGGTAACTGTCCTTTCCACAATGAGAAAACGCCGTCGTTCAGCGTCAACCCGGCGCGTAACATCTTCAAATGCTTCGGCTGCGGCAAGGCGGGCGACTCGGCCAAGTTCCTCATGGAGCACGAACACTACACCTACCCTGAGGCTTTGCGCTACCTGGCCAAGAAATACAACATCAAAATCGAGGAGAAGGAACAGACTGCCGAGGAAATCATGCAGCAGAGCATCCGCGAGAAGATGTTCAACATCAATGAGTTCGCTGACAAGTATTTCGTCGACACGCTGTGGAACACTGATGAAGGCAAGACCATCGGCCTTGAATATTTCCGCGAGCGCGGCTACTTTGACCCTATTATCCAAAAGTTCCACCTCGGCTATAATCCCGCCAAATGGGATGCCTTCACAACATACGCCAAGAAAAACGGCTATAGCGAGGAACTTTTGGAGCAAATCGGCCTGTCCATCAAGGGCAACAACGGCTTATACGACCGTTACCATGGCCGTGTGATGTTCCCCATCCATAGCCTGACGGGGCGTGTTATCGGCTTTGGCGGCCGCATCCTCACCAACGACAAAAAAAGCCCGAAATACCAGAACTCGCCTGAGTCGGAGATTTACGACAAGAAACAGACGCTTTACGGTATCTATTTTGCCAAAAACGCCATCGCCCGCCAAGACGAATGTATCCTCGTGGAAGGCTATTTCGACGTGCTACGCATGCACCAAATCGGCATCGAAAATGTGGTGGCCAGCAGCGGCACTTCGCTGACTATGGAGCAAATCCGTCTCGTCAAGCGTTACACGAAAAACATCACCATGCTCTACGACGGTGATGCGGCGGGCATCCATGCCGCCTTGCGTGGAACGGATATGATTTTGTCGGAAGGTATGAACGTGCGCGTGGTGGTGCTGCCTCCCGAGCATGACCCCGACACCTTCGGCAAGGAGTTTTCGACGGAATATGTCAACAACTACCTGAAAGAGAACGCCAAAGACTTCATCCGTTTCAAGACGGAGCTGTTGGGAGCTGTTGCTGAAAGATGCCGAAAACGACCCCATTAAGCGCGGACAGGTGATTCGCGACATCGTGGAGACCATCTCCGTCATCCCCGACAGCATCTTTCGCATCACTTACGTCAAAGAATGCAGCCGCTTGTTGGACATGCCCGAGCAGACACTCACCAACGAGCTAAACAAGATTCTGCGAGCAAAACTCAAGAAGTCTTTAGGTATTGAAGACAATGTGGTGCCCGAGACGGAAACCACGACAACACCCAAGCAAGAAGAAAACGTTGAAGACCAGCTGCCAGCAGGCTATTATCAGGAACGAGAATTGGTAAAGCTGTTGCTAATGTACGGGCGGGAAGTGATTGTCGACACGCGCTATGATGAAGAGGGGCAACCTGTTCAGGAGCAAGTCGCAGTGGCCCAGCTCATCATCGACGACCTCAAGATGGATGGCTTCGTCTTCACCAATGCCATCAACAAAAAGATTTTCGACCTTTTTGACCAAGCCATTGACGAGGGCCGCATTCCCGATGACCAATTTTTCGTTTCCCACGAAGATGAGACTATAGCACAACTGGCTGCCGACCTCCTTTCAACGCCTTACAAGCTCGACCAATGGGAGAAATACGGCATCTTCGTCAAGCGCGAAGAAGACATGTTGAGGGCTACGGTGCTGTCATCCATTTATCGTTACAAGGACCTCATCGTTGAGGAACGTCGCAAGGCCATTGAAGAGGAACTAAAAAACGCCACGGATGCCGACGACCAGCTCATCCTGCTCAAGCAGAAAAAAGACCTCGACGACATCCGCAAGCAAATCAACAAAGAACTCGGCATTGTGATTGCCAAATAATGCTTCTTCCTTTTATTCTGATAACGGCAAGTTGACCCACAAGGTATCAACCGTCCTTCCTGCCACAATGCCGTATCCGTTCATAACGTTAGAATAGGTTTGGATAGGCTCGGCAAAAAATCCCATGACTTCATCGCCTTGGTTGCAGGTGAACAAATAGTTGTAGTATTCTTTCGAGAGATGCTCCAACAAAACGGGCACACGGAAAAAATCGGGGTCAAACACTTCGTCAACTTGACAATTGAACCTGACTTCCAGTTTCAGACGATACGTTGAGCCGTCAAAAAGCATGTCGGTGAACACTCCTTCGGGGCGAGTGTCGAGGTCGCTGGCATCAACAAAATCGTTTTCGGTCATGCTGGCGCCAAAAATCGGGTCGTCATAGTCAAAACTGAGATAATACCAGTTTTCGTCGCTATAATTGCCTTTGCTTTTGTTCGCAAAGAGCCTGAAATAATCCGTTTTTCCTGGATTGGGGTCGGTGAGGATAAGTGTCAGGTTTAAAGTCCCTGCAATTTCCAACAAACTATCCCCTTCATGTTCATCTCCGTCGTAATACGGATAAGAATACTGCGAATACCAATTCATGATTTCCACTTCCATCTGGCAATCGACAGCTTTCGGCAAGGCACTGGTCACACCTTCCACATCCTCAAAGCCATTGGCCGATGCAGTTATTTTGACGATGTCACCGTCTACAGGACAATAATCATGCGTGTAAACCTTTCGAACATGGCCGAGATTGGAGTCATTGGGGTCCCAAATGTCGTAGCTGACGACGGTATCAAAATGCGGGGTCATTTCACCGATACGGTTGCCGTTCACGTAAAGGGTGGCAACAAGGTCGTCGGGGGCTAAGGTGCTGGCGTCATTGTCCAAAAAGAAGAAACTCTTACTGATGGCAGCACCAACAGGTTTTCCAGGCTCCACAAGACTATTGATGACCAGTTTGGGATTGGAATGCTCGCCGTTGAATTCGATTTCTTTCTCGCAGGAAGAAAGCAATCCTAATGTCATCGCGAGGAACGAAGCGATCCAGACCAAAGGCTTTTTTTTATGGATTGCTTCAGTCGTTCCTCCCTCGCAATGACGCAAAGCGGCAGTAATATTTGTGTTTTGTGTCATAATTATCAGAATTTAAAACTGTAACTCACTGAAGGGATAATCGGAAACAGGCTCGCCTGCATCAGGCGTTTCCTTTCTGTTTGTGTGGCTTCATCCCAACCATAATCGGTGTAGACGATGAACGGGTTTTTGTGGTTGTA
>CADAPW010000081.1 GCA_902789915.1 uncultured Bacteroidia bacterium | reverse complement strand
GCAGGATGAAGTTCAGGTGGTCAGAACGGGTTGCTTCGGCTTCTGCGAGAAGGGCCCCATCGTCAAGATCATGCCTGACAACACTTTCTACACTCAGGTCAAGCCTGAAGACGTCGAGATGATCGTGAACGAGCACATCATCAAGGGCCGTAAGGTCACCGACCTGCTCTACATGGATCCCGAGAACAAGGAACACGTTGCCGACTCGAAGCACATGGGCTTCTATCGTAAGCAACTCCGTATAGCCTTGCGTAACTGCGGTTTCATCAACCCCGAAAATATCGACGAGTGCATCTCGCGTGGCGGTTATGAAGCTCTTGGTAAGGTCTTGTCCGAGATGACTCCCCAACAGGTGGTTGACGAAATCACCAAGTCAGGCCTCCGCGGCCGTGGCGGTGCTGGTTTCCCCACCGGCGTGAAATGGGGCCTCTGCGCAAAGAACAAGTGCGATGAGATGTACGTCATCTGCAACGCCGACGAGGGTGACCCGGGTGCGTTCATGGACCGTTCCATCATGGAAGGTGACCCGCACAGCATCGTCGAGGCTATGGCCATCTGCGGCTATGCCATCGGCGCCACCCACGGTTTGGTTTATATCCGTGCTGAATACCCGCTGGCTATCCACCGTCTGCAAGTCGCCATCGCCCAGGCTCGCGAATATGGCCTTCTCGGTAAAGACATCCTCGGCTCGGGCTTTGATTTCGACATCGAGCTCCGCTACGGTGCCGGCGCTTTCGTCTGCGGTGAAGAGACCGCTCTGATCCACTCGATGGAAGGCAAGCGTGGTGAACCTACCCTGAAGCCTCCGTTCCCGGCTGTCAGCGGTTATATGGCCAAGCCCTCCAACGTGAACAACGTGGAGACCTTCGCCAACATCCCGATCATCATCACCAAGGGTGCCGACTGGTTTGCCAGCATAGGCTCCGAGAAGTCGAAGGGCACGAAGGTGTTCGCTCTGGCTGGTCAGATCAACAACGTCGGTCTGATTGAGGTCCCGATGGGCACGACCCTGCGCGACATCATCTACGAAATCGGTGGTGGTATCAAGGGTGGCCGTAAGTTCAAGGCCGTTCAGACTGGTGGTCCTTCAGGCGGCTGCTTGACGGAGAAACACCTCGACACTGCTATCGACTATGAAAGCCTTGCCGCTGCCGGTTCCATGATGGGCTCTGGCGGTATGGTGGTCATGGACGACACCTCCTGCATGGTGGCCATCGCCAAGTTCTACTTGGAGTTCACCTGCGAAGAGAGCTGCGGTAAGTGCTCGCCCTGCCGTATCGGTAACAAGCGTATGCTCGAAATCCTCACCAAGATCACGGAAGGCAGAGGCACTATGGACGACCTCCAGGAACTCCGCAACCTCGCCGCTGTGATTAAGGATACCGCCCTCTGCGGTCTGGGTCAGACCTCACCGAACCCGGTGCTTTCGACCCTCGACAACTTCTGGGACGAGTATGTTGAGCACGTTGTTGACAAGAAATGCCGCGCTGGCGTCTGCAAGAAGCTCATGCGTTATGAAATCGACAAGGAGAAGTGCATTGGCTGTGGCGCTTGTAAGAAGAACTGCCCCGCCGAGGCCATCTCGAAGACCGACTACATCGCTCCCGGCCACAAGCTGCCTTCGATGACGATCGATCCTTCCAAGTGTATCAAGTGCGGTGCCTGTATCTCAACCTGTAAGTTCAGTGCCATTTCTGTCAAATAATAAAAGAGGAGGAAACAAATATGATTAACGTAACAATTGATAACAAACAGATCCAGGTCCCGGAAGGCACTACTATCCTGAAAGCCGCCCGCATGGCTGGTATCCATATTCCTACCCTTTGCTATTTTGAACTGGCAGGAATGAAATTTGAAAACAAACCCGGTGGCTGCCGCGTTTGCGTCGTCGAAGTGACTAAGGACTTCAACGGCCGTCCGCGTCGTAACCTGGCCCCGGCTTGCGCCACCGACTGCGTGGAAGGCATGGAAGTGCTGACCCACAGCGCCCGCGTCATCAACGCCCGTCGTACCGTGGTCGAACTCATCCTTTCCGACCACCCGACCGACTGCTTGACCTGCGCCAAGAGCGGCAACTGCGAGCTTCAGAGCCTGGCCCAATACCTCGGCATCCGCGACATCCCGTTCAAGGGTGAGCAGAGCCACTATCGTCAAGACATGTCGCCCAGCATCGTGCGCGACATGGACAAGTGCATCATGTGCCGCCGCTGCGAGAACATGTGTAACAACGTCCAGACCGTTGGTGCCCTGAGCGCCATCAACCGTGGCTTCAGCGCTGTCGTGGCTCCTGCTTTCGAGCAAGACCTCGTCGACTCGCCTTGCGTCATGTGCGGTCAGTGCGTCCAGGTTTGCCCCGTTGGTGCTTTGACCGAGGTGGACGACACCCGCAACGTCATGGCTGCCATCAACAATCCTAAGAAGACTGTCATCGTCAACACAGCTCCTGCCACGCGTGTCGCTCTCGGTGAAGAGTTCGGCATGCCCGCTGGCACCATTGTCACCGGTCAGATGGCCGCTGCCCTGCGTCGCCTCGGCTTCGACTATGTGTTCGACACCGACTTCACTGCCGATCTTACCATCATGGAGGAAGGCACTGAACTCCTCGGCCGTATCAAGAAGTTCATGGCTGGCGACAAGAGCGTCCGTCTGCCTATCTTGACTTCCTGCTGCCCGGGTTGGGTCAACTTCTTCGAGCACAACTTCCCCGACATGCTGGATGTGCCTTCAACCGCCAAGTCGCCTATGCAGATGTTCGGCGCTGTCGCCAAGAACTACTGGGCCGACAAGATGGGCATCAAGAGAGAAGACCTCGTCGTCGTCTCCATCATGCCTTGCTTGGCCAAGAAGTACGAAAGCAAGCGTAAAGAATTCTACAAGGACGGTAACCCGGATATCGACTACGTTCTGACGACCCGTGAATTGGCTCGCTTGATCAAGCAGTTCAACCTCGACCTGAAGGACATGCCGAGCGAAGACTACGACGACCCGCTGGGCGAATCCACGGGTGCTGCCGTCATCTTCGGCGCTACTGGTGGTGTGATCGAAGCTGCCACCCGTACCGCTTACGAAGTGTTCACCGGCAAACCGCTGCCTAAGATTGACTTCACCGAACTCCGTGGTATGGAAGGCATCCGTGACGCTTGGGTCGACTTTGATGGTACGCCCATCCACATCGGTATCGCCCACGGTCTGTCGAACGCCCGTACCCTGCTCCAAAGAGTGCGCGAAGGCAAGGAACAGTTCCACGCCATCGAGGTCATGGCCTGCCCCGGCGGTTGCGTCGGCGGTGCTGGTCAGCCCTACCACCATGGCAACAGCGAGATCATCAAGAAACGTACGGAGGCTATCTATCGTGAAGACCTCGGCAAACCTATCCGTAAGTCACACGAGAATCCTTCAATCAAGAAGATCTACGAAGAGTACTTTGGTGAGCCTTGTGGCCACAAGTCACACGAACTGCTGCACACCCACTATTTCGACAAGTCAGAACACGTCGAGATCAGCGAGTAATTCAATAACCAGTAAATAATAGAAAGGAAATTAAATATGGCAGTTATTAAATTATCAGAAGCTAAGGTTAACTTCATCAAGGACGTCTGCAAGTCGTATGGCAACAAGCCGGGTGAGGTCATCAATGTGCTGCACAAGGTTCAGGGCGAGTATGGCTATCTGCCTGCTGAGGTCCAGGAGCTGGTGGCTAAGGAACTGGGCATCCCGGTTTCGAGAGTCTACGGCATCGTTTCGTTCTATTCCTTCTTCACCATGACGCCCAAGGGCGAGTATCCGATCAGCGTTTGCTTGGGTACCGCTTGCTACGTGCGTGGTGCCGAGAAGGTGCTGGACGAGCTGAAGCGTCAGTTGGGCATCAACGTTGGTGAGGTCACCCGCTGCGTCGGTGCTTGCGGTCTGGCCCCCGTCATCGAAGTCGGTGACAAGGTCTACGGCCGTATGACGCCTGACCGCGTGAAGGACGTGCTGGCTGAGTATAAATAATTGGTGAAATGGTAGAGACGGTGCTCGCATCGTCTCTACTACACCTTATTTATATAAAGGGACATGAAAAAAATCTCCAACCTTTCGGTTGGAGTTTTTTTTTATTTCAAAATTCCCTCCAAAGCCGCACGGAGCAAGGGCATAGGGCAGCCCGTGTCGCGCTCAATGATGAGGGTTTTGAGACCGGCAAAAGGCTTGACTTCATCTCCTATCTCTTTGAGAGAACGGCCTTTTCCGAAATAGGTCTGCGCGAAACACTCCCAGAAATGGACGGCAGTCTGTTTGTCCATGTGGCAGTATTCTTGAAGGTATTTCTCTCCATCTATGATACAACTAAGATACAACATCCCGACGTCGAAGAGAGGGTAGCCATAGCAGAAATCCCCCAAGTCGATGAAATAATGCTGGTCTCCAGCAAAGATGGCATTGGAAAATTGGAGGTCACCATGAATGGCGGTGTCACGGTCGGGGACATCGGCGATGAACTTCGCAATTTTGTCCTTCTCGTTCGATGTAAAAAACGGGTTCTCTTTCAAAAGGCGGTAGTACCGGTCCTTCACATTCTCAAACTGAGAGGTGTCGACATGGGTGTTGTGCAATTGAAGACACATCTGTGCGAACTCTTCAGCATATTGAGGCACGACGACCGTCTTCCGTAACCACATACTCGCCGGGCTTCGGTGTAGGAATACCCATTTCGTATACCTTGCGTGCCAACAGCATCTCATCCAATGGTTGCTTATTCTTTCCTGGATAGTATAGCTTGAGCATCACCGAAGGGTCGGTTTTGTGGTCGTAGCTCTCGCCGTTATAGCCTCCACCTGTGAGGATATAGTCATCCAAAGATATTCTAATGGGTTCCATAATACCATATTTTGAAGGCAAAGTTAGAAAAAAAGCAAGAAACACTTCATTTTCTTTGGGTTTTTGTAAATTTGCATGCTTTTTTGACCCTTCAATATTGTCTCTTATGAACCCCGAATTTCTCTGTAAAGCAATACTTGACGAGTATCGCCAGAATCTGCCGATATTTGAACGGATGCAAAGCCTCATCCTCAAAAAGATTCGTACCAGATTGGACGAAAACCATATCCTTATTGCCGCACTGGAATCCCGCATCAAGTCGGAGGAAAGCTTGGCAGGCAAGATGGAGAGGAAGGGATATAAATATCATTCTCTTTTCGATGTCACTGATGTTCTTGGCATACGCATCGTCACATTTTATAGCAACGAGGTGGATTTCATTTCAGCACACGTGGAGCAGCTCCTTGATATTGACTGGGAGAACTCGATTGACAAGCGCAAGATGTTGGATACCGACCGTTTCGGCTACTTGTCGCAGCACTATATTTGTCGCATCCCTGAGTCGTTATACAAAGACCCCGATTTGCCGGAACTCAACAAAGTACGCTTTGAGTTGCAGATTCGCAGCCTGCTGCAACACGCTTGGGCCAACCTTTATCACGACATGGGCTATAAAAACGATGTGGAGATTCCTGTCGCATACCAACGTGATATGAGCCGATTGGCTGGCTTATTGGAGGCTTATTGGAACTGGCTGACGAGCAGTTCACACGTATCCGAAGGGAGATTAATGACTATCGTCGCAATGTGCAATCCCTCGTGGCTATGGGCAACTACAATGAGGTGCAGCTGAACGGTGATACCTTCAACAGTTACCTTGAATTGAAGCCATATCGCCGTCTGGCCGAGAAGATTGCTGGCATCAGCAATGCCCAGTTGTATGAAGATAGCCTCGCTCCTTATTATTCAGTGTTGCTTCACATGGGCATGAAAACCATCGGCGACCTTGAGCGGCTGCGTAATACCTATAGTGAAGGTGCCTATCAGTTGGCACTCATCCGGATGGCGAGCACGAGATCTGGCACCATGGACTATTCAATGGTGTTGCAGAATATTTGTATAGTTGCAATCCTCAAACAAGGCTTTGGGGTGGCGGGCTTGATGCGTCTGTTTGCTGGACTTTACGGTGAAAACGCATACAATAAACAACGTGCCCAACGCGTTTTCGAGCAAGCACAAAAAATCAATCTGATTTGATATGAACAACTTATTGGAAACCAGATTCTTTGACGAGGCAGCGAAGTTTGCCATCGAAGCCCACAGCGGCACTGAACGCCGTGGAAAGGCCTATCCATATATCCTTCATCCCATGGAGGCCGCCAGCATCGTGGCTACCATTACCAACGACCCGGAGATGTTGGCTGCGGCCTTGCTGCACGATACCATCGAAGACACTGATGTGACTTATGAACAAATTCAAGAACGGTTCGGTGACAGGGTGGCAACCCTAGTCCAATGTGAGACGGCGCCCTTGTCCGACGACCTGACTTGGCGCGAAAAAAAAGAGGCCCAAGTAGCGCAACTCGTTTCTGCGTCATACGATAGTAAAGTAGTGGCCCTTGGCGACAAGCTATCCAACATGCGCGGCATTGCTTTGGACTACCGCAAGATTGGTGACAGAGTTTGGAGCCTTTTCCATGCACCCAATGGAAAACCAGATGTGGAATGGTATTACCGATCGTTAGCCAAAGCCTTGTTTGATCTTTCGGAAACGCTTGCCTACAAAGAATTTGTCACCTTGATTGAGGAGGTTTTCAATAGCTGAAAAACAAAAGCCCCGCCTCTTATTGGAGACGGGGTCTTTTGTTGTCATGGTAGGGGAGAGGCTTAACCTTTCACGGCCTCAGCCACAGCCTTTCCAAGCTTGTAAAGCTTGTCCCAATCCTCTTCACGGATGGGCGCGCCTTTCACCTCGACGTTTTCGGTCACAAGGTTCCATTTGCCCTCCTCGGCATATTTGGAGAGAGTCTTCACGCCGCCACCACTCCAACTCATGCCGCCGAAGATGCCATAGCATTTGTCCTTCGGCTTGAATTCGTTGATTTCGTGCGTCAAGAGGGTCATGTTTGGGAACATGTTGGCATAATGGGCACAGGCTCCGATGATGACTCCCTTGTATTTCCAGATGTCGCTCATGATAAACGAGACCTCGGTTTTTGCAACATCATAGACTTTCACTTCTTTGATACCGGCTTCGACAGCACCACGTGCCACGATGTCAGCCATCACGCCGGTATTTCCGTGCATTGAGCCGTAGACGATAATCACGCCTTCTTCGCTTTCCTGCTTACTCCATTGCGTGTATTTGCCTAAGACCCAGGCGAGATTGTTGCGCCAAACAAGGCCATGAGAAGGGGCGATCATCTTTACATTCACTGCTCCAAGTTTCTCGATAGCTTTCAGGGCTTGCATGGCCACCTTGCCAACGATGTTGGCGTAATAGCGGCGCATGTCGTCTTCATAGAAGGCCAAATTGACTTGGTCGTCAAAGATGCCTCCATTCAAGGCACCGAAGCCGCCAAAGGCATCATTGCTGAATACGATGCCGCTATTTTGCTCGTAGGTCACCATGGATTCCGGCCAGTGCACCATGGGCACCATGAAGAATTGTAAGGTGTGGTTGCCAAGATTCAAAGTCTCGCCTTCGGCTACAACCTTCTTGTCCTCGATAGGACCATAGAAAGCTTCAAGAGGAGGGAAGGTCTTGGCATTGCCCACCACTTGCACCTCGGGCCATTCCCTCAGCACGGCAGCGATGCTGCTGCTGTGGTCAGGCTCGTCGTGATTAATAATAAGGTAATCGACTTTGCGGTCTTGCAGCACCGACTTCACCTTGAAGAGGTATTCCTCTATGAAACCTGCTTCAACCGGGTCAATCAGGGCTACCTTGTCGTCTACGATGAGGTAGGAGTTATAGGAAACGCCATTGGGCAGTTCCATGTGGTTCTCGAAACGGTCGGTGCGACGATCGTTCACGCCGACGTAATAAATGTTTTCGGTTAATTGTATTTGTTGCATAATTATAGAATTTCTTCAAAATCCTCTTTTCCGTGTTTGCACAATGGACATTCGATGTCATCAGGGAGGAAATCACCCTCGTAAACGTAGCCACACACCTTGCACACCCAGCGGCGTTTGCCGTCCTTGGATTTCTCAGTGGGCTGCGGCTTGGGCTTGATGTTCTTCTGGTAATAGTCGTAGGTCACAGAGGGCTTATCGGAAAGCACCTGAGCATCAAGCACATCAGCGATGAACATGGTATGTGTGCCGAAATCGATGCTCTTGGTGACACGGCAGGCAAGGTAGGCGTTGGTATAATTCGGAATGTAGAGCACATGGTTAACAGCGCGATGTTCAGCTTCGCAGTCGGCGAATTTATTCACCTTGCGCCCAGACTGGAACCCAAAATGCTCGAAGACCTTCATTGGTGTTTCAGTAGTCAGCATGCTGACGTTAAAGACACAGGAATCCTTAATGAGGTCGTGGGTGTAGTTGCCTTTATTGACCGTCACTGCAATCTGCAAGGGGTTACTTGTGACTTGAATCACCGTGTTCACGATGCAGCCATTGTCGATGTTGTCGTAATTGGTGGTCAAAACATACAGACCGTAACCTATGTTAAATAATGCCTTGGTATCCATAATGTTATAAAATTATGTAGAGACGCGGCCTGCCACGTCTCTACAAATCGTTGATTATTCCATGACAGAAAAACTGTCCTTGCCGATGCCACAAAGTGGGCAGGACCAGCTGTCGGGAATGGCCTCAAAGGGCGTGCCGGGAGCGATGCCGCTATCGGGATCGCCTTTTTCTGGGTCGTAGATGTAACCGCAGACGTCGCAAACGTACTTTTTCATAGTTGAAAGTTTAAAGGTAATAAGTTAAAGATTAATAGTTTTCAGCCTTGATTTGGAAATAGGACTGGGGATGGTTGCACACGGGGCAGATTTGCGGGGCTTTCTTTCCAATAACAACATGACCGCAGTTGGCGCATTGCCAAACCATATCGCCATCACGTGAGAAAACGATGCCTTCCTCAATGTTCTTCAAGAGCTTAAGATAGCGTTCCTCGTGTTCCTTTTCGATTTTGGCGACCATTTCGAACAAGACAGCAATCTTTGTGAAACCTTCCTCACGGGCAGTCTTAGCCATGCCTGCATACATGTCGGTCCACTCGTAGTTCTCGCCAGCGGCAGCATCCTTTAGGTTGGTGATGGTATCTGGAACGTCGCCATCATGCAGGAGCTTGAACCATATTTTGGCATGTTCCTTCTCGTTGTTGGCCGTTTCCTCAAAGAGGTCGGCGATTTGGTTGTAGCCTTCCTTACGGGCTTTGGATGCATAATAGGTGTACTTGTTGCGGGCTTGTGATTCGCCAGCAAAGGCAGCCATCAGATTAGCTTCTGTTTTTGATCCTTTTAATTCCATGGTATTAGTTTAATTAGTTGACATTGTGTATGTTAAATAAATATGCATCAAAAAAGGGCAGGGGTGACCCTCATGATTTGGCAAAATTAGGATATTTTTTCGGATTTCAAAGCGATGATTGTGTATTTTTGCATCTAATATGTTCAAAGAATCACAAAAAAGGAGAATCAAAGGAGACTGGTCCGATGCGGAATGGCCATCGTACATCCCCAAATACCATCTGAATGACTTCGCCGCCATCGACTTTGAAGCAGCCAATGGCGAGGTGACCAGTGCGTGCAGCATGGGCGTTGTCGTCGTGAGGGATGATGAAATTGTTGAGAGGTTTTATAGCCTCATGAAGCCTGTACCTAACAAATATGACTTTTGGACCACCAAGGTGCATGGCATCACATATAAAGACACCAATCATGCGCCTTTGTTTCCTGAAGTTTGGTTCCAAATTGCCGACAAAGTGATGGGTTTACCAATGGTTGCACATGGCATCTCGTTCGACGAGCGAGTGCTGAAAGCTTTACACCAATTGTATCACATACCATATCCAAATTTCAAGTTCTATTGCACGCATCTTGGTTCACAACAGTTGGTTCCTGAATTGGAGAATCATAAACTGCAGACCGTTGCCAAGCATTTCGGTTACGACTTGGCGGAAAACCATCACAATGCTGTTGCAGATGCAGAGGCGTGTGCTGTGATTGCCTTGAATATTTTCTGATGCTTTATAGGATTTTTATTCTTTGTTTTGTAGATGTCACGATTACATATTTAACATAATGTTGATTATTTTCAAAAAGTGCAAATTGTGAAACGACGCAATTTTGACCATTTTTTTACACATTTTTATTTGTCAATACCGAAATGATGTTTACTTTTGCAGTCTCATTAATTACCCAAAATATTGGCCCGCACTGAATTTTTGAATCCTTGAATATTGAATCTTGAATATTTAAATCATATCATTTATGGAAATTATCGGAAAAGTGGTCAGACTCGGCAATCTGACCGAAGGCACAAGCGCCCGTGGACCTTGGCGCAAACAAGAACTTATCATTGAGACGGAAGAACAATATCCGCGTACCGTATGCTTGATTTGTTGGACGAACCAGATTGAGGAAATCCAACAGTTTGCACCTGGGCAGACAATCAAAGCACAGATTGAGATTTCGTCACGTGAATTTAACGGCAAATGGTACACCGACGTTCGCGTGTGGCGTTTCGACCCGGTTGGAGCCACCACAGCGGCCCCTGTTGCAGCTCCAACAGCTGCCCAACAGCCCCCACAAACCTCTTCAATGCACCAGACCCCGCCAGCACCCGCACCTACGACGGAGTATTTCCCGCCTGCGGAAGACAGCGTTGACGACCTGCCCTTCTAACATTATGTTAAATCGGATACTCGATAACGGCACTATTTGCGCCCTTGCCACACCACATGGCATGGGCGCAATCGCTGTTATTCGCATATCAGGACCCAAAGCTATAGAAATAGTCGCCTCGCTCTTTCAGCATCTTGGTAAGCCAATGGAAATTGGTAAAATCATCTCACATAAGGCTTACCACGGAAACCTTATTATTAATGGCGAGCTGTTGGACGAGGTCTTGGTGACCTTTTTCAAGGCGCCCCACTCTTTCACTGGCGAGAATTCGGCTGAGATCAGCGTGCACGGTTCTGTATACATTCAACAAAAACTTTTGCAAGTCCTTATTGCCAACGGTTGCCGCATGGCCGAAGCCGGT
This sequence comes from uncultured Bacteroidia bacterium, assembly GCA_902789915.1. Classification (GTDB taxonomy): domain Bacteria; phylum Bacteroidota; class Bacteroidia; order Bacteroidales; family F082; genus Limimorpha. Next base: position 3,951 of record CADAPW010000081.1, on the reverse strand, counting down.
GAGTTCACTCGCAGGGCATTCGTCAACCGGAAATTCGACCTCGCCCAAGCTGAAGCCATCGCTGACTTGATTAGTTCTGAGAGCGAAGCTGCCCACCGTGTGGCCATTAACCAGCTGAAAGGTGGATTTTCCAAAGAACTTCAAGTGATGCGTACCAAATTATTGGAAATGACATCGTTGATGGAATTGGAATTGGACTTCTCAGAAGAAGATGTCGAGTTTGCCGACCGCAGCCAATTGAAGCGTTTGTTGGACGAGACCTTGGAGCATGTCAACACATTGAAAGACTCGTTCCGCCTCGGCAATGCCATCAAGAATGGCGTGCCTGTGGCGATTGTGGGCCAAACAAACACGGGCAAAAGCACCTTGTTGAACGCCCTTTTGGGCGAAGATCGTGCCATTGTGAGCGACATTGCAGGCACCACGCGCGACACGATTGAAGAAACGTTGAATATCAATGGCATTTTGTTCCGTTTCATCGATACGGCAGGTTTGCGTGAGACTGAGGAAACCATCGAGAAAATCGGCATCGAGCGTTCCTATCGGAAAATCGCCGAGGCCTCAGTGGTCATTGGGATGTTGGATGCCACAGAAGGTGCTGATAATATGCTTGTTGCGGCACATGAAATCCATGAAAGAATAGACTTGGAGCACCAACAGTTCATCCTTTGTATTAATAAGGTGGATTTGCTCGAAGACCAAGGAGAAGCCCTGTTGGGCCAACTCCGTGCCGATTTGGACAACGATGAAATCATGGTCATCTGTCTCTCTGCGAAGCAGCATTTCGGCTTGAGTGACCTATACAACGCCTTGAAACATAGCCAGCCCCTCGCCTCCCCTGACGCCACCTTGGTCACCAATGTGCGGCATTACGAGGCATTGACCCATGCCAGCGAAGCTCTTCTTCATGTTAAAGAAGGACTTCAAATGAATATTCCTACTGACTTGGTTTCACAAGATTTACGAGAAGCATTGTATTATCTTGGAAGCATTACTGGAGAAATCACCACTGACGAGATCCTTGGTTCCATTTTCTCTCGTTTCTGCATCGGAAAATAGAAAACCATTTATTATGGGTAAGACACAAATTTCATCTAACAAAATTGGCGCAAAAGCCAGTATCGCCATCCTCATCACAGCGGCGGTGCTTATGCTCCTGATTACAGGCATTCAACAGATTTATGCACGAAAGCAGATCCGCCAAGACTTGGAACGCAATGCCGAAATGGAGTTGGTTATCAAGGCAAGGGATGTAAATAATGCACTTGAAGATGTGAAACTCGCGCTTCGAAACCATGTTTGGGAATTCGAGCAATTCCTCCCCTATCCTGATTCCTTGTTTGCCGTCACACGCCGCATTGTGGAACAAAACCCCAATTTCGGTGGCTGCTGCATCGCAATGGTGCCCAACTACTACCCAGAAAAAGGCCGCATTTTCGAGCCTTATACTTTGCGTCGTGGCGAGCTGATAGAAACCGTTCAACTTGCTTCAGAGGAGCATGATTATAGTAAAAATCCCGCTTTCGTTTTAGCGGTTGAAAATGATAGTTCTTTTTGGAGCGAGCCTTATCATGACGAAGAAGACCCGAGTGTGACGCTCATTACCTATACTTTACCCATATATGATGCATGTGGGGACTTGGCCGCCATTGTCGGAATCGACTTAATCACAGAATGGATTGGTGAATTGATGAACGCCAGACACATGTTCCCTTCCTCTTACAACCTGCTGTTTTCTGGTGAAGGCAATTTGATTTGTGGCCCTGTAGGTAAACAAAAACACAAGGACGTAGAGCAAATTATGGGCCTGATCAACGACAGTACTGTCAAACAAAAAGCAAGCGTTTCAGGTAATATCACACTGTTTTCTTTCGTCGATTGGGAAGACCAAGCCAAAGGATCAGTTTTTTATTATATCCCCAAGTCCATCAGCCCTTGGCATATCGCGGTAGTAAACTACGACGATGAAGCATTTGAACCTTTGATGAAAATGCGCTGGATCAACTTGCTGTTGACCTTGGCTGCATTGCTGGTTCTCGCCTTCATCATCCAACGTTCCGTTAAGAACATCTCCAAATTGCAGCAAGCCACTTTGGAGCGTGAACATATTGACAGTGAGTTGAATATTGCCCGTAAGATTCAGATGGACATGGTGCCCAATACCTTCCCTCCTTTCCCCGAGCGTAACGACATCAATGTCTATGGCTCGCTTGTCCCGGCAAAGTTGGTCGGCGGCGACCTTTACGACTTTTTCATCCGTGATGAGAAATTGTACTTCTGTATTGGTGATGTCAGTGGCAAGAGCGTTCCAGGGGCATTGGTCATGGTGGCCGGGCACACGCTTTACTGTTCGCTGGCAGGACACGAGAGCAACCCATCACGCATCATGCAGGCCCTCAACGAAGCTGCTTCCAAGGACAACGAAACCAACATGTTCGTCACTATGTTCATCGGTGTGCTTGATCTGCCCACGGGAAGACTCCGCTATTGCAATGCCGGTCACGAGAAAACTTTTATTATCGGACAGGAAATCAGGGCGTTGCCAGCAAAAGCGCATCTGCCTTTGGGCGCAATGGAAGACATGATTTACACCACTCAGGAAGAGAAATTAGCGCCTGGCGACATGATTTTCCTTTACACCGACGGCCTTACCGAAGCCATGAACATGAAACACGAATTGTTCGGCATAAAACGTATAGAAAAGGTGTTGGAGTCCATCGAAAAACAAGATGGTGTCGCGACAGAGGCATTAATTAATAAGGTATCGGGGGCTGTTGCGGCTTTTGTGGGAGATGCCGAGCAAAGTGATGACTTGACTTTGCTTGCCATACAATACACGCCTCAGGAAAAACCGCTTATTCTGCGCGAGAGCCTGACCATTAATAATAGCGTGAGTGAGATTACAAAACTCAATGCTTTCGTGCAATCGGCGACAACTGCAGTTCACATGGAAAGCAACCTTGCCAACAAAATCAAGTTGGCGGTAGAGGAAGCCGCGACCAACTGTGTTGAATACGCCTATCCACCTGGTACTATTGGAACTGTCACCGTGATCATTGAAGCTGACGACACCAAAATTAGATTCATCATCGAGGATGCGGGGGCCGATTTTGACCCAACAAGTGTCCGAAAGGCAGACACTACTCTTACAGTTGACGAGCGTCCCATCGGTGGCTTGGGTGTTTTCCTCGTCCGCAACTTGATGGACAGCATCAACTATGAGCGCATCGATGGAAAGAATATACTTCGCATGGAAAAAAACTATCAAGGCGTTTCAATTCAATAAGTTTTATTATCTTTGCATTTTCAATCATTCAATTATTTATCCAATAACTAACAACCTTAAGTTTAAAAAAATGAAAAAAGTAACGTTTTTGCTCGCCACCTTGCTGATCGGTGGCATGATGTTCACTGGTTGCAAAAAGGACAATCCAAGTGACACACCTGAAACTGAAAAAGTCTACACTGTGAAGTATGAACTTTTGGAATCAGCTGAAGTTGAAAACGCCATGGTCACAGTTCTTCCTGGCTGCAAGTTCAATGTTTCGTATGTCGGTGCCGATGGACAAATGGTCGAATTACAAGATGTTACCGCTCCTTGGTCGGTGACAATTGACAATTTTAAAGCCACGCTCACTGCGAAAATGGAAGGAACCGTGTCGTACGACGAATCCCAAATCCCGGAAACGGACATCACTTTTGTGAAGCTTCCGAAAATCACCCTTGTCGCTGGTGGCGTAAATCATGTTGCTGATAACTTCAAGGTCTATAATTTCAACACCAAGGAGAAATTCTTGAATGCGGTGCAGGAGAATCCGAGACTGCTCGAGTATTCAGTAACTAATGCACTATAAAATAACTTATTACATTTTACATTGAAATCCGCTTCAATTTCTGGAGCGGATTTTTTTCTAATAACTGCTCACTTTCAAGATTTTATTTATTTTTGCA
>CADAPW010000080.1 GCA_902789915.1 uncultured Bacteroidia bacterium | reverse complement strand
TTCATTCAAAAAACACAAGCCGTCGCCGTTATGCAGGGTCTTGTCAGTGGCGATTTCCATGCGGAGAGGGTTGCACCAAGCCACCTCGCCGATGTATTCGCCCATGGATTTCGGCGTGAAGGGCGAATCGATGCCCTTCTGCCGCCCGTTGATGAAGAAATCCGTGAAACCTCGGTTGAAGGATTTTTCGGGGTTAATTTCGAATGGCATTGTAGAGACGGTGCGTGCACCGTCTCCAATAGATTTTTCACCGTTGGTGGGTTTTGAGACGGTGCGCGCCGTGTCTCTACAGGAGGATTGCATATATTCTGCCCGCCGTTCAAATATTTCATCCAATTTCTGGCGATAATATGCCGTCACGTTTTTCACATAATCCGCCTCTTTCATGCGCCCCTCGATCTTGAAACTGGTGATGCCGGCATCCATCAGTTCCTCAAGGTGTGCGCTGTTGTTGAGGTCTTTCAGGCAGAGAAGATGTCTGTTTTTTATCAGCACGTTGCCTTCGGCATCGAGCAGGTCGTAAGGCAGACGACAAGGCTGGGCGCAGGCACCACGGTTGGCGCTACGGTTGCCGATGTATTGGCTGAGATAGCACTGCCCGCTGTGGCTGACACACAAGGCACCGTGGACAAAGAACTCCAGCGGCACGGTGGTTTTTTCCCTTATCGCACGGATTTCCTTGAGGCTCAGCTCACGGCCCAAGACGACCTGGCTGAAACCTAACTGTTCAAGCTGCTGCACCCTTTCGAGGGTGAGGTTGTCGCATTGCGTGCTGGCGTGCAGCGGGATGGGCGGCAGGTCAAGGTCGAGGAGCTGCATGTCCTGAACGATGAGGGCGTCGACACCGGCGTTCCAGCAGTCGTAGGCCAGTTGTCGGGCACGTTCCAGCTCGCTTTTATATAATAAGGTGTTGAGGGTAACGTAGACCTTAGCGTCATATAGGGCGGCATGGCGACAAAGACGCTCAATGTCGGCGATGCTGTTGGAAGCCTTCTCACGGGCGCCGAACGAGGGTCCGCCGATATAGACGGCGTCGGCGCCATGGTTGATGGCGGCCTTGCCTACTTCGACATCCTTGGCGGGAGAGAGCAGTTCTATCTTCTTCGTATTCATGCCGCAAAATTACGCAATTTCGGCATTATACCGAATAATTTGCTATTTTTGCAAGTTATTTTCATCTGTAATGAAAGTCAACGTCAAGGTCATATTGTTTTCACTCACCGCTGTCGTATTGTTTCTCTTCCCGATACAGCAAGCCACGGGCCTCTTCAAATTCAAGAAGCTATATGGTGCTATGGAGGAACAGCCCAAGCCCCGACTGACGGCACAGCAGTGGCTTGACTGCAGCTTTCAGGACGGCGCCGAGGCCTATCTGCAACAGCATTATGGGTTTCGGGAGCCATTGACGCGCCTTTACAACCAGTACATCTGGGATTGCTATGGCTTGACCTTCGCCAAGGAAAGGAACTGGGTCTTCGTCAGCGACGACGGATGGTATTACGAATCGAGTTATGTGCAGGAATACTACGAAGGCAACTCCTGGAAATACGCCCAAGACTCCTTACAGATGGCGAATATCCTTGGCAGTGAAGCCTTGATGCTTTCCCAAACCCAACAGATTCTCGACAGCATGGGGGTCCACCTTTTTGTGCTGCTGGAGCCTGGGAAAGAATTAATCTATCCCGAGCACATCCCCACAAACACACTTTACCACCACGACAAGGTGTTCTCGGCCCATGATTTCCTTCACCAACGCTTCGAGGAGCTGGGCATCCACTACATCGACGCGGGAGAATGGTTCTTGCAAATGAAAGACACCGTCGACTTCCCCCTGTTTCCGCAAACGGGAACGCACTGGAGCAACCTCGCCGCCATGTATGTCGCCGACAGCCTCATCCGCTACATGGAAGACTTAGGCGATGTCAACATACTGAATTTCGAGATTGGAGAAAAATTCGTCAAGACCAAAGAGCCTGACAACGACCTCGAAGAATGGCTGAACCTCATGCGCCCTCTGAAAGGAGAGCCTAACTATTACGCCAAGACCCCCATCGTGGACGACCCCACCGCCGTGAAACCCAGGCTCATCACCATCGGCGACTCGTTCTACTGGAACATCCTCAACCACGCGCCATTCAAGAGAATCTTCGGCAGCGTCCCCTATTGGTATTACTTCAGCACCATCTATTTCGATGGCCCCGAGGTAAATGTAGCCGACATCGACCTGCTTGAAAAGGTGACGGGAGCCGACTTCATCATGCTGGCCTACAGCACGCCACAGCAATATGAGATGAGCAACGGCTTCGCCCAACGCTTCCTTATGGAATGGTGCTACGACGAAGACGAGCTTGAGCCGTTGAAACAGAAGATGAAAGAACGCATCCGCAACGACAAACCCTGGATAGCGGGCATTACCAAAAAAGCCGAAAACATGGGTGTTACCGTGGACTCAGTCCTAAACATGGAGACCGCCTATTTCATCACCAAGCGTCCCGATGCCTGCTTCCCCGCCTTGGGCGACAGCATTCCGCTTAAACGGTCAAGCAAAGCCGAACAAATCCTAACACAAAAGAGCCATACCAATGAATAGCCGCACCCAAGTCATACTGTTCGCCTTGACCGCCCTGTTGCTGTTTGCCTCCGCAATACAACAACAGATGGGGCTTTTCAAGTTCAAGGAACTAAATGGCGCGGTCTATTCGAACTCTAAACCCAACTTGACTTGGCACAATTTTATCGATGGTTGCTTACAAGACTCCACCGAGGCCTATCTGCAACAAAACTTTGGCTTCCGCGAGCCATTGACGCGATTCTACAACCAGACGGAGTGGACTTTGTTCCGCTATTCTCAGGTGGCCGCGGACAAACGCATCGCCATCACTCGAGACAATTGGATCTTCGAGCCATGGAATGTGGAAGAATATTACCAAAGCCTCACCTATGAATTTGCCAAGGACTCAACGGAGATGGTCGAGAAGATGGAAGACGAGGCGCAAAGGTTGCTCAAAATCCAACAGTTGCTGGAGCCTTACAACACCCACCTCTTCGTGGCCCTGCTGCCTGGCAAAGAACTGGTTTGTGCCGAACACCTGCCCGAAAACCCAGGTTATCTCAAGAAAAAGACCATCACGGCATACGAGTTCTATAGGACACGCTTCAAAGAGCTGGGCATCAACCACATCGACCTGGGCGAGTGGTTTGTGCAGATGAAAGACACGGTGAGCTATCCGCTGTTTCCGCAGACGGGCACACACTGGAGCAACCTTGCCGCCATCCACAGCACCGACACCCTCATCCGCTACATGGAACACCTGAGCGACTCCAACATGGTAAATATCAGGGCTGGCAACGTTTGGCAGCGCACCCTCAAGCCCGATGCCGACCTCGAAAGCCTGATGAACCTCATCTGGCCCATACAAAAGAGGCCAAACATGCTCGCTACGGCCATTTACGACTTCGACACCACGGCCTGGCGTCCGAAGCTTATCACCGTTGGCGACTCGTTCTATTGGAACATCCTCAACTACACGCCCGTGTGGGCAGTATTCGAAAGCGACCCCTATTGGTATTACTTCAGCACCGTCTATTTCGGTGACGACGACCTTAAAGTGACCCATAAAATCAGCGACATCGACGTGCTTCAAGAGGTCATCGACGCCGACTTCGTCATGCTCTCCTACTCCACCGTGGCACTCTACAAGATGAGCAACGGCTTCACGGAACGGCTGCTCAAAGAATTGGAACAAAAACAAAAAACGAACAATATGTACGGCTGCCACACTGTGACAGCCCTACAACTGTAAACTATAAACTGTAAACTATAAACTGAAAAAAATGGTATTCAGCAGTAACGTATTCCTACTCTATTTCATGCCAGCGTTCTTCCTGGTGTATTTTCTTATGCCAAAGAAGACCCGCAACTATGTGCTTTTGCTGGCCTCGCTCATCTTCTATGCCTGGGGTGCGCCCGAGTTTATTATACAGCTGGTCGTTTCCACCATCCTGAACTTCCTGTTGGTCAAGTGGATGTGTGCTACCCAAAACGTCAGAGGGCGCAAATGGCTCTGCGGCATCTCCATCGCCATACCCCTTGGACTGCTGTTCGTCTACAAATACGGCAACTTCACCATGGAGAACCTCAACGCCATCCTTGGACTCACGGGACATGCTCCTTTGAGTTGGAAACGCATCATGCTGCCCATCGGCATCTCGTTCTTCTCGTTCCAAAGCGTCACCTACACTTTGGACACCTACCGTGGCGTCAACCAGCCGTTGAAGAAGCTGAGCGACTATATGCTATACATCACCATGTTCCCGCAGCTCATCGCGGGTCCTATCGTGCGCTACTGCGATGTCGCCGACCAAATCCGCTCGCGTGAGTCGACGATGGCCGACCGCCTGCAGGGTTTCTACCGCTTCGTCATCGGTTTGGCCAAAAAAATCCTCATCGCTGATGTCATCGGCTTGTGTGTCGACAAGATGCTAGGTCCCGCCGCCCTCGACCCCTCACAGGTGGGCGACATCATGACACGCATCGCCACTTTGGACACGGGCACAGCATGGCTCGTGGCCTTGGCCTACACCTTCCAAATCTATTTCGACTTCGCTGGTTATTCCGACATGGCGATTGGCTTGGGCCGTATCATGGGCTTCAAGTTCCCCGAGAACTTCGACAACCCCTACACCTCACGCAGCATCACCGAGTTCTGGAGACGTTGGCACAAGACCCTCGGCGCCTTCATCATGAACTACCTCTACATCCCGCTGGGCGGCAACCGCAAGGGCACGGGACGCATGTACCTCAACCTTTGGCTATGCTTCCTGCTTAGCGGCTTGTGGCACGGCGCATCATGGAACTTCGTCGTTTGGGGTGCCTTGCACGGTCTCTTCATCTGCCTCGACAAACTCTTCCTCGGCAAGGTGATGAAGAAAATCGGCACGGTGCCATCCGTCATCCTTACTTTCATCACGGTTTGCGTCATCTGGGTGTTCTTCCGCATCGAAAACCTCAACTTGGCCTGGACCTTCGTCACGCGCATGTTCGCCTTCGACTTTAGCGGCTTCGCTTTCAACGGCAACGCCCAAGTCTATACCATTATGGTGGTGGCTGCCCTCTTCTCCTTCTTCACCCTGACTGGATGGGGCAAGAAAGTGGAGCAAAAGGTCTACTACAGGGACTACAGCGACCGCCAGCACATCTGGGTGTGGATTGTGGCCGCCATTGTGTTCATCTTCTGCGTGGCCGCGCTCAATGCTACGAGCTTCAGCCCGTTTATTTACTTTAGATTCTGATGAAGATGCAAGACGGCCCTTCGACAGGCTCAGGGACCTTCACTAAAACAAAAAGTTAAGGGTCGTTGAGCCTGTCGAAACGCCCGATGAGCTTTAAATTGTTTATTGCAGTAAGAGCATGAGAAAGAAGTACATATATGATCTCGTACTATTCACCATCTTGATGGTGTTGCTCTTCCTGCCTATGCTTCAAGCCCATGTCCTACTCATCCCATTGAAACCCTTGAATGGCGTGACCATCGAAACAGAAAAGCCCGACTTCAACCTTGAGGCCTATCGCTCTGGCGATTATGCAAAACAAGAGGAGGCTTATTTGGGCGAACATTTCGGCTTTCGGGAACCTGTCATTAGGCTATACAACCAATACCTTTGGAGCTGTTACAAGAAAACCTACGCCCACGACGTGATGGCCGGCAAACAAGGTTGGCTCTACACCCCCGAAAGCGTCAGTGACTATTACGGCACCGAACTGCTGAACTGGCAGCCCTCAGTCGAAGAAGCCAAAAGTACCTTTGAACGTGAGGTGAAATACATGTGTCGGGCACGCGACATCCTCAAGGAAAACGATGTGGAACTATTGGCTTTCATCGCTCCCGAAAAGAGCTTCGTCTATCCAGAGTATCTCCCTGAAGGCAGGCACGATACTACCACCTTTAACGCCTGTGCCACTTTTTTGCACAGGTTCCAAGAAAACGGCTTCCCCTGCATCGACATGACGAGCTGGTTTGCATTGATGAAAGACACCGTCCCCTACCCCTTGATTCCGCAGACAGGCGCCCATTGGGTCTTCCCCGCCGTCTATGCCGCCGACTCGCTGTTCCGCTTCATGGGCGACTTGAAAGGCATCGAGCTGCCCAAGCTGAAAATCGGGAAGTTGCATGAAAGTAACAATCACGGCACCGACAACGAGTTGGAGCGGTTGCTCAACCTGTCGCTGCCCATCAGGAAACGCAACGGCTACAGCCCCACGGCGGAGGTCACAGCAGAGGGCGGACCGAATAGCGTCAAACCTAAGGTATTGTTTGTCGGCAACTCGTACATGTGGGGCATGGCTAACCGAGTACCAATGCGAGAGGTGTTCAGCGACATGGAGTTTTGGTACTACTTCTCCACTGCTTACTCTGGCGAGCACTTGACTGACACCCAGCCCGTCGTCGACCTCAACCTATTGGAGAAACTATTGGATTTCGACTATATCGTGTGGTTCACCACAGGCAACCAGCTGAACAAAGGCACCAATGGCTTTGCCAATTCCGTCATCCTCACCCTTGGTGTTGACGACAGCATCCGACAGGCTTACATTGATCGCATTGCCGACACGCTATGTAGAGACGCGATTAATCGCGTCTCTACAGACAGCATCAGCCGAAAAGAGGCCATCGCCATCCTGCACAAGCATCCGGAAATCATTCCCGAATTGAACGCCGAAACACTGACCACACAAAACCGCAACATTCCTTACGCCAAGGTTATCAAAGACATCCGCAAGGACAGCACTTGGATGGCCGCCCTTGAGGCACAGGCATTTTTGCGCAGTGCCAACATGAATCAGATGCTCCATGCCGAGGACCAAACTGCCGAGATTCAGTTTGCGCGACAATGCCTGGAGGAAGTCAGGGGGCGCATTGAAAGGATTCCTGACAATGCGGAACTGCTGGAACACATCCGCAAAGATGCTGAAAAACGCCACAAACCGATGGATAAAGCCATTGAAGATGCCGCCATTTGGATCACCCGCGAAAAATATGGCCTCGACCATTGTCGCCTCATCGATGACCCCGATGCCGAAATTCCAATACCTCAATTGAAATAATTACTACTTTTGCAACCTAAAACAAACGATAGAATATGGTCTTCAGCAGCAACGTATTCCTCCTCTATTTCATGCCGGTTTTCTTTCTGGTGTATTTCATCCTGCCGAGGAAAGTCCGCAACTACTTCCTGCTGTTCGCCTCGTTGGTCTTTTATGCCTATGGCGCGCCTGAGTTCATCATTCATCTCATCGTTTCCGTCATTGCCAACTTCTACTTGGTGCGATGGATGAACAAGACAGAAAAACCAGGCCTAAAGAAACTCCTATGCGGCATCTCCATTGCCATCAGCATCGGGCTGCTGTTCTACTTCAAGTATGGCAACTTCACCATGCAAAACATCAACTCGGTGTTGGGTTGGTTTGGAGGCAGGCCGTTACAATGGACCAAGATACTGCTGCCTATCGGCATCTCGTTCTTCTCGTTCCAAAGCGTGACTTATACCCTCGACACCTACCGTGGCGTCAATGCACCGATGAAGCGGCTGAGTGATTACATGCTCTACATCGTCATGTTCCCGCAACTCATTGCAGGACCCATCGTGCGCTACTGCGACATTGCAGACCAAATCCGCAACCGTGAATCGCTCTATACTGACAGACTGCAAGGTTTTTACCGCTTCGTCATTGGTTTGGCGAAGAAAGTGCTGATTGCCGACGTCATTGGTTTTCAAGTCGATCAAGTGCTGGGTCCATCGAATTACGATGTTTTGACCTCGGCACAACTGGCCGACATCGCCAACAAAATTGCCACCATCGACTCGACCACCGCTTGGATTGCCATCTTCGCCTTCACCTTCCAAATCTACTTCGATTTTGCCGGTTATTCCGACATGGCCATCGGTTTGGGTCGGATGATGGGCTTCAAGTTCCCCGAAAACTTCGACAACCCGTACGTCTCCACAACCATTTCAGAGTTTTGGCGTCGTTGGCACCAAACCTTCAGCGTGTTCATCAAGAACTACCTCTACTTCCCCTTGGGCGGTAGCCGCGTGAAAACCGAAGCGAGAAAATACTTCAACCTGTGGTTCTGCTTCCTCATTAGCGGTCTGTGGCACGGTGCGGCCTGGAACTTCGTGGTTTATGGTGCCTTGCAAGGCATCTTCATCTGCGCCGACAAGCTGTTTCTGAAGAAATTCAATGAACGGTTGGGGCGTATCCCGAGCGTGTTCTTCACCTTCCTCATCATCGTGTTGACGCGCTGCTTCTTCCGCATCGAGCGCATCGACCTTTCGTGGCTATTCATTAAGCGCTTGTTTGCCTTTGATTTTACCCCCTTCCACTTCAGCGACAACCCACATCTCTACGTCACTATGCTCGTGGCGGCCTTCTTCTCGTTCTTCACCCTGTCGAAACTTGGTCTCAAGGTGCAGGATAAGGTCTACTTCACCGAATACAACAAGCGGCAGCATATTATCGCGTTTGTGGTCAGCATTTTTGCTTTCGTATTCTGCCTCGGTGCCTTGAATGCCAGTGGCTTTAGTCCGTTCATTTACTTTAGGTTCTGATGAAAAAGGGTAACGGCAACATATTCTACGGCATTCTCTTCGGCCTCCTGATGGTCTTCCTGTTCTCGTTTATGATACAGGAACACTTTAAGCCTTTCAAGACCAAGGAATTGATGGGGTATTTCATGAAGCCCAACAAACCGAGATTCCGCTGGGAATGGTACAAAAACGGCTATTTTCAGGAACACCTTGAAAAATACATCACGAACAACTACGGCTTCCGCGAGCCTATCATCAGGCTATATCACCAATATTGCTGGGACTTTTTCGGCAAGGAATACGTGAGCTACATCTATTCGGGCAAGGAAAGATGGCTCTACTATGGCCACAACATCGAGGACTATTATGGCACCGAGATGTACCAATGGTATCCCGACGCCGAGGCCGCCCGTGAAGGCTACGAGCAGGAAGTGCGCCTGATGAACAAGGTGAGAAGCATCTTGGACGAGTATGATGTCACCTTATTGACCTTCATCGCGCCGAGCAAGAGCATCATCTATCCTGAATACCTGCCTCGACGCGAGCAAGACACCACCACGCTCAACGCAAGGGAATACTTCATCAAACGCTTTGCCGAAACGGATCTGCCCTGCTTCGATATGAATGAATATTTCCTGCGGATGAAAGACACCTGCTCGTTCTACCTGTTTCCGCCCACGGGCGACCACTGGAACTTTTCGTGCGTGTATGCCACCGACTCGCTACTGCGTTTTATGGAACAGCAACGCCATATCCGTCTGCCCCAAATCGAATACGGCAACGAATACCTTTCGGAATGCCGCATCGGCGACCCAATGAACCGCGACCTCGAAGGCGAACTCAACCTGATGCGACCTATCAAATTCGACCCGAAATTTGACTACAAGGAACGTGACTACTGGCTGACTTCCGATTCCACGACAGTCAAGCCCTCGGCCCTGTTCATTGGTAACTCGTTCTTGCTGAGAACAATGGCCTATATTCCACCTAAAGAGGTGTTTTCTGACTTCCAGTTTTGGTATTACAACCGCGTCGCCTATCAGGATGTCGACAAAATCATCGATAGCGTCAACACGCTCAACCGCCTCGATTATCTCCTCGATGCCGACTACATCGTGTGGTTCTCAAGCAGCAGCCAGATGTATCGCGCCACCGAAGGCTTTGCCGAAGACGCCATCATCCAGCTTTGCATCGGCGAGGAACGTTTCCGCCAACGGCAGGAACAGTTGATTGACAGCCTCTTCCACGACCAAAATGCTCACAACACCATCGCCTGGAACTATCCCGACTCGCTTTACCGCATCAAATTAGAAGGCTACACATTGAACCAAATGCGGAAGAACCCAGAAGCCTACTTCCCCGAAATAGCGGGAAACGGCATACCTACGGCACGCAATCCTAAACTTCTTGACGACGACTACTGGAAGAAACGCGACATTCGCCGACAAATCAAATGCGACCCTGAATGGATGAATAGCGTTTCCGGCTTCATGGTGACCGAAGGCATCTCTCTGCAACAGGCCATCGACCGAGAGACAGAAAACGTGCTCTTCGGGCGTCCACTGATGCGTGGCACCAAAGTCGGAGCCAAAGAATATCGTGAAATTCTCATCCAACAAACGGAACAGCAAATCAGAAACTACAAGGAATGGTTCGATGTTGCGAAAGCCGACGCCGAAAGGTTAGGCATCACCATTGACGAATCCGTGCGCAACCACGCCACCTATACAGTGGATCAGCAAATCCACGAAGGCAAGATAAAACTTCCAGAAACCGACACAATTCAAGGGCATAATCCATAAAAATCGTATTTTTGCACTCTCAAAACAAGGGTCATGGTTTTCAGCAGCAGCATATTTCTTTTTTGGTTCCTGCCCATCTTCCTCGGGGTGTATTTCCTCGTTGATAGGCGTTACAAAAATGCCGTTGCACTGCTTGCAAGTCTGCTATTCTATGGCTTTGGGTCACCTAAATTCCTGATAGTCTTACTATTGTCAATCACCATCGACTTTTTCTTGGTGCGACAAATCGACAAGAGTACTGACGAGAAACGACGAAAGCTTTTCCTCGTTTTTTCCGTGATTCTCAACATCGGTCTGTTGGCCTATTTTAAGTATGCCAACTTCTTCATCGACAATTTCAATGCGATTTTGGCGGCTTTCGGCACCGCACCCGTCCGTTGGACCAAGGTGGTGCTGCCCATCGGCATCTCGTTTTTCACCTTCCAGAAGATGAGCTACAGCATCGATGTCTATCGCAAGACCTCAGCCCCGCTGAAGAGCATCGCTGATTATGCCTTGTTTATCATGCTTTTCCCGCAACTCATTGCCGGCCCCATTGTGCGCTACAACGAGATTGCCGAACAAATCACCGACCGCAGTGCCAATGAAACTGCCGACAATCGCATCTTAGGTTTCTACCGCTTCGTTATCGGCTTATCAAAGAAGATGCTGATTGCCAATATCTTGGCAGAATATGTCGACCAAGTGTTTGCCTTGCCCACCACAGAAATCGGCCTGTCAACTGCCTGGTTGGGCATCCTTGCCTACACCATGCAAATCTATTTCGACTTCTCAGGTTACAGCGACATGGCCATCGGTATCGGGCGCATGATAGGCTTTAAATTCCCCGAAAACTTCAACAACCCTTATATCAGCCAAAGCGTATCGGAGTTCTGGAAACGCTGGCACATCACCCTCGGCAGCTGGATGATGGACTATCTTTATATTCCACTCGGTGGCAACCGCAAGGGCAAGAGACGCACTTACCTCAACCTCTGGATTGTCTTCTTCCTTTCAGGTTTGTGGCACGGTGCCGCCTGGACTTTCGTGGCCTGGGGTGCCTTCCATGGTCTCTTCATCGTCATGGACAAGATGTTTTGGTTGAAGACGAGCAAGAAAATCGGCAAGATACCTCGCGTACTGATTACATTCGTCATCGTGATGATTGGCTGGGTGATGTTCCGTGCCGACACCATTGGCTATGCCGTGCAATATGTAGGCGCCATGTTCGGAGCCAACGGCAGCACACCTGCACTCTTCGTCAACAACCAGTTTGTGTTCACCCTCATCATCGCGGTTCTCTTCTCCTTCTTCGGACTCACCAAAGCGGGCGACAAGGCCTTGGACTTCTTCTTCGACCGCAAGTCCTACAATGCAAAACAATACATTTTTGTCGGTTTGCTGATGATTGTGCTACTCATCCTCTCAGCTTCATTCATCCTCAAAGGCAGTTTCAACCCCTTCATTTACTTTAGGTTCTGATGAAAATGTTCAAGAAAATATGGTTCCTCGTGCTGCTCGCGGTACTTTTCCTGCCGATGATGCAGACCTGTTTCCATTTGGTGGATGAGAAGCCCTTGGACGGCGCCTACGTTCCAGCTAAGAAACCCATTGTCAATGCCACGACACTTTATCAGGAAACCGCCCAAGACTCCTTGATGAACTGGTGTACGGAACAAACGGGGTTCCGCAATTCGATGATAAGGGTCAACAACCAAATGTTGTATTCCGCTTTCGGGAAAATCCCGGTCACCCATCTCGTAAAGGGTAAAGACGGACGCAATTTCTTTGACAAGTCGTACGTCAACAGCTTTACAGGCGAGACCTATATGGGCGAGGAGACCATCGAGAAAAACACGCAGCAACTCAAGCTCATACAAGACATGCTCGGCACTAAGGGCATCACGCTACTGCCCGTTTTTGTCGTGGGTAAGGCCTCCTATTTTCCCGAACTCATCCCCGACGAATATATGGCCAAGCGACGTGAGACCAACAATTATGAGGGCTATCTGAAAGCCTTTGCCGAACAGGGCGTTGAAATGATAGACTTCAACCGTTGGTTTTGCGAGCGGAAAGATACCGAACCGCACCCACTTTATTGCGACCTAAGTTCCCATTGGACTGTTTACGGTGCTTCTTTGGCCATCGATTCATTGGTGAACTACATGGAAAGCAAGACGCACAAAACCCAAGCACGTGCCGTCATCACCGCATTCGACTCCACCTATCTGATGGAACAAGACGATGAACTGTGGCGCATGATGAACCTCATGTTTCCATTCAAGCACAACACCATCGACCAACCCAAGTTTAGCTTCACCGAAGGCTACAAACCCAAAGTGCTGTCCATCTCCGACTCTTATTGGTGGGCCATCTATGATTGGAAAGTGGCCTTGCATCAAAACCTGTTCTCTCCTGGCGACTTCTGGTTCTATAACAAGACCATCTATCCCAAGCGCACTCCTATCCAAAACGTGGAGTCCATCAACTATAAGCAGGAAATCGAGAACCAAGAATTCATTCTTTTGGTTTGCACCGAAGCCACCAACCACCTTTGGCCTTACGGTTTCTTTGAGCGTTATCTGAGTGCCTACGACGACGTGTTCCGCTACAAGCAACCCGAACAATATGATGCTGCCGATAGCCTTTATGTTGTTTTCAGAAATGAGAAAATTGAAAACATCATCCAACACATCAAGGAAACGCCAGAATGGTTGGAGAGCGTCGAGCAAAACGCCAAAGAGAAAGGCGTCAGTTTAGAGCAGTCGCTTTGGGACGTCGCCGAATACACCTATCGCACCAATATTGAGCCTAAAGGATTTGTAAGATGAAAAGCCGTGTTTGCACCATATTATGCATCCTGACGATGATAGGTTTCGTACTCGTCTTCGTGCAGGAAAAATGGCGGCCTTTCAAGCTGAATCCATTGGCGGGCGTCACTTTTGCCACCGAGAAACCCGAACTGACGCTCAAGAACTTCGCCTCTGGCCAATACCAAAGCCAAGCGGAACAATATAGCCGCGAGAACTTCGGCTTCCGTGAATGGCATATCAAACTCTACAACCAAGTCAACTATAGCCTTTTCAACCAGACCACCTGCCATTTCATCACCCCGGGCAAGGACGGCTGGCTTTTTTATGCCGAAGCCTTCCGCGATTACTACGGCATCGAACCCATCAACCAATACAAGACATACGACCGCGCCCGCGAATGGGCGAGGAAAAACGTCAGGATGATGAACAAGCTCAGGTATGTGCTGAAAGACTACGGCGTTGAGTTCCTCTGCTTCATGGCACCCAACAAGGCGGAAGTATATCCCGAATACCTACCTTATCATCAACCTGCTCCCGCCGACGCCATCCACACGGCAGCCTACTACGACTCGCTGATGACCGCCATCGACTTCCCCCATGTGGAGATGACCAAGTGGTACCAAAGCATGAAAGACACTGCCTCGTTCCTGTTGTTTCCCAAGCGCGACACCCATTGGCGTTACTCCGCCGTCTATGGCTACGACAGCTTGTTCAGCTACATGAATAGCCTCAACGACTTTGGCATTCCCGACATCCATGTCGACCGGTTGGTCAAACTCGACACAATGTATCCTGAAAACGACGAGAAAACCCTCAACCTCATCTTCCCCATTGGCAACGACTCGCCGAAATACCGCGCCGACATCAGCGTCGATTGTGGCGAAAGCTGCCGCAAGCCCAAGGTGCTGTTCGTAGGCGACTCTTTCGTTTGGGACTTGGAGACCTACATGCCATGGCGCGAGTTCCTTGAATATGTCGAAATCTGGTTCTACAACAAGTCCGCCTTCTTGGGCTTCGAGAAAGAGAAGCATCCCATTGGCGACATCAACCGCCTACGTTCCATCCTCAATTCCGACTATGTCGTTTGGTATTCTTCGGGCTATCAATGGGGTCTGTCGTCATACGACTTCGTGGAAGATGCCCTGCTACGCCTTTGTGTCAGCGACAGTCTCTTCGATGCGCAAATTCCGTGGGTGATGGATAGTTTAAGCAGCGACAGCCTTTTCTGGAAATACCACTACCCATGGCGCTACTCCGAGCACCGCGACGACAGCTTGAGGCATTACGCCATCAAGACGCTGAGAGACAATCCCGAGCTCATTCCGGGTCTTGGTGGTGAAGCCATGCCGACCATACGCAACACCCAAGCCATCCAATTGGTTCAACAAGCCAATGACATCGCCAATGACAAGTCATGGAGTACTGCTTTGCGCATCCAAGCCTCAAGGACCGGTCGCCTCTTCGACGACATCTTGGATGAAGAAGCCGAAAACGTGCTGCTCGGTCGCCCCTTGATGCGTCAGGAAATCCAAGTGGACACGGCTTCCATTATCGAATTCGAGGTAAACAAACTGTTGGAACAATGGCGCAACAACCCCGAAAGCATCAAGTTCTTGGAAGGCAAAGCCCAAGAGAACGGCAAAACCTTTGAGACCGTCCTCGAAGAAGACGCCCGCTGGGTGGTTAATGAACGGTTGAGAAACGGGGAATTGTTCTAAAGCTATTGAAAGCATGTTATTCTGACCTTGCCTCCTATAGATTCCCGCTCACGCACAATCTTTTGCTGGAATGACATAGGAGGCTAACTGCCACTAAGTAATAGGCTTTTGAAAGCATGTCATCCCTGCGGTAGGCGGTGCGAAGGCTGGGATCTATGCTTTCAAAAGGCAAGTATAGTCAAAATGATGTTTACTCAACGACTATTTCATACACCCTCCCCACGATATCCGTCTTATTGTAAGGAATCAGCCCCTGCTCCCAAACGATGGGCGGCCACCATTCGCTGTAATGGTATTCTTGTGTGACGATGGCCTTCATCTGGTTGTTCGGGATTGAGGTGTACTCGTTGTTCATGTAGCCCATCACCCGCATGTGCTCCGGGTCGGGACCGAGCCGCCAGATGATTTCGGTCGGCTTCCATTCGATTTCGTAGTAATAATAGGGTTCCTTAAAGGCTTTGTTGCTCATCGGGATGCGCTCGGTGAGGGCCTTGTAGAGCTTGTACCAGCGCAAGGTCTCAAACTTATTCTCTTTGCCGTAAGGGATGCTGTCGATGCCCCATGAGAAATACTTGGGCGAAGGCACGGCCAAATCCCAGTTGGTGCAGCAATACATCACATCATCGTTCAAGGTCTCGTCTTGCTCCACGCAGATGCTGTCGGCACGCCTGCCATAATAGTCTCTCGGCCAAAAACGCGAGGCTTTCACAATCTCAATATCGATTTCGGAATAATGATAGTCGGGTCGGCGCACAGGGTTCTCCGAGTCGTCGTTCTTATCCACATAGCCACCCTCTGCCTCGTCGTGACGGCGGTTGTTCCAAGCATGGTTATCGCTGTAAATCAACCAGAAAGCATACGTCAAGCCATTCCAAATGTTCTCATCGTTGAGCATCACAGGGAACTTGATTTTGCCACGGAACTTGCCGTAGGTAAAGCCCACGCGAGTGCGGATGCCCGTCGATTCTTTGTGTAAATTGTTTAGGTCGTTATTGCCTGGGTTGATGAGACTGATGTAGCTGCCATCGTCGGCAAGGCGCACCGTTTGGCAAGGCGTTTCGCTCACAACGGGCCAGTTCATCTGCAGCTCTGTGCTGTCGAAACGGTTGCGGTTGGCTTCGTACTGTTCACGGGTATAAGGATTTTCGCCCACCACATCTTGGATGACGGGGATATTGCGCAAAGTGTATTGCTTGCTGATAGAACTGAAAAACTGCTCGTAGAGCGCACTACGATAAAGACTGTCATCGGCGCCGCAGTGGCAATTGGTGGTATCCAAATGATAGCCGATATTGTTCACCTTCGACTCGTCAATAAACACGCCCTTGTCGACGGCAATGACGGCCCGCGTCTTCAGCTTCCGTTTCGAGCGGATGACCTTGATGTTTTTCGAGGGATGCGTCTCAAACCAACCGTAA
>CADAPW010000079.1 GCA_902789915.1 uncultured Bacteroidia bacterium | reverse complement strand
CTGCGCCGATAAGGGCAACATTGCGGATGTCTTTTGTCTGGAATTCCTTCATTTTTTATCTAACTAGCTAATTATTAAATATTTACTTTTCGCGAAAAATACTTAAGTGAGCGCAAAGATAGGAAAAAAAGCAATAGCTTTAACGAAATTATGGTAAAACTTAAATAAATAATGGATTCCCTGCGGGAATGGAGTATGTTCGTTTGGTTGTTTTGCGGCGGCTTCAAATTATCACTAATTTGTAGATACTTCAAGCCGCCGCAGTACTCAGGAGCAACGTTTTTCCATTCCCGCAGGGAATCTCCTATCACAGTGCTTCTATCTCTTTATAGATTTTTTTCCACCGCGCATCATCCATCTTTGCCCCCATCACCTCAATGATGTTTTTGGCTACAATGGCACCCATCATGCCACATTTTTGCAGCGGCTCATCTTCGACAAGTCCAGCGAGGAAGCCCGCAGCCCACATGTCGCCAGCACCTGTGGTGTCGACCACATCAGCTTTCATGGGTGGGATGGTGGCAGTTTCAGAGCCGCGTTGAATGTAAGCTCCCTTTGCTCCGATTTTTACAACGGCAATATCACAACGCTCGGCAATATAATGCAGAGCAGCCTCAGGATCCAATCCAGTCAAAGCCTTGGCTTCTTGCTCATTGGCAAACACAATATCGACATAATTATTGACGAGCTCAAGCAGGAAATCGCGGCTTTCTTCCACCACGTTATAGCTGGCCAAGTCAATAGCGATGGTCATGCCTTGTGCCTTGGCGGTCTCCACGGCTTTGCGGAGCATGGTGGGGTTGGCCACGAGGTAGCCTTCCACGTAGAAGATGTCCCAGCCTTCAAAAAGTTCGGGTTTGATGTCGTCGGCACACATCTCTGCTGCTGCACCGAGGCAGGTGGCAAAGGTACGTTCACCGTCGGCGGTGACGAGGGCTTGCACACGACCCGAAGGTGTCTCGCTCTTCAGCATCAAAGGCTTGACATGGGTTTCTGTCATCTGTTTTTCAAAGAAGCGTCCCACTTCATCGTTGCCGATTTTGCTGAGGAAACCCGCTTCGATACTGAGTTGGGCGAGGCCGCTCATGGTGTTGGCTGCCGAGCCGCCCGATGCCATCTGGTTGCCGAGATGGGCAAGCTTCTCCCCTATTTCCACAGAGGTTTTGGCCCTATTTCCACAGAGGTTTTGGCGTCAACATAAGTCATGCTGCCTTTGGGGAGGTTGAGGTCTTTGAGGATTTGTTCATTGGGAATTTGCGTCAGGATGTCGACCAAGGCGCTCCCTATACCGAGGATTTTTTTCATTTTGGATTCAAGGATTTAAAATTCAAGATTCAAGATTTAAAATTTGTGCAAAGGTAAGAAAAAAGAGATTTCCTGCGGGAATGGAGAATGTTTTATAGCCAAATATCGGCGGTTGGAAAATTGTAAAGGTTGTAAACGTTCTTAACTGCCGCATATACTATAAGACGAAAACGCCATTCCTGCAGGGAATCTCTGTGATAAGTGACCAAGATTTCACACTGATTATCAATTAGATATAAAAATATTGAAAAATTTTGCCAGAAAAACATTGCCAGTAATGGAAAAAGCTGTATTTTTGCAGCCGCAAACAGAATCTGACTGTTAATCAGGGGGTCTCAGGTTCAAGTCCTGAAGGGGGCGCAATTTTTATGTTTCATGTTATTAATTTTTTGGCCTCGTAGATTCTCCCCGATTCTACGGGGTTTTTTTATTTCTCTCCCCGTTGCATGGCTTCCATGTTGAGAATCGCCTTGATGCGCCTCGAAGGGATGATGTTTCTGAATGGGTATAGCATCGTAACAGCCCACTTCATCCATCCTTTGTAATAGACGGCGAGTTTACAATAGGCTTTGCGGAAGTGAAAGTTTTGGATGAGAAAATCTTGAATTTGCGAATGCTCAGTGATCGTACGGGCACCATCGGCGACATAGCGAAGTCCTTTCTCTTCCAGATAATACGTATTCATTTGGTGGAATAAGCCGTAATAAGGATAGGTATTGTTGTGTTTGTATTCAGGAAGTATCCCGATTAATCCGTATTCACAGCTGTCAGGTGGCCAAAGCCATACTGTGCAAAATCCTATCAGTTTATCTTGATCGAAAATGCCCCAGTAGTCGAATTCCTGTTTTTCACATGATGTGAGATAGTCTTTAAACACGCTTTCATCCATGACGCGGTCCGAAACCGTGTAGTCGTTATATGTGGCTTCCAAAATACTCCAACCTTGAGATTTCAGCAAATCAATACTTATCAACTTGAAATCCAATACTTTGATAGCTCTTCTAACTTTGTTTCTTTCGTTGGAAGAATATTCTTCCATCCCATGGAAATCGTCTTTAATGACATACCAAAAACAGCTTTCTTTCTCTTGGTCGAAATCAAAGGTGTTTCTCACCAACAGCCCACCCTGTTTTAATAAGGCTTGATACTCCGTTTTCTCAAGCTTCTGCTCTTTATGAGGGGCGCCTTCATAACGCCAGGCTTTCCGATATAGATAGTACCCGTTCATCAGAAGCGTTTTTTAATGGCGTGGTACACATAGCTGACAAAGCAGCCGAAAGCCTTGAAGAACGGAAGATGCTCATTTTGGCGATACACTTTCCAAAGATCAGCAGAGGCTTTCAGCTTGTTGGAGCTGGCTGATTTGCTTCGGATGCGGTAGCGGGTCAAAGGTTGTTCAATGGCGTATGCCACAAATCCTTTTTTCAAGATGTCAAGCCATGTGGCCGTGTCTTCGCTGGTGCGAAATTTGGGCACCACGACATTCCCGACAATGTCTTTATCGACCATAACTGTAGAGCATCCAATGATGGTGTTATGAAGATAAGCCTCATAATCCATGTCACCAGCAGCCTTGACAATCTTGTTTAAGGGCTGTCCGCTTTCGTCGATGCAGTCGTATGACGAATAAGAAAAACCAATCTTTTTTTTCGTCATAAAAGCCAGCTGTGTCTCTAGTTTCTTTGGCTGCCAAACGTCGTCGGCATCAAGGAACGCCAAATATTGACCTTGTGCCATTTTTATGCACAGGTTGCGCGAGTCGGCGATGCCGGAATGGATGTCCTTTTTGGTGAAACGGATCTTGTCGTCTTGTTGGCAATGGCTTTTAATTACCGCCTCGGTTGCATCGGTTGAAGCATCGTCGACGATGAGCAGTTCCCAATGTGGATAAGTCTGTTGGCGCACCGACACGATGGCTTCGGAGATGTACTTCTCCATATTGTAGCAAGGCATGATGACCGATACCAAGGGTTGACTTTCCACAGCGTAAGTTTTTTATTTCAGACCTTCAATCCAGATTTTGATTTGTTGTTCGTCATGGAGTTTACAAACCAACAGGGAATGGTCGCGATAGGCCACGAGATAGTTTTCCAAGCCTTGCACCACGGCTTCGGTGCCTTCCTCGATGTTGATGATGGTGTTTTTGGTATCCACCGCAACGACCTTACCGCGTTTGGCGTTGCCCGAGTCATCTTTTTTGGCGTGGGTGAATAACGAGCCCCAAGTGCCGATGTCGCTCCAACCAAAGTCGGCTGGAATGGTATAAGTATTGGGCGATTTTTCCATCACACCATAGTCGATGCTGATGTTGGGACAGTCCACAAAGTGGTCGTTGATAAAATCTTGTTCCTCGGGCGTGCCAAAGTTGTAAATGCCTTTTTCGAAGACCGCCACCATGTCTGGCAAATATTGTTTGAAGGCGTTCATGATGCCGTCCAAAGTCCAAAGGAAAATGCCGCTGTTCCAGAAATAGTTGCCTTCTGTGACGAATTTCAAGGCTGTTTCATAATCTGGTTTCTCCTTAAACATTTCCACTTTTTCAATTCCGCATTCCGCATACTCTTTTGGTACTTGAATATAGCCATATCCCGTTTCGGGTCTGCTAGGTTTGATTCCGATGGTCATCAACGCATTGGGTTGTTTTGCCAAAAAGTCGAAACCAAGACGAATGATGCGTTGAAATTCGACTTCATTTGTCACCAAATGGTCGGCTGGGGTGACGACGATATTGGCCTCCGCGCAGCGGCTTTGGATGTGATAGGCTGCGTATGCGATGCAAGGCGCCGTATTGCGTCGAGCTGGCTCGCAGAGCACTTGGTCGGGACGCAGCATAGGCAGGTGTTCCAGTACGAGTTGTTTGTAAGCCTTGTTGGTCACCACGAGGAAGTTCTCGTCGGGGATGACGGGGCTGAAGCGTTCGTAGGTGCTACGGATGAAGCTTTTTCCCGTGCCTAGGATGTCGAGGAATTGTTTAGGGTAGTTATCTTTGCTGAGCGGCCAAAAACGGCTTCCGATGCCGCCAGCCATGATGATGCAATAATTATTCATAATACTGTCAATAAAAGGACAAAGATACTGCTTTTTCTTTGAACGGCAAGAAGCCGTTTTTATTTCGCCCAACGATAAAGGATTTCGATAGGATGCACAGCATGGACACCCGTGCCGTCCAGGATTTGTTGGCGGCAGGATGTGCCAGGGGCCGATACAATGCAGGGAGTGACACCATCAGCATTGGAAACGGCTTTACGTATGGTGGGGAACAGCACCATCTCGCCGATGGCCAAAGAGGTTTTGTAATGCTCTTTTTCATAACCGAACGAACCTGCCATGCCGCAACATCCGCTGGGGATGACGTGAATCTTGGCTCCAGAGAGTAGCTTGAAGGCTTGTACTGTCTTCTCTGTCCCCACCAAGGCTTTTTGATGGCAATGCCCATGAAGCCATATCTCCACAGCTTCGGCCTTGAAATCAGCGGCAGAGATGCGCTTTGCAGCCACCTCGCGCATGATGAATTCATCGAAAAGCAAGGCATTACGACCCAGTTCTTTGGCTTGTTGGCGCATTTCGGCAGGCACCAAATCGGGATACTCGTCACGGAAACTGAGGATGCACGAAGGTTCGATGCCTACCAATGGCGTTTGTTCCGAAATCTTGTCTTTCAATAAGTTGACATTCTTTAAGGCATACTTCTTCGCCAGTTTCAGGTTGCCTTTTGAAATGGCGGCACGACCGCTTTCCACATGCTTCGGGATTTCCACCTCATAGCCTAAATGCAATAACAGTTTGGCGAAGGTGAGACCGAGTTCCGCTTCTTGGAAGTTGGTGAACTCGTCGGCGAAAAGGAAGACCTTGCCTTTGGTGGCTTGGCTCTTGTGTCGTCGGCTTTCGCGTTTTACGGCAGTTCGCATGGTCACACGACTCAAAGTCGGAATGTCACGCTCAGAGGAGAACTTAATGATGTTTTTGATGATGTTAGACGAGAACTTCCACGATGCAAACAAGTTGTAAAACGGCCAAACAATATGCCCCAGCTGTTCCACCGTGGCCATATACGACACAGCAAAAGAACGCAGAGGCATGCCACTGACATCGTATTTCTGCTGCAGGATTTCGGAACGCAGGCGGGTCATGTCAACATTGGACGGACACTCGCTGCGGCAGCCTTTGCAAGCCAGACAACTATCCAACACTTCAGCCAGTTCTTCCGATTTTAGGATGCTCTTGTCTTTGTTGCGGGCTTGGCTAAAGGCCTCACTCCCCCACCCTCTTGTCAGGATTTCACGGAGCACATTGGCGCGGGCACGGGTGGCCTTGGTCTCGTCGCCGCTGACTTTGAAGGCGGGACAAAGCGTGCCTCCAATCAAATTCGACTTGCGGCAGTCACCAGCACCGTTACACTGTTCTATGCTGCACATCAAAGCATGGAGCTGGTTTTTGGCTCCTGTAGCGCCTTCCACCTTACATTCATCAAATGCGGCTTTCCAGTTATAATAAGTTCGGCAGGTCCCTAAGCCCTGAGGTCCCTGAGCCTGTCGAAGGGTCGAAGGGCCGTCAATTAACTCTTTCTCGATGGCATATTGTTGTCCCACTTCAAAGCGCAACATACTGTCCATGGGCAACGTGTCGACAATTTTGTGCAGGTTGAAGACTTGCAATGGGTCCCAACATTTCTTGAGGTCTTGCATCAAGGTATAGACTTCGTCGCCATACAGTAACTGGATGAACTCGCCGCGTAAACGGCCGTCGCCATGCTCACCGCTGAGCGAGCCTTTGTATTTCTTGACCAACAAGGCGGTTTGATAGGCCACCTCGCGGAATTTGCGCTTGCCTTCCGCTTCCTTGATGTTGATGATAGGTCTTAGGTGCAGCTCTCCTGTGCTGATGTGGGCGTGATAAACACAACTCAAGTCAAGGTTATCGAGCATTTTCGCGAAGTCGGCCATATATTCGGGCAACTTTTCGGGTGCCACAGCCGTGTCTTCGATGACGCCAATGGGTTTGGCATCGCCTTTCATGCCGGTGAGCAGCCCCAGCCCTGCTTTGCGTAAGCTCCACACCTTGCTGATTTCGGAGCCATAGACGCGCGAACAGGCATACACCAAATGTTCGTCATTCTGTATCAAGGCTTGTTCCATTTCGTCGGCGATGGCATCGATTTCCTCTTGGGTATCTCCACGCAGTTCGATGATGAGGATGGCGGCAGGGTCGCCTTGCACGAAGAAACGGTTTTTCTGTTGTTCAACATTTTGCTTGCTGAGTTCCAAAATGTTGCGGTCCATCAATTCGATAGCGGTGGGGTGGAATTTTAAAGCGACAAGATTACCTAGAAAACTCTTTTGCAAGGTGTCGCAATGGGCGCAAACCACCATTTTCTCCTTGGGAGGCAAAGGGTCAAGGTCGATTTTGATTTCGGTGATGAATGCCAAAGTGCCTTCGCTGCCCGCCAACACCTTACAGAGGTTGATGGTGCGTTCTTCAAGCGGTTTTGCCGTATTGTGCAGGTCCTCGATGACTTCGTCGATGGCATAACCGCAGGAACGCCGGCGCAGGCTCTTGTCGGGGTAGTTTTCCTCGATGAGTTGGACGGTTTTCTCGTTTAAGGCCCAACGGATGAGTTGGGAATAGATGTTTTGGATTAATGGAGCGATTGGAAAACGACCGTCTATAGATTCCTCTCCCCTCACGTGCCTTGGCTCGGAATGACATAGACAGTCGTTTTCCCAAAAACGTTGGCCAAACCGTTCTTCCAACTCCTTGATGGAATAGTCCTTAAACACCTCGATACTGCCATCACATAGCACGCCTCGAGCTTCCAACACATGATGTCGGGTGCTTCCATAAATCAAGGAATGGGAACCACAAGAGTTGTTGCCAAACATACCTCCGATGCAGCAACGGTTGCTGGTAGAAGTCTCAGGGCTGAAAAACAAACCGTAAGGCTCCAAAGCAAGGTTTAGTTCATCCAGAACGACACCAGGTTGCACTCTTACCCAACGTTCTTTTTGGTTGATTTCCAGTATTTTCTTGAAATGCTTGCTGATGTCAACCACGATGCCACTACCTACTACCTGACCGGCAATGGAAGTGCCGCCAGCCCTTGGTATGAGATGGGTTTTACGTTCGCGAGCTGTTTCAATCAAGTAGACAATATCTTGTTCGTTTTCGGGGAAGGTCACGCCTTGAGGCACTTCACGATAAGCCGAAGCATCGGTAGCGTAGGCGATGCGATGGAGCGGGTCGGTGTGGATGGTATACATCTTGGATTATTTATCCAGCTGGCTGAAAATACTGTTGTTGCTCTTGAATTCGGGCACGATGACCTTCATTTGAGCCACGATTTTCATCGGGTCGCAAGTCTCAAGTTCATCATGGAGTTTCTCAATCATGCTGTCTACTTCGGCAGTTTCGTATTTACGCACTATGGCGTGCATGATTTTCTCATTGTCGGTCTTGATGGTGTTCTCTTCGTTGGCCAGCACCTCTTCGTAGAGTTTCTCGCCTGGACGCAGCCCCGTTTCGATGATTTCCACATCGGGGCGATGGGCCAACTTACGCATCTTCTCTGCCAAATCCCAAATCTTGACCTTCTCTCCCATATCGAAGACAAAGATGTCGCCGCCTTCACCGATGGATCCAGCCTCTAAGACAAGGCTGCAAGCCTCTGGAATGGTCATAAAGAAACGGGTGATGCGACGGTCGGTGACGGTGATGGGGCCGCCTTGCTCGATTTGTTTTCTGAACAAAGGAACGACTGAGCCGTTTGAGCCTAACACATTACCGAAGCGTGTGGTGATGAATTTGGTTTTTCCTTGACGGCTTTGCGTGTAAATCTCTGCGATACGCTTGGTGGCACCCATGACATTGGTCGGGTTGACGGCCTTGTCGGTGGAAATCATCACGAATTTTTCCACGCCATACTCTACGGCGAGGTCGGCCACGAGCTTGGTGCCAAACACATTGACAAACACAGCCTCGTATGCATTTTCTTCCATGAAAGGCACATGCTTATAGGCTGCGGCGTGGAACACCACTTGTGGATGGTACATTTCAAACACCTCTTTCATGCGTACCGGGTCTTTCACATTGGTGATGACGAAAGCCATCTTGTCGCGCATTGCCTTGAAATCAGGCGTGTTGTTCATCTCGAATTGGAAGTCGTACATCGGCGACTCGGCTTGGTCAAGCATGATGAGTTTTGAGGGGTTGTAATGCATCACCTGACGGCATATCTCACTACCGATAGAGCCTGCTGCGCCTGTAACCAGCACGACTTTGCCATTAATCTCGCGAATCACATTGCTTTTCCCTAAAATAATGGGATTGCGACCCAACAAATCTTCAATCTTGATGTCTTGGATTTGGCTGGTCGACAGTTTTCCGTCCACCCACTTGTCGAACGAAGGTATGGTTTTCACAACGAGGTTCAGTGCCAAGCCTTGTTCAATAATTTCTTTTTGTCGTTTTTCGTTGAGACTCGGAATAGCCAAAATCATCACCTCTATGTTGTTTTTCTTGACAAATTCGGGTGTCATGGCTTCTTTGGGCGAGTGCACTTTGATGGTGTTGATTTGCGATTTGGCACGTTTTGGGTCGTCGTCGACGAAAGCACAGATTTTGAACTTTGAGGTGGGGTCTTGGCTTAAGGTACGCATGAGCAAGGTTCCTCCGTCGCCAGCACCGTAAATGATGGTGTTTATCTTGTCGCTGGCATTTTTGTAAACCTCGTTGTACAAACGTCTGATGGTAAAGCGCATAATGATCATTATCACCAAGGTGATGAGATAATGATAAACCATCAAGATAAACCCGGGGTAATAATTTGCGGCAAAATCATGATTGACTTTAAGGAAGAATACTTTGGAGGTAATGAGTAATCCAAGCGTGATGGTACAAGAGGTGAATATTTTTCGAATGTCATTAAACCCCGCATAGCGCAACATGCCATCGTAAGTCTTGGTGACAAGGAAAGTAATGAGATAAAACAACGGCAACAACCAAGTCATCTTCCAATTGAACTCGATGACAGGTAAGTATTCATAATACAACATCAAGTCCGCTATGACGTATGCAAATATGACTATAGCCATATCTACAGCCAAAATCCACACTCGAGGCAGAGTGTTGTTTTTGTGCTTGCCAAAAATGAAGTCACAAAAATGCCGTATCATTTTTCGCATAGTTCAAGTTTTTAAAACTTGCAATAATACGACTTTTTTTGAATGCCTTCAAAATATTTTTTCCATCAAGTGCCATTTCCCCGTGGAAGGCAGGTCAGGATCGGCACCTTGGCATTGGGCTACATGGGCTTCCCATTCGGCTTGTCGAGGCAAGGTGGCAAGACGTGCCATGTCGCGTTCCCAATCGAAATCATCCACCGTGTCACAAATCATAAAGACATGGTTTTCAAAACGATATATTTGCATATCAAGAATGCCGACGGCACGTTGTCCTTCAATTACCTCGGGCCATACGTGAGCGTGGAGTTCACAATATTTCTCAATAAGTTCAGGGTCGTTGACGAGTTCGAGGGTTTGGCAATAGCGTTTCATTTTTTCTCAGTTTTGGTGATAAATAAGCCGTACAATACGATGACGATGAAGCAAATCAAGGGCAAAACAAAGCTCAGATTCACCGAGGCAATGCTTCCGATGCCGCCACCATCGATGATTCGGGCTTGCAAAGGAGGCAACACCGAGCCGCCCAAGATGGCCATGATAAGTCCAGCCGCTCCGATTTTGGCATCATCGCCCGTGTCAGTCAAGGCGATGCCGTAGATGGTGGGGAACATGAGACTCATGCAAGCCGAAACAGCCACCAAACAATACATGCCAGCCCTACCATCAAGGAAGATGATGCCCAGCACCAATACCGCTCCAGCGATGCCCAAATACGTCAACAACTTGGACGGATGGATGTATTTCAACAGGAAAGTACAGATGAAGCGGCTCACACAAAAGATGGCCATGGCTACAATGTTGTAACGTTGAGAGAGGACTTCAGCGGCCTGCTCCGTCATGCCTTCGTTCATGAAAACGCGTGTGCCATATTGGATGATAAAAGTCCAGCACATGATTTGAACGCCGACATAAAAGAACTGTGCAACCACGCCATAGCGGTAAGGTTTGTTTTGCCACAAACGCTTCATCGTCGGACCAAACTTTTGGTCAATGGTTTCTTGTTTTTTGACTTGTGTTTTCACCAACAGCAAGATAACGACGAAAAAGACCACCAAGACGGCACCGATGATAACATAAGGACGGCTCAACACGGCGAGGTCGGCGTTCTTTATGGCTTCAAATTGCTCGTCGTTCAGCAGGGCACGTTCCTCGGTGCTCATTGGGTTGAGCTTGGCTTGGATAAACTGCATCGCCACGAACATGCCTGCCAATGAGCCTATGGGGTTGAAGGCTTGGGCGAGGTTGAGACGCCGCGTGGCGGTGTCTTTGTCGCCCATGGAGAGGATGTAGGGGTTGGCTGTCGTCTCAAGGAACGAAAGACCGCATGTGAGCACGAAGTAAGCTATCAAGAAAGGATAATAGTTACCTGTTGCCTTAGCAGGGAGGAACATCAACGCACCGAGGGCATATAGTCCGAGGCCCATCAATAAACCGGCTTTGTAGGAAAACTTGCGCACAAATAAGGCAGCGGGGAGGGCCATACAGAAATACCCACCGTAGAAGGCTAGCTGTACCAAGGCACCATCAGTGACACTCATGCGGAAGATTTTCGAGAAGGCTTTCACCATAGGGTTAGTGATATCGTTGGCGAAGCCCCACAAGGCAAAGCAACAAGTCACCAGCAC
>CADAPW010000078.1 GCA_902789915.1 uncultured Bacteroidia bacterium | reverse complement strand
CCACAGAGTTGATGTCGTTGGAACGGAAGTATAGAAGGAGCCACCAAAAATGGCCCAAACACGCCACGGCAAAGAATGCCGCAGCCCAGCG
Organism: uncultured Bacteroidia bacterium; assembly: GCA_902789915.1. Lineage (GTDB taxonomy): Bacteria > Bacteroidota > Bacteroidia > Bacteroidales > F082 > Limimorpha. The sequence continues at coordinate 15,816 of CADAPW010000078.1, read as the reverse complement.
GCGCATGGCCAGCGGCGGCGTCACGTCGGGCGCAAAGGCGTTGCCCCTGCGCAGCAGCAGATAGATGAAGGCGATGAGGGCAGCCATGGCCGCTCCGCCATAGAGCATGATATAAAGCAGTTGGCCTGAAGGTATGTCTTGGATGAACATTGGTTTTCGGTTTTGTACCTTTTCAAAGGTGCAAAGATACAAAATTCATGGGGCAATACGTGGCCTAATTCAATGAAAAATCGTGTTTTTCCAATCATGGCCATCTGGAGGGCGTAGGGCGACTCGGCAAGGAACACGTCCCTACCCTCTTTGTCCTCGGCGAGATTCAAGGCCTTGCGCATCTTGAAGTCGGCAAGTTGGACTTCATTGTCGCTGGTAATCCAGGCCGTTTTGTACAACGAGATAGGCTCGTAACGGCAGGAGGCATTGTACTCGTGCAACAAACGGTACTGGATGACTTCAAACTGCAACTCACCCACCGTGCCGATGATCTTGCGACCCGTCATCTTGCCCGTGAAGAGTTGCGCCACACCCTCGTCGGTGAGCTGTTCCAAACCCTTAGCCAGCTGCTTCGACTTCATCGGGTCGGCATTCTCCACATAGCGGAACTGCTCAGGCGAGAAACTCGGAATGCCCTTGTAGTTGAGGATTTCACCTTCTGTCAGCGTGTCGCCAATCTTGAAGTTGCCGGCATCGTAGAGACCCACGATGTCGCCAGGATAGGCCTCGTCGAGGACGGACTTCTTCTGCGCCATGAAGGCCGTGGGGTTGGAGAACTTCAGCTCGCGGCGCTGGCGCACGTGGAAGTAGTTCTTGTTGCGCTCAAAGCGGCCCGACACCACGCGCACGAAGGCGATGCGGTCGCGGTGGTTGGGGTCCATGTTGGCGTGGATCTTGAACACGAAGCCCGTGAACTTCTCCTCTGTCGGCTCGATGCGACGTTCCACCGTGTCACGACCGATGGGCGTGGGGGCAATCTGGATAAAGCAATCCAGCAATTCCTTCACACCGAAGTTGTTCAAGGCAGAGCCAAAAAACACGGGGCAGATATCACCTTTTAAATAAGCATCGCGCGAAAAGTCATCGTAAACGCCCTGCACCAGCTCAGTCTCGTTGCGCAAGGTCTCGGCATCCTCGCCAAGCATCTTGTCCATCTCGGGATTGTTGAGGTCGTCGAAAGCTATGCCTTCGGTGATGTGCTGCTTGTCTGAGTTGAAGAGATAGAGGCTCTTGTCGTAGATGCTATAAACGCCCTTGAACTTCGGTCCGCTATTGATGGGCCAGCTCAACGGCGTGAGGCGAATGTGGAGTTTCTGCTCGATTTCGTCCAGCAATTCAAACGGATCCATGCCAGGACGGTCCATTTTGTTGATGAAAACGATGATGGGCGTATTCCTCATGCGGCATACTTCGACCAACTTCTCCGTCTGAGATTCAACACCTTTGGCCGAATCGATAACTACAATGACGCTGTCGACGGCCGTCAGGGTGCGGAAGGTGTCTTCAGCGAAGTCCTTGTGGCCAGGCGTATCCAAGATATTGATTTTGATATCCTTATAATCAAATCCCATCACAGAGGTGGCCACCGAGATGCCACGTTGCCGCTCGATTTCCATCCAGTCGGAGGTGGCGGTCTTGCGGATCTTGTTCGACTTCACGGCACCGGCCACTTGGATGGCACCACCGTAGAGCAACAACTTCTCGGTCAAAGTGGTCTTACCCGCGTCGGGGTGACTGACGATGGCGAAAGTCCTGCGCCTGTTGATTTCATCTATGAACGACATAACTCTTTCGTTTTCAACAATGTGTTTATAAAACAAAAGCGCAGTGCGTGACAGGCAGGCATTCTAACCAAGCTGAACTACCGGACCAACCAGAAAAAGAACTCTATTGCTTTGCTTTGCGGGTGCAAAAGTACAACCTTTTTTGAAACTGACAATGTTTTTTCTCATTTTTTTTGAATTATTTTTGAATATGATTTATATCACATTGACAAACAGTATTTTACATTTGCACAATACCAAAATGGAAGATTATACGGCCACACACTTAAAAAAAAACATTATCTTTGCAACCATCTAGCATCATTCCATAATGGAAATTATCGAAGTGAAATCCAGAAGGCAATACCGGGACTTCATTGATTTTCCCAAACAATTGTATAAGGATTGCCCTCATTACGTGCCTCCCATGGACGGTATGGAGTTGAAGACCATGACCAAGCATCCGGCCTTGGCGTTTTGTGAGGCCCGTTATTGGCTTGCCTATCGCGATGACAAGGTGGTCGGTCGCATTGGTGCCATTATCAACCGCAAGAGCAACGAGCTGAAAAGCCAAAAACGTATCCGTTTCAGCTGGTTCGACCTCATCGATGACCTTGAAATCGCCCGAGCCTTGGTTCACGTAGTGGAAGAATGGGGAGCGCAAGAAGGCCTGACGGAAATCTGTGGTCCTTCGAGATTTTCCAATTTGGAAAAGCAAGCCATGCTGATAGAGGGTTTCGACGTCACCCCTTCCATCTGCGCCGACTACAACTATCCGTATTACCCAGAGCTTCTGGAACAACTCGGATTCGAGAAAGAAGTCGACTATGTCCAGTATAGGATGAAAGTGGAGACCTTCCCGCCCCGATTTGCCGAACTTGCAAAAAAACTCTCGCAACGTTACCATGTCAGGTTGAGGACTTACAAAAACAAGGAACAGCTCAGCAAGTCGGGCAAGGAGTTTTTTGCCGTGCTCAACGAGAGCTACGCCAACATTTTCAACTTCATCCCACTCACCGAAGCCGAAATCGACTGGGCCATCAAAGACTTCTTCCAATTTGCCGACCCTTCCCTCGCGTCCATACTGGAAGACGAACAAGGCCGGCTCGTCGGCTTCGCCTTCTGTCTCCCCTCGTTGAGCGAGGCCTTCCAGAAAGCCAAAGGCAAGATCCTGCCTTTTGGCTGGTACCACGTCCTGAAAGCTTTGCGGAAAAACGACAAGGTCGACATGTACCTCACAGGGGTGTCGCCGGACTACAAAAACAGCGGCATACACCTCATATACCACAAACAACTCCAAGAAACATTTATCAAAAGAGGCTACCAATACGCCATTGCCTCGCAACAACTCGAGGATAACAAGGCCGTTAACATCTGGCAACGCTACGACAGCGAACTGTTTTGCCGCAGACGGTGTTACAAAAAGGATATCAAGCCATGACACAACAAAGTACCGACCGTTATGCCCTCGTCACAGGCGCGAGCCGAGGCTTGGGCAAAGCTATCGCCATTGAGTTGGCCAGGCGAGGATACCCAACGATTCTGGTAAGCCGCTCCGACAAGGTATTTGAAGTCTGTAAAGAAATCACCTCTCAATATGGTCTCCCTTCCATTGGCTTCATGGCCGACTTAACCGACCCTCGCAGCATCGCCAACCTGGCCGAAAAAATCAACGCTACCTATCAGGTTTTCATGCTTATCAACAACGCTGGCGTTGGTGGCTCCCGCCGATTTGTTGAGGCTTCAACGCAGTATCTCGAGAACATCCTCGACCTGAATACGAAAGGAACGGCGTTGCTCACACATGCCCTGCTACCCAATTTGCTGCGACAGCCTCAAGCCTATATACTTAACATCGGCAGCATGGCCGCGCACACGCCCACAGGCTTCAAGACTGTATATCCCGCCTCCAAAGCCTTTATCCACCACTTTTCGCTCGGACTTCGTGAAGAACTAAAAGACACGCCCGTGTCGGTCAGCGTGTGCTCGCCCGGGGCGATGGCCACAAACGACGAGGTGACCGCCCGCATCAAACGGCAAGGCTTCTTTGGACGATTCACTCTAAAATCCGTGGAAAGCATCGCACAAAAATGCGTTCGACAGACGCTGCGAGGGAAGCGGCATATCGTCATCAACCCCGTCAGCTACGCCTTGTCGAAGATGGTGCCCAATGCCATCAAGACGCCCATCTTGACACGTATCGTAAAAAGGGAGTTGTAAGTACTCATTTCAGGTCTGCCTCGAACGCGCCATTACCCAAGTCATAGCAAGGCAAGTCAACAGCCTCCGCCTGGGTCAACCATTTCTCGGCCAAATAACGTGGCACCGAGCCGTCAATGAGGAGCAGTTGGGCATCATAGCCATTCACGACAGCTTGGACATCGGGTTTTTGTTTTCCACGCACCAAGAGATAATCCACGGGCAGACGATAGGAAAGGCTGTCACTGACACGATAATCGTCATCCCAAAGTGCCATAAGTTTCCCGTCAAAAGAAACCAAATTCGACTTTTTGCGAAGGCTTCCATTATCGAAATCCTCATCAAAGCCTATGGTTTGCGGATGCATGGAAAGATGCCGTTGCGCCCACGCTCCTTTGAGGCTGTAGTCGATGGTGCCTTCATCTGCCATCAATGCAGAATCCGCCAAAAGGAGATGCTCCCCTCCCCTGACGAAATCCACAGCCGTGTGGCTGCGAAGGCTGTACACCATCAACCCTTTTTGTTGGTCGGAATGATACAAACGATACGTCGTCGAAACCATCATCAAAAGCATCGCCGAAAGCAAAGGGAAAAGCAAACGCCGCTTTTGCATGGCTACCATCATCAGGAGCAACAACAAGGCCGCCAAAAGCATAGCAAACTCAAATTCATTGATATACAAACCTTTGATAATCGACAAAGGCATGCTTTCGATTTTCGCCACCACCCAATTCATCACATACACCGCACCCCAAACCAGATAACCGACCCAAACATTAATATAGGGTATCCACGACACCAACAGTAGTATCATGCCGCTGATGACCACAACGAAAGAAATCGGAGTCATCAGCAAGTTGCTGAGGGCAAAATAGGTCGAGAACTGGTTGAAATAAAACAAGGTGAAAGGTATCGTCGCGGCCTGTGCTGCAAGAGCCACCACTGTAATCTCCCACATTTTATCCAGCAGCTTATTCTTGAAATACAAGCAGTTATATAACGGTCTATGAAGCACCACGATGCCGACCACCGCCGCATACGACAGCTGGAAACCGATTTCAAACAGGTTGTAGGGATTGGCACAAAGCAGAATGAACGCCGATGCTGCAATAGTGTTGATGATGAAACCTTGACGGCGAATCGTCTCACCGATGATGACGAAGGAAATCATCAACGAGGCACGCAGAATGGAAGGCGTGAGGCCAGCGATAAGGGCATAAAACCATATCAAGGCGAGCAGAAGCACCTGTTTCAGGGTCTGTTGCCACTTTTTGCGGTTGAGGAAACCTAAGAGGAAAGATGCCAGCAGATAAATGATGCCGACATGCATGCCCGACACGCAAAGGATATGCATGGAACCCGCCGCCACGTAGTTCTTGCGCACCTCGTCGGCGAGGTTGTCATCGTAGCCCAACAGAATGGCGGCTGCTACGCCAAACTCATTGTCGTTCAGTCCGCTGCGTTGCAATGAAGTCAATAAAATGTCGCGGAAACGATAGGCGAAGGCATACAGCGGATTGGCATTGTTCACTTGCAAATCAATCCACCCATTGTCCTTGAGATAAACTTGTCCCGTGATGCCTTTTCGGCCCAGATAGGCACGATAGTCGAACTCGCCAGGGTTCAAAGGCGGTGTCACCTCTCGAATAGGCGCAGAAATGGCAACCAAATCGCCGTAATGCAGTGCAAAGGCGGAATCGGTCTTGGGGAAATACGCCATCACTTTGCCCGTGACGGGGCGCGACGGCATGTTGTCGCCAAATTGGTACTCTAGTTCCAAGACGGTGCGGATGTTCTTCTCCCGCTCGGTAGGATGGTCGTAGACACGCGCCACATAATAGCTGGCGTCGGTCTCAAAATTCCTGTAGTAATCCTTATGGATTTCGGCCTCGTGGACTCGTGCCAAGGCATAACCCGTCAGAACCAGATAAAGCGCCATGACGGAGCCAAAAAGCCAATTGTAGCGATAACTCTTTAGTGAAAAGGATGTTATAAGACAAATAGCGAACAACGCCAAAGCGATGACGATGGTTGTCAGCGGCGACAAGCGGAAAGCGGGCAGACAAACAAAGCACCAAACACCCAAGGCGAAGGGAATCAGCATCCTGACGAAGGGGTATTTGGCGTATTCTGTCATTTATCTGTCGAATCATTTTTTCCTTTTGGTAGCAACTTCCCAGATGGCCGCAGCGGCTTTCTCCGAAGCGCCGACGTCGCCGAGACGGTCCCTCAGCTCGTCATAGTCCTCAAGCAGCTGTCGCTGACGCTTGCCGTTGTGCAGCAACGCCTCCAACTCCTTGACGACATTGTCTTCGTTCAAGTCGCCTTGAATCAATTCCTTGACAACCTCCTTACCCATCACCAGGTTGACCAAAGAAATAAACTTCACCTTGATCATCCACTTGGCGAGACGATAGGAAAAGTTCGTTGCCTTATAGCATACCACCTCAGGCACGCTGAACAAAGCCGTTTCGAGGGTAGCCGTGCCCGAAGTCACAAGAGCAGCGCTGGAATTTTGCAACAGTTCGTATGTCTGGTTCTCCACCAAGAAAACATCAGCATTGCCAATAACCCTCTTGTACAAATCCTTATCAATGGACGACACCCCCGCCACAACAAACTGATAATCGGGAAAATGTGGCACCACCTTCAGCATCACAGGCAAGACACGCTTGATTTCCTGCTTGCGGCTACCAGGTAACAAAGCGATGATTTCACGTTTCTCTCCGAGGCTATTGCGGCGCAGGAAGATGGAACGGTTGGTCGTGCCGAACTTGGACAGCTCGTCCAAAAGCGGGTTGCCGACGTATGTCACATCCACGCCATAACGCCTGTAAAATTCCTCCTCAAAAGGCAGTATAACCAGCATCTTATCCACCGACATCTGGATTTTGCGCACGCGGCGGCGTTTCCATGCCCACACCTGTGGTGAGATGTAATAAATCACCTTAAACCCTTGTCTGTGGACAAAGTCCGCGATGCGAAAATTGAAACCAGGGTAATCCACCAAGATAACGACATCGGGCTGATAGTCAATAATATCCTTCTTACATTGGGCGATATTGCCCAGCACCTTGCTCAGGTTGACCGCCACCTCCACGAAGCCCATATAGGCCATCGTGCGGTAATGTTTCAACAGCTCGACACCTTGGGCTTTCATCAGGTCGCCGCCACAGCCGCGAAACTCCGCCCTCTTGTCCTTTTTCTTGATTTCGGCCACGAGGTTGGAAGCATGCAAATCGCCCGAGGCTTCCCCTGCTATGATATAGTATTTCATGGGTTTACGGTTGATTTAACAAGGAAGAAGACCAGCAGCATCCCGACCACCGTGACGACCAGCACGCCCTTGCCCATCTTTTCGAGGTTCCACTTCACGAGCATCATCCTGAACAATACGACCCCGGGGATGAAAGCCAACAGGAACGGTGCCCTATCGGCGAAAATGCCCAATTTCTCCCAATTGACAAGGCTCAGCAGAAAATAGAACAGCCCGAAAGAAGCCGCTCCCGCCAACAAGCCAAGCCAAAAGTTATCTTTGATTTTCATGATTTTATGCTTATTTGTTCAAATTCTTTCATCGGTTCAATCTGCGAATGTGCAGTCCAGTCGAAGCATGTGGGCACCACCGAGGCGTAGTTGTGCTGCAAAGCCCAAAGGTCAGTGTCTTCCGTAAGGTCGTCACTCTCGAAAGTACCTTCCAAGTCGTAGAACTGCTGCCCGTTCTCATCATATTGCTCCTTAAAATATTCCACCCAGCGGCAGGCCGCCTGGCGGCACACCTTAATGCCTTTCATGGGTTCCTCGCAACGTTTGGGGAAATTCACATTGAGGCACACACCCTTTGGCAGGCCTTCTTTCAGCACCTTCTTCGTGATTTCAAGAATAGCCGTATCAAGATGGTCGAAGTCTGCATCTGGGTCGAGGCTATAGAGGCTGTATCCAATGGCATTCAGACCATTCATGCAGGCCTCAATGACGGCGCCAATCGTGCCAGAATACACCACCGTCGAGGCGGCGTTCATCCCGTGATTGATGCCTGAGACCACCAAGTCGGGCGGCGTCGGCATCAGCTTCTGGTAGCCGAGTTTCACGCAGTCGACGGGCGTGCCGTTGCAGCGGTATTCCTTGAAACCCTCTTCCTCATGCACGAGGCGCACATAAATCCTCTCACGGATGGTACAGGAATGGCTCTTGGCCGACATCACCTCGTCAGTGGAAATGAGCGTCACATCGCCAAGGGTGCGCATCAGCGTGACCAGCTTACGCAAGCCTTTGGCCGCGTAGCCGTCGTCGTTGGTAATCAATATAAGGGGGCGTTTTTGGTCCATTTTGCAGCAATGTGCCGCAAAGATAGGAAAAAACTCAAAATGATTTCAAGCACTGGTAAAGTTTTCGTGTTGGCAGACCCATCACATTGTAGAAGGAGCCTTCCAGCCCGCTGATGCCCACATAGCCAATCCATTCCTGAATGCCATAAGCGCCAGCCTTGTCATAGGGTTTGCAATGCTCGATGTAATAGTCGATTTCTTCAGCATCCAATTGGGCAAAGGTCACGTTGGAGCGCACCGCGAACGACTCTGTCTTCTCCGCCGAGCGCACCGTGACGCCCGTCACCACATGATGTGTCTTGCCCGAGAGCAGTCGCAACATTCGGTCGGCGTCTTCCCTATCCTTCGGCTTGCCCAAAATCTCGCCTTCGCAAATCACGACGGTATCTGAGGTAATCAGCAGATAATCAGCGGGAAGTTCATCATCGTTGAACGCCAACGACTTTTGCAGGCTAAGGTATTTCGGCACCTCGTCCAAGGGCAGATCTGCTGGATAGTCTTCAGGCGTTTCCTTGGTCAGAATCTCGAAATCCACGCCCATGCCGTGCAGCAGTTCCTGCCGGCGGGGGGATTTGGATGCGAGAATGATATGGTATTTTTTAAGGTTGGAGAGCATAATAATAAAAAAGGTGGTTAACGTGATTAAATAAGATCCTTGAACTTCAGCCACAAAGCAAAGAACTGGTCATATACCGAATACACATTCTTGTCCTCAGTAATAAAATCCTTATCCAGCAGTCCCTTCAATGCAGAGCTTACGCTACTGGCCGAATTGAGATTGTTCCTTTTGATAAAAGCCCCACTAGTGACCTCCTTAGCTTTTCCTTCCCTTGCAATAGCAAGAAACAGAGAGCGTTGTTTCTCAGGCATTTGATAAAACAAAGATTCATACGTGTCGGAAGAGAGCCTGATGATGAACTCGACGGCCTCGTCTACCATCGAAACATCACAGGTTGCGCCCGTGTCAGTTCTAGAGAAAAGCACATTCATCACACGATGCATATAACTTGTCACTGCCTCGAAACGCTCATACAGCAATGCCACGACCGCCTTGTCAAGGTGTTTTCCCGCCTTTTCAAACTTATTCACGCAAAAATCCGTGTAAACAACCAAATCCAAGGGCTGAAGGTTGATGATGGTAACTGCCTGATAGAACGGACGTGAAGGAGAGGTGAACATACCATTCATCATATGGCGTTGTGAGCCTGAAAAAATGAAATGGGCATTGGTGCAACGCTGGACATACGTCCTGATGGTCGCCTCGATGGTTTCATCACCATATCGGGTAATCTGTTGAAATTCATCAATGGCCACCAGACAGGGTTTATCAGCTTTTCCCAAATAGGCGAAAATCTCATCCAATGTAACCGTCGGGTTTTTAATCGAACCTAGACCCACTCCCCAGACAGGCAATCCACTAATGTCAAACGAGATTTCACTGCGCAGCGACGCCACCATGTTCACAAACTTCTCCCAAGCCTTCCTGCCTTTGGGACGAAGCTCGTCGACCAATGCCTTACCCAGCATGTTCACAAAATCGCCCAGATTCTTAGTGGCATAGATGTCAACCACAAAGCAATGGTAGTTCTTTTGGATTTCAGGGTCATCAAACACATGCCAGATTAGATCCGTCTTTCCTATACGTCGGGGAGAAATCAACGCGATATTGTTCTCGTTGATAAGGAGTTCTCGTAAAATCTTGGTCTCTTGCACTCGGTCGCAAAAATACTCGGCACCGGCATAGCCATTGGTAACAAAGGGGTTTTTCATGGAATGAATTTATTTCACCCGCAAAAATACAAAAATTTTGATTACCATAAAATGATTACCATAAAATAGTAATCATAAAATGAGAATCTGAATGAATTTTACTGAAACCAACCATAAAAAACGAATAGCGGAGATGTTTGGACTCCGCTCTTCATTCCAGATTTCACAGTATCAAAACGCCGCTGCGATTTTTCTAATAGACTTCAAACGGTCGACAAAACTTTGTCCATTACAGCGGCGCGACAAGTCACTTATTCAATTTCCTCTTGCAAAAGCTCATAATTATAGTCTGGACTTTGTAGGTACAGACCTGTTTCCGTATCCGAAATCTTATCGTAAAGCGTTGAGTTGTAGAGCACATCAAGTGCTTTCTGAAAAGAGACTTTTTGATAAAGCATTATCAGTTTCACCAATTCAGCGTAAAGGTAATCCATTATGAACGTTTGTTCCTTACTCATATCCGTATAAGTTTTGCCACAGCCCGTTCTGTGCCGAAGAAATACTGGTTATTGAGGTCTCGATAACGCAATGCTTCGACCAATTGAGGTAGTGTTATCAGCCCCATTTCAAACAAATCTAATTGTTGCACTACACCATCGTCCGCAACAGGGCCTACAACTATGTCATAATCATGGTGGAATCCAGTCCGCGAAGCCTTTCTGTTTTGAAGGATAAACATAGCCCATTCTTCACTAACCGTATGGAACACCTTGACATTCAATTCACCCGATGTCAATTCCTTTTCATCAAAAAGAAAAGTAGTTACGATAGGTTTTGCGTCAAGAAATTGCCTTGCTTTCCGCTTTGCCATCTCCATTGCTTGTTGCGGCAAAGTAGTCAAGTAAAAACCTTTGCCAAAATCTTTGTTGATATGGCCTTTGGACAAGTCAATCTTGTCGATGGCGACATTCGAACCGTGGTAGAGTTCAAACATATTTCAAATATCCTCCGTGATTTTGGCACACTCTTGTCAAATCCTCAATGGCATCCTCAAACGAAAGCGTATGCTCAGCTTCAAAGCAATCGTCCAAGAACGCTATGCCAGCAAAGCGTTTCAGGTACTGATAGGCTTGCTTGGGAGTCATGGAATAATGCTCCGCAAACTTCCGAATGGTCATAATAAAATATGAAGGCTTGAATTCCATAATGTTCTTTTTGCTTTGCAAAATTACAAACTTTTCCGTAAAACTGCCATAAAAAAACGAACTCCGCTATTCATCAAACAAACACCTCTATCAATTGAGGTAATTACTCTTTGGTAAAAATGAGTCTTTCTCCCATTATCATACTATCCCCAACCACTTTTCCTGATAAAAAAACCTGTTCACCATGATACAATATGACAATAGGATCATCGAAAATGTACGTACCCGAATAGAAATCGGATTCGTTATCACTTTCGCATAATGTGAACGTGCATTCATAAAATGATAAGGTGTAGTTTCTGTTCGCCTCAACACCAATCCACGTGGTCCCATTAAGAGAAGGTTTTTCTTTGGTGCATGATGTCATTGTAAAACAAATTCCCACCATCAAAATTATTGCACAAACAGTTTTCCTCATTTTATTACAGCGGTATTTATCCTGTCGTCCGCAATATCATTGAAACTCTTTTCTACCTAAATCTATATAAAGTTTGCTTTTACAGCAGCTTCTTCTTCAAAGTCTCAATCATGTCGACCGTCATCTTGTCGAGGTCGTACTTCGGGTTCCAGCCCCACTCCTTGCGGGCGCAGCTGTCATCCATCTTGTTCGGCCAACTGTCGGCAATGGCCTGACGGATCGGGTCGAACTTATACTCCATCTCGAAGTTAGGATAGTACTTCTTGATGGCGTTGTAGATGATCTCCGGGTCGAAGCTCATGGCCGTCACATTGAACGAGTTGCGGTGCACCAGTTTGGTCGGGTCGGCCTCCATGATGTCGACCATGGCATCCAAAGCGTCGGGCATGTACATCATGTCCATGTAGGTGCCTTTGCTGATGGGGCAGTAGAACTTCTCGCCCTTCACTGCAGCGTAATAGATCTCCACGGCGTAGTCGGTGGTGCCGCCGCCAGGCAAGGTCAGGTTGCTAATCAAGCCGGGAAAACGGACGCTACGGGTATCCACACCGAAGCGGGTGAAGTAATAGTCGCTCAACAGCTCACCCGTGACCTTGGTGACACCGTAGATGGTGTTCGGGCGTTGGATGGTGTCTTGAGGCGTGTTGTCATGCGGTGTGCTGGCACCGAAAGCACCGATGGATGAAGGCGTGAAGACGGCGCAGTTGAAGACGCGTGCCGTCTCAAGGCAGTTCACCAACGAGCCGATGCCGACGTTCCAACCCAACATGGGGTTCTTCTCGGCTGTGGCCGAAAGGATGGCAGCGAGGTTATAAATCGTGTCGATGTTGTAGCGTTTCACCACGTCGACGATTTGCATGATTTGCGTCGAGTCGATTCTTTCAAAAGGACCGTTCTCGACAATCTCACCAGTCAAAGGGCGAAGATCCGAGGCCACTACATTCTCGTTGCCGTAGGTAGCACGGAGCTTCTTCACCAATTCTGTTCCGATCTGTCCGCCGGAACCGACAATAAGTATTTTCTTCATTGTAATATCCTTGTTTAATTCAGAATGCGGAATGTGGAATGCTGAATGTCGCAATGCGACGCTGGGCTTTGCCCCCCATTCAGCATTCCGCATTCATCATTCAGCATTATTTCAAAATTCCCAGTTCTTTACCAATCTTCACGAAGGCGGCGATGCACTTGTCGAGGTGTTCGCGCTCGTGGGCGGCGCTCACCTGCACGCGGATACGGGCCTGTCCCTTCGGCACCACAGGATAGTAGAATCCCGTGACAAAGATGCCTTCTTCCTGCAACTTGGCGGCGAACTTCTGCGACAGCGGGGCGTCGTAGAGCATCACGGCGCAGATGGCGGATTGTGAAGGCTTGCAGTCGAAGCCGGCCTCGGTCATCTTCTTGATGAAGTAGGCGGTGTTCTCATGCAACTTGTCTTGCAGGGCGTTGGTCTCGCTCATCATCTCGAACATGCGGATGCCAGCGGCCACGAGGCCAGGAGCCATCGAGTTGGAGAAGAGGTACGGACGGCTGCGCTGACGGAGCATGTCGATGATTTCCTTACGACCCGTGGTGAAGCCACCCATGGCGCCACCGAAGGCCTTGCCGAGGGTACCGGTCAGGATTTCGATCTTGCCACGGAGGTTGTAGTGCTCGGTGACACCACGACCCGTGCGGCCGACCACGCCAGCGGAGTGACTCTCGTCGACCATCACCATGGCGTTGTATTTCTGTGCCAGTTCATAGATCTTATCAAGCGGGCAGACGTTGCCGTCCATCGAGAACACGCCGTCGGTGACGATAAGACGGAAGCGGCAGCCTTGCGCGTCTTGCAGTTGCTTCTCAAGGTCGGCCATGTCGGCGTTGGCATAGCGGAAACGCTGGGCCTTGCAGAGGCGCACGCCGTCGATGATGGAAGCATGGTTCAAAGCATCGGAGATGATGGCATCGTCGGGACCGAGCAGCGGCTCGAACACACCGCCGTTGGCATCGAAGCAGGCGGCATAGAGGATGGTGTCTTCCGTGCCGAAGAACTCAGCGATCTTGGCTTCCAACTTCTTGTGGAGGTCCTGGCAGCCGCAGATGAAGCGGACCGAAGCCATACCGAAGCCACGGGCGTCCATGCCGTCCTTGGCGGCTTGGATCAATTCCGGGTTGTCGGCCAAGCCGAGATAGTTGTTAGCGCAGAAGTTGAGGCACACCTTGCCACCAACCATGATTTCGGCGCCTTGGGCGCTCTCGATGATGCGTTCGCGTTTATAAAGGCCATCGGCTTCGATCTGAGCCAATTCCTTCTTCAGATACTCTTGAAAATTAGCGTACATGTTATTTAAGTTTAAAGTTGTTCAATTGCTACTTGTTTTAATTGACGCGAGACGCAAGACTGCGTGACGCGGGACTTTGGCCGCAAAGGTACGAAAAGGATTGATAGGTTGTACTCGTTTTCCACATTTTTGTTGGCCAATGTTGAAAAAGCTTTCACCACCCAACCCCTAGCTTTTATCGTTTCACGAATGTACTGCAATTGCAGAGGCCAGCGCGCTCCATCCTAATGGAATACACTCCTGTCGGCCAGTGTGAGATGTCAACCGTAACCTCTTGACTAAAGGATTCCATCTCCATCATTACGCGCCCCGTGACATCCACAATGACAATGGTGAATGGTTTGTTCGTCACCATTTCTTCGGCACAAACCTTAAGCAAATCGGAAGCGGGATTGGGATAGACTTGGATTCTATCCTCGTTCCCCTCCGTCAAAGAAGCCGTGGAGTTCAGATGCTCGAACAAAAAATCGCGTGCGATGTCGAAGCAGACGTCAAACTGGTCGTTCAGTTGATACAACAAAGTATAGTAAAAAGCATGGCCTTCGCCTTCGAAAGGATAAAAGCCGTAATCGGAAATGCCCATGTTGTTGAGGTGATTGGCAATGGTTTGAGAACCATACATATAGGGCATAAGACCAAACAAAGACGACGAATAACAAAAGCCCGAATCAATGGGCACCGTGGCATCGTCAGTGCCATGAATCATGCACAAAGGGACATATTCTTCCGCACCAATAATATCGCAGCTGATGACGCCACCCCATTGGGGTATGGCACCCGCCACGGCAGGCGAAATGCCAGCATACTCATCAAATCCAGAGCTATGCATCGATCCAAGGTCAGGACTTTCAAAAGTCTCTTCAGGCCGTTCGTCTTCATCCATGAAAAGCTCGCAAAGCAGTGCTATGGAGCCTGCCGAGTTGCCCAACAAGAAAATCTGAGAGGGGTCTATGCGGTATTCTTCACAATGCGCCTTGAAAAACCGAATGGAGGAACTGACATCTTGAGCGGCCATATAGGCGGTACGAACAAGAGAGGAGTGAGACAGGTTCAGTAACGACAGCAACCGATAGTCGATGGAAGCGGCGGCATAGCCGTGTTTGGCCAACCGTGTGCAATACTCCACCATGTCGACGAAATCGCGACTGCCAGTCACAAAAGCACCGCCAAAAACCGTAATCACCAAAGGCCTAGAAGACAGGGTATCGCCTTGAGGCTCATAGAAATCAAGATACAAAGTGGTGGGCGTGGTTTGGCCTTCCTTGACAGCGCTGCTATAAGGAATGCCGCTAACAACATTCACCTCGTCGAAAACAGGCTCAGCGTAACGCTTTCCCGACTGGGCCAAGGCTTTACCCATAAACATAGCACAAACCATGGCCGTCACCAACAAAAACCAAGACAATTTCATATTATTCTCCTTTCATTCTTTATTTCATTCTTTAATTTTAAGCACAAAAATACATATTTTTGTATTTTTGCGGCCAAATAGCAAGAAAAACAAACAAATAAAATGAACAACGCCTTATACATTTACAACAGCCTTTCGCGCTGCAAGCAACCTTTCAAACCCTTGAACGCCCCGCATGTGGGTATGTACGTTTGCGGTCCCACCGTCTACGGCGACGCTCACCTCGGTCACGCCCGTCCAGCCATCACTTTCGACTTGGTATTCAGATATTTGCAACATCTCGGCTATAAAGTACGCTATGTGCGCAACATCACCGACGTGGGTCACTTGGAGCACGATGCCGACGAAGGCGAGGACAAAATCGCGAAGAAAGCCCGCCTCGAAAACCTTGAGCCGATGGAAGTGGCACAATACTACACCAACCGCTACCACGCTGCAATGGACAAACTGAACGTGCTGCGTCCGTCCAT
>CADAPW010000077.1 GCA_902789915.1 uncultured Bacteroidia bacterium | reverse complement strand
TCCAATGGTATCTCAGGGTGCTGCACCGATAGGGGCAGGCCCTCCTGCGAGAGGTAGAACATGTAGAGGACGACAGGCTTGGTGCCTCGGTTTTCACCATGGTGGATGGTGCCTACCATCTCCACAACGGCCTCGCCCTCATGCACCACTTTCTCATTGCCGTACTGGTCGATGATGGTCAGTTCGCCCTGCACCAATATGCCGTAGTTCATCACGGGATGGTGGTGCCAGCCTAATTTCTGTCCAGCGGGAAACTCGTATTTCATCACTACCAGCTCGGGGCGACCCTGCAGGTAGTCAGGCATTTCCACGCCGTCCCAGCTTTGGCTGGTGCGTATCATTTCGGTGGTCTTCACACAATTATTTTCGGTCATGTCGTTGAGTTTTGTTTTTCAAATCTGAACAGCATGGGATAGACACCATCATGGCTGTTTTTGTTTTGATGTCGAGAATACTTTTTGTGCTCTAAATGACTCAGAAAAAAAATTATCGTATCACAATCTTCTGCGTCCTAACAAACTGCAAAAATAAGAATTTTCCTGTAAACGGCATGGATTCTGAAGGTTACATTCAAGTTTTGATTCCTTAGTCCTTGATCGTTTCTTCCACATCCTTTTCGATCTCGGAGTATAGCTTTTCGCGATTGGTATCGGTGTATTTCGGTTTTTCAAATACATCAGAAAAAATAATCTTGACACTCGCCAAGCGTCCAGCCAGTCTTCTGTTGTGACGAAGATCGTGTCCCGTCAGGAAAATGTAGTCACACAAGGTGTCGCCGAGAAACCAGAACAGCACGAAAAACAGCTCGCGCGATTCTTCCTCTAGCGTTCTTGTAAGCCATAGCAATATGCCAGAAAGAACCATACCGATAAGCATCAGAATGAAGGTTCGCGTATGGCGTTTCTCGTGGTTTTCCACCACACCCAGTTCGTATGCGAAGTGGTCCTCAATGGTCTCCTTGATGGCCTTTTTTTCTTCCGCCGACAAGGTATCACTAATGATATTCAGGACGACGGGATACTCAGGCGGAATCACTTCATCGGTTCTTTTGATAAAATCCACAAACTCCTGATTCAACGTCTCAAAACCCTTTACGCTATAGTTGCTAATCACATCGTTATAGTCAGAAACACGACAAGGAATGGTTACAACCCCGTTTTGGATATAATCCTTCTTTAAACGGTCTTCTAGATTTCCACTTCGGGATTCGAATAATTTGACAATTCTTCGTTTAGACATGTTTTCTCCTTTCAACATTTTGTAAAATAAGCTGCGATACGCTTCGCCACGTTATCCTTGATGTTGTTGTAGAAGATGGAGTAGTCGTCCTGATGATAGCACTGTGGTCCGGCGAGTTCTGTCATTTCATTGGGAATGGCTTTGGCGTTCGTCACGACTGTGCCACGGGCGATGTTTACCTGCGCGTCAGCGTCGATGTCGCGGATTTCGGTCGCGCCGCTCTCGTCCATCACAAGCGAGCCAAGGTTCATGCTGGCGGGTGCGTATGTATCGTCGCGCTTCCAGTTCAGCGGATTGATGCTGATTCCATTTTTCAGTATCGCCACGTTCGGAATCGGACCGTTCGCCTCCACGTTCTTGGGACCTTCGGCGTGCCAGCTGAGGATGACGCCCGTGTCGTTCTCGCTGGTGGCGAACTTCATGTGCGGGTTAGCCGCAAGGTCGTCACTCGTGATGGAGTAGCCAATGGCGTAGGCAGCCACCATGCGTTGATAGTAGTCGGGATGCTCTTTGAAATAATTCTTCAGCACAAGGCGGAGAATGGCTGCGCCTTGGCTGTGTCCCGCGATGACGAACGGACGGCCGTTGTTGTAGTTCTCGAAGTAGTAGTCGAGCGAGGCGGTTATGTCAGTATAGGGTGTGCTGGTTAGCGCCGCTTCGATGGTTCCGTCCTTCAGAAAGACTTCCGCCGCGTGTTTCATGCTGGACTGGCGGTATAACGGAATAAACAAGTTCGTGGATTCTTCGAATACGCTCGACTTGATCGCGTGTTCGATTTTTATGCCCTCCAGCATCTCGGCGTTGTCTAACGTCGCGTAGTCGGAGTCGCCTTCGTTTGCGCCCATGAATATTGTCGAGTAGATGTAGAACGTGTCGACATCCTTGGTGATTTCCGAAATCTTGTACCAGTTGGTTTTCTTGGAATAGTCGATTGAATTCATCTGTAAGTTGTTTTGATTTGCTTTCATACTTTTTCTTTCCTTTCTTGTTTTTATTCTCTCTTTAGTATTGATACTTTTTTTGCAGCGCCACCATAAATATACACCCCACAACAGCTGCCATCAGTTCAGCGAAAACAATAGCATACCAGATGCCGTCAACGCCAAACAGCAACGGCAACAGGAGCACGGCCCCAAGTTCAAACACGAATGTCCGCAAGAAAGATATCAGTGCCGACACCTGCCCGTTGTTCAAAGCGGTAAAGAAGGCTGAGCCGAAAACAGCCATTCCCGTGAACAGGTACGCGACAGAGACAATCCGAAACGCGTGTACGGCATCCGGCAACAGATTCGGTGCGTCTTGCAGAAACAAAGTGGAAAACGGATGGGCCAGCGCTTCGGAAAGGACAAACATCGCGATGGATGCAACTCCGATGAGCTTCAGACTCCTTTTGCGCAGGTTTTTGAGTTCTTTGTGATTCTGGGCACCGTAATGATAGCTAAACACCGATCCTATCCCATTGGAATACCCTACGAATATGGCGGCGAAAATCAGGCTGACATACATCAGCAGGCCATAAATGACAACGCCGTCTTCTCCCGCATACTTAAGCAGCTGTATGTTGTAGACAATCGCTACCATGGACCAAGCGGCTTCGGCCATGAATTCCGAGGAACCGTTGGTCATGCTTTTGACAAGCGCCCGTCCGTTCCAAACAGGCTTTACCAGCCTCAGGAGGCTGTTATTCTTTCGCATGAAATAAATGAGAGGAAACACGCCACCCACAATCTGGCTCAAGGCCGAGGCTGCTGCCGCGCCTGCAAGTCCCCAATGGAAACCGATAATAAAAAGCGCATCGAAGGCAATGTTACTCAGTCCTGCGAGCACTGTGACAACAAGCCCCAGCCCGGGTTTTTCAGCAGTGACAAAAAAAAGCTGGAACTCATACACCCATATCCATGCGGGCAGCGCCAGAATAAAGATCCGTCCGTAAAGCACGCTGTTTTTGAGAAGCTCCCCTTCTGCGCCCAGCATGGTTGCGACTTGAGGCATAAAGATGAACCCCGAAACCATCATCAAAACACCCAAACCACCAGATACCAGCACAATCAGGGAAAACAAACGGTTCGCTTGATCCTGGTGCTTTTCTCCAAGGGTCTTTGCAATCAGAGCACTGCCTCCCACACCGAACATATAGCCGATGGTTCCGAGGATATTCAGTATTGGCATGATCAGGTTGATTGCTGCAAATTCCGTCTTGCCCACGAAATTAGCGACGAAATATCCGTCCGCAATGATGTACAGGGAAGCGAATATGTTCATCACAATGGATGGCAATGTAAAACGCAGCAGCTTACCGTAGGTAAAATGCTCTGATAAATGGATTCGTGAGTTCATCTCCTGGTGCTCATCTACTTATCAAATTGACTTTCTGTACAGTGACTCCGTTTTCGGTCTCGAAGCGGACGAAGTACATGCCCGAACCGAAGCGGTTCAGGTCGAGGGTGGCATTGCCTTCAACAGTGGTTTCCATGATAGTTTGGCCCAAACTGTTGATGACGCTGACGCACATCGTGCCTTCACCATCAACATAAAGCAAACCATTGGTAGGGTTGGGATATACGAGCGGTTTCGAGGCAAGGTCTTCTTCAACGGCATAGTCGCAATTGTTCTGGTAAGTGAAGAAGATACCAGGGGAAAGGACAGAGGAGTTGAACAGTTCCTCACCTTGGCTGTCGAGGATGGTGAAGGAACATTCACCGTCGGTGTCATATTGCTCTTTGTCGTGATACCAGCCAGAGTTCCAAATGAAGTTGAGATTGCCTTTCAGCAGTGGGAGGGTGAGGGTTTGTTCAGCGCCTTCTTTCATGGTGATGATAGCAATGCGTTGCCCGTTTTGGTCGGTGACGCTGATGGAGGCACCTTTCCATCCGTCGCCACCCGCGTCGCGGAGTTGGAAGCCGAGGTCACATTTCTCGCCAACCAGCAAAGAGGCGTATGCCGTGCGGCTGATGCCGGCTTCGTTGCTGACGAAGATTTCGTATTCGTAGAGGCCAGGGGCGAGACTGTTATCGTCGTATTCCATAGAGGCACCGGGTTGCGCATTGGTCAGGACGGCGATTTCCTCGAAGTTGCGCATGATGGTGACGGTGATGGCCCCTGTCAGCGCGTTGCCGTTGAGGTCGGTGGTGGGGTTGTTCCAAATAAGGTGGACACCGTTAAAGGAGTTGTTTTCTGCGGCTTGGAAGTTGGCAACTTTTTCAGGACGAAGGAAAGCTTCCTCTTGCGGGCGGATGTGCCCAACGAAGGCATTTCCCCTGTTGAAGGCGTATGTGGTGGTATTGAGTGCTCCGATAGTGCACCATGCGTTGTCTTTGCCACTCCAGCCCCAATTAAAATGGAAGTAGTCATTCTCGTCGTAGCCATCGCACACAAAGGCGTGAGCGCCAGCGCCATTGACATCGGAACCCGTGTAGAACAACGGGAGGCCTTCGTCCAAGCCACCGTCTTTCAGCATCTGAATCCATTCCTCGTTGGTGTAACCCATGCCAGGAATGAGGCCGTAAAGGTTGATGATGAGTGTGTCGCAACTGTATCTGAAATAGTCGGTAAAAGCAACAGGAACGCCGAAAGAGTTAGCGGCGCTTCCATTACCGCTATAGATCATTTCGACGGCAACGCCAATATGGTGAAGCAGTTGGGCAATATCAAACACTTGGTCGTCGGTGCTAGTGGAATCGATGGTCAGAGGCATACGCTCGAAGTGGTACTCCGTTTCGCCAAAGTTGACAGTCTGCTCCTCGTAGCCTTCGGGGGTATAGGAATGGGAACCCGTGCCTTGTGCCGGCCATTCCCAATACTTCATGATTTGACCCATGGCAGCGGAGACGCAGCCCGAATACACGTGACCCCCAGGGCCAACGGTGTCGGCGGGGCATTGGCTGTTCCAAGGGTAGTTCTGGTTCCACAAGGTCTTGCACATAGGTTCCGTCACGGCGCGGGCATTGCGACCTGGGGTGATTTGGCCGCTCTCGCCCACCGACTTCCATTCGGCGATGATGTCTGGGGTAGCTTCTATGTTGTGGTTGCGCACATATTGGATTTCTTTTTGGAAACCGGAAAGGGTGAACGCAAAACCGTCAGCCACATCATTGGGGTTGAAATAGCCACTTGTGGAGTACGCAAGGATGGGCTTCACGCGGTCGTCAGCCGCCACGACGACGAAGCCTTCGCCATTGGCGACATTAAAAACGTAATAGTCAACGGCATCGCGGTCGGTGGCTGTGGTGATTAATTGCAGCTGGATGACAGCGTTTTTCTGTGCGATAGCAGTGGTGCTCATGAACTTTACACCCAGTTTTTCGGCCTTCTGTTGGTCAACAGGGCCAGCCATCATGCTACCGAATGTGGCAGCGACGAGGCAGAGGATTAATAAAGATCTTTTCATGATTATCCGTGTTGGTTCTCAATTGTTTAATTTATAAATCTCGCTCACGTGGACGAATCCTCGTTTCTCGAAGAAACGGTGGGCGTTGTGGTTGTCCTTTCCGGATTCCAGGAAAATGTCATTGATTCCCTTGGCGCGAAGCCAGTCGATGGCGGTTTGCAGCATGGCGTTGCCTACACCTCCAGCCCGGCACTGGGGATTCACCAGAACATCGCCTACCATACCGAAGGGAGCGCCTCCGTTCACTTCGATATCGGCAACGCAGAATCCGAGGATGCTCCCTTGGTCGTCGACGGCTTTCCAGACACACGCGACGGTCTCGTTATTCATCTCTTCCAAGATATACTTTATCCATTTTTCACGGGCGTCTGAGGTAGGACGGGTAATGCAACAGCTGTCCTTGACTATTACTTCACCCACACCCATTTGGATTTCTCCGTGGGAGATGTATTCGGGATGCGCGGTAATATGGCCGATGAAAAGGTCGGCGAAGGCTTCGGCATCAGCCGCTGATGCTGGCGTTATTCCAAAGTGAATCACTTGTTTTTCCATATTCTAAATGTTCAAAGTTTCCCGTGATTTCACTATTATTTAACACACCCTCTTGGATGACCCGTTTCCAAGGCGCTCCGCCCAGGACATCATCAGGTCCTCCCGCCTTCCGAACAGATCCTTCTGCATGCCGATGGCATCGTCGAAGACCATCGTCTGGCGGTCATCCCCCGAAAACTTCTTCCACTCGTATTTGTCGGTGGAGGGGTTGCCCGTCCGGGCGAAGTTGGCCCACATCTCCTTGACGACGTGGCGAAACTCGCAGTCCTCGCTACTGACAATCTCTCCGCTCCCCATCGGGTCCAGTATGCAATTGTCGAACAGGTACGGAACCTCGGCCGCGTGTACTGCACCAAGATAGGGGGTTGTCACCGGCTTATTGATGAAGTACATGTAAGTGTTGCCGCCGGCGGCAGCGTGCCTGATGGCCATATTGGTGTTCCCGGCACGGAAGTTGATGTCATTGCAGTATTGCTCTAACCTGCTCAACTCGCTAACGTCTGCGAGCGTGGCCATAAACTCATCGTACATGGCCTTCTCCTGGTCGTTGAGCAGTGCGCGATCCCTCTTAGCAATCCATCTCAGCGTATTCGCGAAGGCTTCTTCACCGCCTTCGAGCGGAACGAAGTACCTGATTTCGTCCAGGTTAGACCCAATCATTAAATCGATCTTGGACCTCTTCTCGTCTCCCCACATCCCGTACATGACCGCTCGATCCTCGGGCAGTGTGACACCGTCGAGGAGCGGGAAGTTGGCACCTCCGAGAAGGCAGTTCTTGTCAATGGCATATCCTTTCAGATAAGCGTCTACAAGCTGCTCGGTGGTGAGTTCCATCAGTTCATCCATGGTCTGGCAGCCCGTCGCGGTCAGGAAGTTCTGCGTGACGTGGATGCCGTGCTCCATCGTGTCGCAGTAGGCGATGTTGGCACTCTGTGCGATGCATCTCTTGAAAAGCCCCTCGCTTCCGTCGATGAGCGGGAGGAACGTGACGCTTGCCGAGCCTGCCGACTCGCCGAAAATCGTCACGTTGTCCGGATCGCCGCCGAACCCGGCGATGTTTTTCTGTACCCACCTGAGGGCCTCGAGCTGGTCGAGCAGGCCGAGGTTGCCTGCCTCCTTAAAGTTCTCTCCGCCAGGAACCCGCTCAAAGTTCATGAATCCCATGAAGCCGAGTCGGTAGTCGATGGACACGAACAGGATGTCAGGGTACTGTTTGGAGATGTTGGTAAGGTCGTAGAGTGGCGATGCCTGCGATTCGGCGCAGAACCCGCCGCCGTGAATCCACACCATGACCGGCTTTTTGCTGTCAGTGCAGCTGGTATTGCAATATACGTTCAGCACGAGGCAGTCCTCGCCGAACTCTGCGGTTCCCATCGAGTCGTTCAGTGGCCCGATAGGAACGTGGCCAGGATTTGTTGCGTCGTACACGCCATTATCATCTGCGGCAGGAAGGGCCTTCTTCCAACGGAGCTTCCCCACCGGCTGAATTGCATAAGGGATGCCCTTCCAGATAATCAGCTCATCTGTCTTCTTGCCTACGAAGGTACCGTTGTTGCATTTAACTGCCAGCGATTTGTCGTAATTGTCGTCTGTGACCCGTTTGTTCTCACTCATTGTATTGTTCTCCTATTCTTTAATTTGCGATATGTGATTTATTTCACCTTCTTTCCACAGATAAACACATCCTTCGGCATGTTGTAGCTGAAACCTGCGTGCTCTGCTGTCGTCAGGTCTTTGTCGAACACCAGGAAGTCGGCGTCCTTGCCAGCCTCGATGGAGCCTTTTTTCGCTTCGATGCCGAGCTGCTTGGCTCCGTTGATGGTATAGCCCAGAATCATTTCATCAATGTTCATTCTCTCGCTCTCGGGAGGGAAAGCTGCTACAGTTCTACTGTATTCGTCGAATCGAGTCTTCTCATTGATCCATCGGGTCATTCCAATCTCCATGGCCAGATAGGGACTCCAGTTCCTGAAGTCTCCGTAGAAGACCTCATCGCTCGACCAGGTCACCAGTGCACCACTGTCCCACATGGTCTTGCAGCGGAACATGGAATGGGCACGCTTCTCTCCGATGAAAGTGGGCCAGTACTCAATAGGATTGCCGCCCACGTTGCCACTGTGCCACCACGGTGTGAAGTTGGCAGTTACGCCAAGTTTTGCAAAACGGTTCAAATCCGCGTCATCTTGGACCCACAGATGGGCGCAGGTAACCTTCACACGGTAGTTGTCCCCCAGTTCCTTTTTGGCCAGTTCCACGCCATCAAGCACCACACGTGACGCGGCCTCGCCGACGGTGTGCACATGAAGGTCTAACCCCATCTCGTTAAGCTCTTTCAGAATTTCGGCCACCTGCTGCGCATTGAAGGCTGTGGCTCCCTTCACACCGGTGTCCACGTATGGCGTTACCATCGCTGCGGTCTCGATCTTGAGGGTGCCGTCCATGAAGATTTTCAGCGTGTGAACCTTTACATGTTCCGTGTCGAACTCTTTATGGAAGCGTTTCACCCCTTCCAGAGCTTCCTTCATTTTCCTCGGCTGAGTGAGTACATAGCATCCGTCCACGTAAACGGGCAGCTTGCCTTGCTTGTCCAGATCGCGCAGATATTTGTAAATCCGCTCATTCATTCCGTTTTGTTCCGGGAAGCCGGCGTCAAAAACACAACTCACGCCATACTTAATGGAGCTGTCAAGCCAGCGCAACACGGCCGTGCTAATCTGCTCATCTGTCAGGTCGTTCACGCTGTCGAAGAGCATGGGCCAACTGGCGGTCTCGAACGAGTTTCCTGTCACGTGCCCGTCCTTGCGCACGAAATAAGCCAGCTCTGGCACGGGGTCAGGCGTTTCATCGGTAATTCCGTGCGCCGCAAGGATCTTGGAGTTCACCCAGTTGCTGTGCACTTCGCCCTCCAAAACCAGCATTTCCGCGTCTGGGCATATTGCATCAAGATCTTCCTTTGTGAGATCTTCTCCATCCAGGCATGTCCGTTCCATCATGAATCTGTAACGCTTCAGGCCTGGATTGTCCTTAATATACTTCGCCATGAAATCCAGGCAGTCCTTTTTGGTGGAACACATGACGGGTACGCCCAAATCGGCGTACTCAAACCCAACGCCCGTAGTAATATGGACGTGGCTGTCGATGAGGCCGGGCATGATGAACTTTCCGCCTAGATCGGCGACTTCGCCTTCATAATTTGCGAGACCAGCCTCGTTGCCTACATAGACAAACTTGCCGTCTTTTACCACGAGGGCGGCCGCCATTGGGTTGTTCTTGTCTGAAGTATAGATTTTTGCGTTTTTGATGATTTTATCTGCTTTCATGATCGTTTCTCCATTTAATTAAAGCATGTAATACTTGTTCAGGAAACAAGTCCTGTCCCAATCCACAATCTTCTTATTTTTTGCTTTGGTAAGCCGCGATGCGCTTCGCTACATTGTCCTTGATGTTGCAGTAGAAGAGCGCGTAATCCTCACCATGGCGGCCGTCCGGGCCGAAGAACACAGAGGCCACTGCAGCCTTTTCTTCAGGCATCTCCTCACCTTTGGCGTGTGTTACCACCACTCCGCGGTCCGGGAATACCTGTGCATCGGCCCCCAGGTCTACAATCTCCAGCTCACCAGTTTTCTCGTTCGGCCAGAGCGAACCCAGGTTCATGCTGGCGGGAGCATAGGTGTTGTCCAACTTCCAGTTCAGCGGGTTGATGCTCATGGAACCCGGCTGTAGCACGCAAGTATGGGCATTCACCTCCCTGTTCTTGGGACCTTCGGTGTTCCAGGTGATGATAACGCCTGTGTCGCATTCGCCCGTCGCAAACTTCATGTGCGGATAGGCCTCGAATTCAGCCTTGGTGAAGGCATAGCCAATGGGGTAGGCGGCAATCATGCGACTGTAGTATTCGGGGTGCTCCTTGAAGTATTTTTTCAAGACCATCTTGACGATGGCCGATCCCTGGCTGTGGCCCGCAATAATGAACGGACGGCCGCCATTGTAATGCTCGAAGTAATAGTCCAGCGCAGCTACGATGTCACCGTATGGCATGTCGGCCACGGCGGCGTCAAAGATGCCGTCGCGCTTCCACACCTCGCCGGCATAGCGCAGGCCCACCTGGCGGTAGAACGGCATAAAGACGTTGGTGGAGTCTGCGTATGCAGTTGCATGCAGGAGGTACTCGCTCTCTGCGCCCTCCAGCATCTCCGTATTGTTCATATCGGCATAATCGGGAGCACCATCCACCATGCTGTTCAGGATGTACTCGGTTGCATATACATAGAATGTGTCGAATTCCTTGGTAATCTGTGGAATCTTGCACCAGTTAGCCTTTTGGGAATAATCGAGAGATGTAATCTTACTCATAATTTTTTAATCTTTGGGGTTATTTCATTTTCTTTCCGCCGAAGAACACGTCCTGCGGCATGTTGTAGCTGAAGCCTTCCTGCGGCTCCGTGAGAAGGTCCTTTTCGAACACCAAGAAGTCTGCGTCCTTGCCGACTTCGATGGAACCTTTTTTGGCCTCGATGCCAAGCTGTTTAGCACCATTGATGGTATAGCCGATGAGCATCTCCTCAATGCTCATTCTCTCATTCTCAGGCGGGAATACTTTGGAAGCGACGGTGTATGGGTAGTCCCTGGTCTTTTCGGTAATCCAGCGGGTCATACCCACCTCCATGCCTAAGTAGGGGTTCCAAGTGGTGAAATCCATAAAGACGATATTGTCGCTGGACCAGGCCACTGTGGCACCACTGTCCCAAACCGTTTTGCAGCGGAACTGTTTGCGGGCACGTTCCTCGCCAAGCCATGTAGCCGCAATGGCGGGGTCTCCGGAATGCCAGTGTGGTGTAAAGTTGGCGAACACGCCCAGCTTGGCGAAACGTTCCAGATCATCGTCGCACTCAATTTCAAGATGGGCGCAGGTAACTCTCACATGGAGGTTGTCTCCCATCTCCTTTTTGGCCATCTCAACGCCATCCAATACCGTGCGTGACGCGCGCTCACCGACGGTGTGAAGGTGAAGATCCAGATTGGCTTCGTTGAGTTCCTTCAAAAGCTTTGCGATCCCCTCCGCAGAGAAAGCGGTAGCTCCCGTCGTATGTACATCCACGTATGGCGTGACCATGGCCGCAGTATGAATCTTTTGGGTACCGTCCATGAAAATCTTCATGGTATGAACCTTCAGGTGCTCAGTGTTATACTCACGCTGTATGCGCTTCAGTTGCTTCAGGCCCTCCTCTGCATCCCGCTCCGAGTTGACCACAAGGCAGCCGTCAACATAAACGGGCAGTTTTCCCTGCTTGTCCAGTTCGACCAGGCGCTTATAGACCTTCTCATGGAACTTCATATCCCCTGGAAGACCGGCATCAAATACCGCAGAAACTCCGTATTCGACGGCAAAATCGATCCAACGCTGAAGCGCCGCATCGACCTGCTCATCGGTCAGTTCCATCCCGCTGTCGAGAATGATACGAACTTCCGTTGCGCCCTCGTACATATTTCCGGTCACGTGTCCGTCCTTACGTACGTAATACGCAAGTCCCGGTATAGGATCCGGCGTTTCGTCTGTAATGCCGTGCCTCTCAAGGATCTTTGAGTTTACCCAGATGCTGTGTCCTTCCCCTTCCTGAATCTGAAGCTCGGCATCCGGGCAGATGGCGTCCAGTTCCTCCTTGACAATATCCTCACCTTTCAGGAACCTTTTCTCCATGTAGAACCTGTAGCGCTTCTCCCCGGGGTTCTTTTTGATATAGTCCGCCATGATGTCCAGGGCAGCCTGCTTGCCGTCCGGCTCGATCCGTTCTCCCATAGGTGCGTACTCAAAACCCACAGGAATGGTGATATGCACATGGCTGTCGATGATGCCAGGCATGATGAACTTGCCACCGAGGTCGGTGACCTTTCCTTCGTAAGCCGATAGGCCGGCCTCGTCGCCTACATAGACAAATTTGCCGTCCTTCACCACGAGGGCGGTCGCTTGCGGGTTGTTCTTGTCAGAAGTGAAAATCTTCGCGTTTTTGATGATTTGATCTACTTTCATGATTATTTTCGTTTAAAATGTTGTTTTTCTTATATTTACTGTTTATAAAATACCAATTTACATTTGTCGTTATCGACTCGCTTTATAGACTTCCTCGCCGTCCACGATGGTGGCAACCACCTTGGACTTCTCAATCAGGGCAAAATCGTCGTGCATGAAGTCACGATCCAAAACAACGAAGTTGGCAATCTTGCCCAGGCTGATGGAACCCATCCGGTTCTCTTCGTGCCACATATAGGCCACATTGCTTGTCAGGGTCTTCAGCGCCTCATATCGGCTGATAGCCTGGTCGATATTTCTGATATAGTCATCCGGGTGTGACGGCAGTTTCTTTAATACTCCCATGCAGAATGCCTGAATTGCGCTGAACAGAGGCGACACAGGGTAGTCTGAATGGTTGGCAACCACACCGCCTGCATCCATGATGGATTTGACAGGATAGGCATTATTGGACTTTTGCTCGCCCACATAGGCAACTTCCTGAGGGAAGCCAGCTGGATGCTTAATAGCCCACATAATGCCGCATACGGCCATGACATTATATTCGCCCATTCTCTTGACATCTTCCGGCGTAACTTCCTGCAAGTGCGCAAGGGCATTTCGCATATCGAAGTTACCCACTTCGGTCTGCGCCTGGGCAAAAGCGTCGATCCATGCCCGGGTGGCACCGTCGCCAACGGAATGGACGTGAACGTTCATCTGGTGCGTGGCCGCCGCCTTGACGAGCCTTACCATTTTGTCATGGGCATCGAATCTTGTTACGCCCTTGTACCCTGGTTTGTCCACATAATCATCCAGCATCCACGCGGTGTGACCCTCCACAACGCCATCGGCAAAGACCTTGGCACCGAGCACCTTCACATGCTTGCCGTTATATTCCCTTGCTTCCTCTGCAATTCTGTCCATGTCCTCCTCTGGTGTGTCGGTGTTGTCATTGACGAAACTGCCGCAGTAGGAATACAGCTTTAGCTTGCCTTCATCGTCAAGCTCCTTGTAGGCACGGGGATCATGCTTGGTGAGTAGTTGGTAACCAGCGTCATATACACCCGTATACCCGTTTGAAAACGCGTATTGCTGGAAGCCCAGCAGTTCCTTCTTCGCTTGCGCAAGATCCGGCTGGACCCGCTTGACCAGGTCGATGGCGGGCTTTTCCGCGAGCAGGCCATTGGGCTTGCCATTCTCATCCACATGGATACATTCCGTTCCCCACTGTTTCACGGCATCCTCATTGATGTCGTAGGCCTCCATCGCCTTGGTATTGATCCACATCATGTGACCGCTGGCGCTTTGATTGATCAGGGGCTTGTCCGGACATATCTCGTCCAATTGCTTGGCATTCAACTGATACAGCAGGTCATCAGACCAGCCCGAACCCACGAAGTGCGGTTTATCCTGGTTTTCCTGGACATACTTCTTCAGAATGGCCACATAGTCCTCCGGTGTCTTGCCTGCAGCCAGGTTGGCCCGGCCGAACATGATGTTGCCTGCAAATCCAGGATGGCAATGCGCTTCCAAGAATCCCGGATAAATGGAATTGCTTCCATAATCCAAAACTTTAGTCTTATCCCCTTGAAGCTTCATGGCGGCCTCCTTGCTTCCTACATAGATGATTTTTTCATCTGCTACCGCGATAGCCTCTGCATAGGACTTGAACTCATCCATTGTGATGACATTTCCAAGAATAATTGTCTCTGCTTTCATGGTTACATTTTTAAGGTTATTAATTGGTGTCTATGTATTTTAGTGTTTTAGTGTTTCTTTCACGTCTTTTTCAACCTCGGAATATAATGTAAAATCTTCGCAGAATTTCGTCCGAATAACATGGTTTCAAAATTTAAAACTGGTCTTTTTGACGGTGCTAAAGTACAAAAAAATTCGGATATGCGTTCCGATTGGAAGAAAGTTTCATTGCAAAGCGACGGCAAGATTTATCGCGAAAAATTTCGCAACGAAGTTTTTCGCAATGATTTTTACTATATTTGCCACCGTATTTAAAAAACGTAAAATGAAAAAGTCAATTTTTCTTGCTATGGCGCTAACTGCAGCCTGTATGTTTGTATCATGCAAAAAAGAACACCTCGGCATCACATTTGGCGATACGAAAGGGATGATTGTCACCCCATGCGACACTATCGCCTTACAACAAGACCCTTACAGCCCTACATTATGGTTATATGATGTGGATCTCAACGGCGATGGCGACGGGGACCTTATGTTATCTCTTAGAACATATACATCATATAACGGTCGTCATGCCGCCATCCATTGCTATGACAAGAAAGAAGATGCGCGCATTTTATGCAAAAATGTTGAGAAAACCGTCTACATTCACACTGAAACCACCCAAACGACTGATGGTGACACCACACATGTGTATATTGACAAAACATATACTTGTCATAGAATCGACAAAAACGATGAGATAGATCGCACAGAAGAGAAAGCCATCATACAAGCATTCGATGCTGGTGATTTGTTCGTATTAAACAAAAACAGCTTCCCAGCGCATGCCTTGCTATATAGTGCTCTAGAAGAATCGAATTACACGGAAGGGGAACATACCAATTACCAAATCCATAATCATTATCTTCATAAAAACGATTGGGATTATTTTCCATTGGATGTAGAAAAATACATAGGATTTAGGATAACGGAAGCTGACGGATTCCGTTACGGCTGGATAAAGATCAAGCTGTTCAACGACAACGGCGAGTATTCCGTGAGACTCATAGAAACAGCAATACAGGAATGAGATTTTTGGAGAAAAATTGTCACCGAAGCATTTCCCAATGATTTTTACTATATTTGCACGCTCATTTGAATTTTGAATCTCTTTAAATCTTAAATACAACATAATGAACAACGCACTGATCACATTTGCGAAGCCGGACAACGAGCCTGTAAAAAGCTACAAGCCAGGCAGTCCGGAGAGAATCGAACTCCAGAAGGAACTCGAAAGACAATCCAACGAA
>CADAPW010000076.1 GCA_902789915.1 uncultured Bacteroidia bacterium | reverse complement strand
GGGCTGGGTGCGCAACAAGCGCGGCAGCAAGAACGTGGCCTTCATCGCCCTCAACGACGGCTCCACCATCAACAACCTGCAATTGGTCATCGACCTGAATGTTATTCCCGAAGAAAATTTAGCCTTGATGCATGCCGGTGCCTCACTATGGGCCAAGGGTGTTTTGGTCGCCTCGATGGGTAGCGGTCAGGCTGTGGAACTCTCCGTGAAGGAAATCGGTCTGTTCGGTCCAGCCAACCCAGACGAATACCCGCTGCAACCCAAGAAACACTCTTTGGAGTTCCTGCGCGACATCGCCCACCTGCGTTTCCGCACCAACACTTTCGGTGCCGTCATGCGCCTGCGCCACGCCATGGTGTTCGCCATCCATAAGTTCTTCACCGAGCGAGGCTTCTATAACATCCACACGCCACTCATCACCGCCTCCGACGCTGAAGGCGCCGGCGAGATGTTCCAAGTGACCACCCTCGACCTCAACAACATCCCTCGCGACGAGCAAGGCAACATCGACTACAAGCAGGACTTCTTCGGCAAGTCGACCAACCTCACCGTCTCTGGTCAGCTCGAAGGCGAATTGGCGGCCACGGCCCTAGGTAAGATTTATACCTTCGGCCCCACCTTCCGTGCCGAAAACTCCAACACCACGCGCCACTTGGCCGAGTTCTGGATGATCGAGCCTGAAATGGCATTCTACGACATCAACGACAACATGGACCTCGCCGAGGAGATGCTGAAATACTTGATCCAATACGCTTTGGACAACAACATGGACGACCTCCAATTCCTCAGCAAGCGCCTGCAAGACGAAGAGAAAGGCAAGAAAGAGGAAGAGAAGTCGATGGAACTCATCAGCAAGCTGCATTTTGTGCTCGAGCATGAGTTTGTGCGCCTGACCTACACTGAGGCCATCGACATCCTCCGCAACTCCAACTACAACAAGAAGGGCAAGTTCCAGTATCCCGTCGATGGCTGGGGCGTCGACCTGCAGTCGGAGCACGAGCGTTATCTCGTCGAGAAACACTTCAAGAAGCCCGTCATCCTGACCGACTACCCGAAGGAAATCAAGGCCTTCTACATGAAGCAGAACGAAGACGGCAAGACCGTCCGCGCCATGGACGTGCTCTTCCCCGGCATCGGCGAAATCATCGGTGGCTCCGAGCGCGAGACCGACATCAACAAGATCCTTGACCGTATGCACGAAGTCGGTATCCCCGAGGCCTCCATGGATTGGTACCTCGACAGCCGTCGCTTCGGCTCGGTGCCGCACTCCGGCTACGGCCTCGGCTTCGAGCGTCTGCTGCTCTTCATCACCGGCATGACCAACATCCGCGACGTCATCCCGTTCCCGAGAACACCTAAGAACTGCTTATATTAATGCTGAATGATGAATGCTGAATGATGAATTGAAGGTAAAACCTGCATTCCGCATTCAGCATTCCGCATTCATAATTCAATGAATAATGCCCAACCAACGATTGACTCAAACCCAGCGGCAGGAGCTGAAGCTATCGCCGCAGCAGATCCAGCTGATGAAGCTGCTGCAACTGCCATTGATCGAACTCGAACAACGCATCAAGGAGGAGATGGAAATCAACCCCGCCCTTGAGGATGTTCGCGACAACGACTATGACGACAACGAGCCAACCGTTGACGACAGCGACAACGGCGAGAACGACGACTACAACGACGACGAAGTCGACTTCAGCAAAGACGACGAGTT
The DNA here is from genome assembly GCA_902789915.1 of uncultured Bacteroidia bacterium. Classification (GTDB taxonomy): domain Bacteria; phylum Bacteroidota; class Bacteroidia; order Bacteroidales; family F082; genus Limimorpha. Next base: position 9,231 of record CADAPW010000076.1, on the reverse strand, counting down.
CGACATCAACGACTATCTGCCCGAAGAAGACCGCGACGACTATTCGTATAAGCTTCAAGCCAACAACTACAGCAGCGATGACGACGACTACGAGGCCCCCATCGTCAACGAAGAGACCTTCCAGGACTACCTGAACCAACAACTTGCCTACCGTAACCTCACCGAAAAGCAACTCGAAATCGGCGAATACATCATCGGCAACCTCGACGACAATGGTTACCTCAACCGCCCGGTGCCGAACATCGTGGACGACATGCTGTTCACGATGAACGTTGCCGCCACCGAAGAAGAAGTGGCCGAGGTGCTCCACATCGTTCAAGAACTCGACCCACCCGGCATCGCCGCCCGCGACCTCCAAGAATGCCTGCTCATCCAGCTGCAAAGGCTTCAGGAAGACAGCCCATTCTCCGACTATAGCCTATCCATACGCATCATCAAGGACTTCTTCGAGGAGTTCACCAAGAAACACTACGACAAGATTGCAAAGAGGTTGGAAGTCAGCAACCGCGAGTTGAAGGCCGCCCTTGACGAGATCCTGAAACTTAACCCCAAACCTGCCGATGCCTCCAGCAGTGGCACAAAAAACATCCATTACATCACACCCGACTTCTTCGTCTATGTCAGAGATGGCAAAGTGGAATTGTCGTTAGACGGCCGTAACACCCCCGAGCTGCACATCAGCAAGCAATACCTTAAGATGCTGGAAGAATTCTCGAACAGCAAGGACACCCGCAGCAAGCAGGAAGCCGTGCAGTTCGTCAAGCAGAAAATCGACGCCGCCAAGTGGTTCATCGACGCCATCAACCAAAGGCAAAACACGCTGTATGTGACGATGAAAGCCATCGTCGACATCCAAGAAGAGTATTTCCTCACTGGCGATGAGACCAAGCTCAAGCCCATGATTCTCAAAGATGTGGCTGACAAGGTGGGATTAGACATCTCTACCATCTCGCGTGTGGCTAACAGCAAATATGTGCAGACGCCCTATGGCACCTTCCTATTGAAGTTCTTCTTCAGCGAAGGCATCACCAACGATGAAGGCGAGGAGGTGTCGACACGCGAAATCAAGAAAATCCTTAAGGATGCCGTGGAAAACGAGGACAAAGCCAACCCCATGACCGACGAGCAACTGATGTTGGTGCTGAAGGAAAAAGGCTATCCCATCGCCCGACGCACTGTGGCAAAATACAGGGAACAATTGGGCATTCCCGTAGGCAGGATGAGGAAAAAGATTTGACTATAAAGGAATTGCAAATCCCCCTTTCGTTTCGGTCGGATTGCAACAACCGAACTCATAGAATACTATTTTATAAGAATTTCCGTTGTAAATAGCGTGAAAACGAACCTTTATACAAACAAGAAACGCTGGAAATGGGCTTTGGCCGTCGTCGCCTTGCTCGTCATTGCAGCGTCGCTGTGGTACACCAACCGCCTCGTCAAGTCCATCGCTGAACAAGAGATTAAGCAGGTGAAGATGTGGGCTGCCGCCATGGAACAGCATGCCGTGATGATGAAATCGACGGAGGAGTTTTTCAACAAGGTGAACGAACAGGAGCAATTACGTGTCGACCTGCTCGCCAACGCCTATCGTCATGTCATCGACATCTCGAGCAACGAGAACACTGCCATCTATCTGGACATCTTCCGCAACAACATCAGCATCCCTTTGGTCATCACCGATGCTAAGGGCAACATCCTCAACAAAGCCAACCTGCCGCCTGAGCAAGAAGGAAAGAAAACCTTCGACGACGAGATGAAGCAAGCTTATTCCAAGTTTGCCCCCATCAAAATCGACCCTGGATACGGCTCTGTGCAATACCTTTATTACAACGAGTCGCGCATCTACACCGATTTGAAGGCTGTTTTGGAAGACATGTCGGATCACTTCATGGAGGAAATCACGCTCAACTCCATGGGCGTACCCGTGATTGTCACCAACGAAGAGCAAACGCAAATCCTCAGCTTTGGCAACCTCGACTCCATCATGATGCGGGACACCAACTATGTCAAGCAACAGATTGCCATCATGCGCGACGAAAACGATCCACTGCAAATCGAGTTCATGAACAAAGGCAAGGCCACCATCTTCTACCGCACCACCGACTTGGTGCGTCAGATGCGCTACTACCCTGTCATCCAGTTTGTTGTGTTCGCTTTGTTTTTGCTGATTGCCTACCTGTTGTTCAGCTACGCCCGCCGCTCGGAGCAAAACCAGGTGTGGGCCGGCATGGCCAAGGAGACGGCGCATCAGTTGGGCACGCCGCTGTCGTCGTTGATGGGATGGATAGAGCTGCTAAAGATGCAAGACGAGCCTTTCGTAGGCACGCATGAGATGGAAAAAGACATCGAACGCCTACAAATCGTCACCGACCGCTTCTCGAAAATCGGCTCTGTGCCCACGCCTGAGCCTACCGACATCAACTACCTCATCCGCGACACAATGGACTACCTGCAAAAACGTTTCTCCAAGAAGTTCGAGTTTGAAATCAATTTGCCCGAGGGAGAATTAATCATGCCCTTGATTCCGTCGCTGTTCCGCTGGGTGCTTGAAAACCTGACCAAGAACGCCGTCGACGCCATGGGTGACCATGGCAAAATCACCCTCGACCTCATCGACGACGGCGACCACATCCACATCGACCTGAGCGACACGGGCAAAGGCATTTCAAAATCGAAAATCAATCAGGTGTTCAACCCTGGCTACACCAGCAAGAAACGCGGCTGGGGCTTGGGGCTGTCGTTGGCCAAGCGCATCATTGAAGACTACCACAAGGGCAAAATCTTCGTGAAATCCTCGGTCGTGGGTGAAGGAACAACCTTTAGGATTACCCTAAAAAAGCAATAAGCCTTACTGCTTTTTCACGTCAAAATAATAGTTGATCATCGACTTGACCACCTTATGGTTCACCCCGTTCTCAACGACTATTTCATAGTAGATCCGTCTGGCAAAGCCGTGGAGTCGAATATCTCCCTTGGCATTCTTGTAGACATAAGCGGTTAATGTATAGTCAGGATATTCGGAGGTGTTTGGAGATGACATATTCAGAAGGAATGGGTCATCCTCATTGATAGCCGGTCTCCCCGTGAAAGACTTATTAAACGTCTCCTTGGCACAATTCACTTTGAACTCAATGGAAGACTCGCTTCCCAAATAGGTAGTCACGCTGACTGTCGCATCTTCACAAATGTGGCAAAAACTGGTTTCCGTCAATCCATTAAAAGCACTTGACACGTATGAAAAGTCGTAAGTCCCTTTGATGTCGTCAAGGGTGAAATCATAAAACTGCTGCCATTCCTTTGCGTCATCCTTTTGGCAGGCCACCATCAAGGTACCCACCATGAGCAGCAAAGCCATAAATCTCATCTTTTTCATATCTCTATCATTTTACGATTAGTTTTTCTGTTGATATTACCCTGCCCTCCTTGTCGAGGCACATCACCGTATGGCAACCTTGGGGCAGGTCGTCCGTCGAGAAGTCAACGCTCTCGGCTTGCGAGAAGCCTATCCGCTTCAATTCCTTGCCATCCACCCCAACGATGCGAATTTGGCCGTCGGCGGCACCCTTCCAACTCACGCGCACCTGGCCTTGGGCCGGATTGGGGTAAAGCTGCATCTTGCTTTCAGTGGCCATAGCTTCTTCCACACTCAAGGCTTCTTTATCCCAAGCGGCGATGGCATATTCGCCTGGCTGGACATCGTCAACAATGAAACGTCCTTGACGCCAAAAACTACTTGGATAAAGCGAATGGGGGATCTCGTGCCAAGCCTCGGAGGCGTTCCTACGATATACCAAAGTGGCAGAGTCGTTCTCTGTTTGGATGATGTCGCCATCGTTAGACCTACTATAGTCGAACTGAGCCGACACAACGGCATCACCAAAATCATAACGGTTGATGGTCCAGAAATGCTTCGTCGAGAGGTTCAAGTAGGGAATCAAAGGGTCGTCGTAAGGCCCAACCAGATGGTTCTCCACTGCCACAAACACTGAGTCCGTCAGGGTTGTCGCCTGCGCCCTGAAGTGGGCAAAACTCTGCAAATTCGTGGTCTTCAGCATCATGTTGCTCTGCGTCTTGCCATCGAGCCAGCCATTATTCATGTCGCCAACCATGCCAACAGGCTCAAAATCTAGGGTTACACTAGCCTCGTTGTGCAAGCCATCCCACTCCACTCTTTCCGTAGCCAGCTGGAAATCAGGGCCAATAAAGGTAATGTCATAACCATTGCTTTGCCCGATATGCGTGTCGCCGATATGCTGATAGCGCAGGTCCAGCGTCACCTCAAACTGGTTGCCTACCGGGTTAACCGAAATGACGCTGGCATACAAGTGCGGCATTCCTCCTGAATAAACGTATGTGTCAAAGAAGTTGTGCATGTCGATGCCGGAATATTGCGTCAAAGCATCGCATAGTTGTTCGGAGGTAGCGGTTTGATAGGCATATTGCTGGAAATACTGGCGCATGGCTGCAAGGAAATTCTCTCGTCCCATGTAGTTCATCATCGTGCTGACAATGACAGCGCCACGGTTGTAGATGACATCACTGTCGTAGGTCAAATCCAACGGCATATTGTTGATAGGCAGCCAATTGGATTGATTTGACAAACAATTATTTACCGCATTGTTCACCATTGTCGACATCGTGTTTTGGTAACTCTTCTCGCCATAGACACCTACTTCGTAGAACGCGCCCCAGAATTGGGCGAAACCTTCGTTGAGCCACATATCGTTTGCTTCTTCGCAGGTCACCAGGTTGCCCGACCACATGTGTGAAAGCTCATGGGCCACATACTCCTCGCCCGAGGTGTTGCCGTTAATGATGCTCGCCGCAAAAGCGATATTGTCGGTATGCTCCATGCATCCCTTACCTGTGCTGACATAACCGATGCGGTTGAAAGGATAAGCGCCAAGGTTTTCCTCAAAAAACGAAACGATTTCCTTGATATGCACAAAAGTGCCAGGTACGTTGTTCATCTGCGAAGGCTTTGCATAAACCTCAATCGGGATGTCGCGCTCGATACCGTGGTAGACATCTTCCCAAAGCTCGTAGTCGCCGATGGCAAACGAAATATGGTAGGTGGAGATTTCCTGTGGCGTGTTCCAATGCCAAGTGGAAGTGCCGTCGCCGTTGTCAAAGGTTTCCACGTGGTTTCCGCCACAGATGGCCTTCATGTCGTTGGTCACAGTGACATATACATCGTAAGATGCTTTGTCGGCGAAATTATCAACGCACGGGAACCAGGTCTTACCCAGATTATGCGGCTGGCTCTCAAAGCCGACGCCGAGGTTGTAGACATAGTCGCAATTGGGCCACCATTCCACGCCCCCCCAATACTCGCTAAAGGTGGATCCGCCGTAACGCACGTCGAGTACGGCATTCTCACCAGCTTCCATTGGCTCGTCAAACGTGACCGTCAAAAAGTCACCTTCCTGACTGAAACTCTCAACATTGTAAAAATCGCAGGCCACATCGGAGGCGACAAGGCTCTTCAGCTCCAGCACGATAGTATTTGTCGTGGCGGTAGCGGTAAAGTCAATGAACGTCTCCCCTTGCAATGTGTGGTTGGCGAAGTCGAAATCCCAAACATGGATTTCGTAATGGGCCACATCAATGTTTTCGCCTGGAGTTTGGGCTTTTGTCAACAAAGCCAGCAACAAAGCCATTAATAATAAGGTAATTCTTTTCATATCGCATGGGTTTATTATTTCATCGTTGGGTTCGTAAAAATCGCCTCGGTTTGTATCGCATTGCTCACATGCAATGCACGGTCGACGATGTGGATTTCAAATTTTATCGTGTCGTTCGGCGACAAAGGATTCTGCACCGTCAACTTGTATTCCATCGTGCCGCTAATAGCTTTCGGATCTTCCGAATCACGGAGACGCTTGAAACGGGCGTTGAAAGTCACCGTGTCGTAAAGCACGAGCGTGTCGGCAGGGCTAGTGGGCACATGCGGACTCAGCAACGGTGTCTTCACAAACTCACCGTTTTCGTATTTCATGTAGTCGATCACCATATTATAATAATATGCGTCATGGAAACCGAAAGGATAAGTCGTGTCGGAATCATCGAGGCCAAGGTCGCCGTCGCCATCGGTGTAGGAAAACACGATGACACCCTCGCCGCTAAAAGTGCTGTCGGGATTGAACAAATAGGTAAAACCTTGATATTCAATCCTAGGCTCGATGGGATATTCCACTGGTTTTTGGCACGAAAATGCCACCCAAGCCAAAAGAAGCAGCCCTATGAGATTGTGAAATTTCATCACTATCGTTTTAGGCGGTAAAAATACAATTTTTTTGCATATTGGGGAGGTTTTTGGGGAAGAGATAATTGTTTGAAATAAACATATTTGATTTTCAACCATTTAACAAGTTTTATCCAAAAAATATCGTGGAAAAGTGTGGAAAAGTGTTGACTTTTTCACAAATGTTGTATCTTTGCGGCGTGTTTGGCATGAAATATGTCATAACACAAACGAGCAGAACGATTATTTGATGCCAAGTTTGTATATCATATCAGGCTGTAACGGAGCGGGAAAGACGACCGCCTCTCTGACGGTATTACCCGAAACCCTGCAATGCAAGGAGTTCGTCAATTGCGACGAAATCGCGAAGGGCCTCTCCCCGCTCAACCCCGACGGTGCCAAGGTCGCTGCTGGGCGCCTGATGTTGTCACGCATCAAGAAACTCATCGCTGACAAAGCCGACTTTGCCATCGAGACCACCTTGGCCGCCAAATCCTACCACTCCCTTATCATCAAAGCACGCGAGCAAGGCTACAAGGCCAGCCTGATTTATTTCTGGCTGCAAAGCCCCGAGTTGGCCATCAAGCGTGTTGCAGAACGGGTACAACATGGCGGCCATCATGTGGATGACAGTATCATCCGTAGGCGTTACCGCGCGGGCATCAAGAACCTTTTCAACCTTTATTGCCCTGTCGTTGACTATTTCCTGTTTATCGACAACAGCATCATGCCCTCAGAGGTCATCGCCGAAGGAAACATCAAAGCTACCAAATTTTACAACGAAGAAAAATTCAAAAAAATCAGACAATATGACAACAGTAACTGTGAATGCCAAGAAGAATGAAGTTTCGTCCTTCACCAAGAAATTGATGAGTGGCCTCGACCTTTCGATGCAGCGCCTCCTTACAATGCGTTGCCGCCACAATGGTTCCTTCTGCTTCTGCGATGCCGATGGCAACATCTACACCGTGAAGGCCAAGGAAGTCAGAGCCATGATGGAACAGGAATAAATTCCGACGGGCACATAAAAAAAACCACGCTTTGCAGTAATCCTGCGAAGCGTGGTTTTTTCGTAGTATCTTCACCTCACTTCCCAAACCCACCCAAAGCGGTGTAAAGGTTGATGAGTGCCTGCACCATCTCATAGCGGTTTTCCACCTGTGCGAGTTGGGCCGAAAGCAACGACTCCTGCGCAGTGAGGACCTCCAAATAGGTGGTCGAGCCGTGGTTCATCAACTCGGTAGTGGCTGAGAAAGCCTCTTGCAGGGCGTTGACGCGGATGTCGATATGCCCAGTCTTTTCCTCTGCCGTCTCAATGGCTTTCTTGTATTGATACACCTCACTACCAGCATCGTAAAGGGTCTGGACGAACTCCAAACGGGCCTTCTCTTGTTCGGCTTTGGCATTACGGAGCTGCGCCTTGAGTTGCCCGCCTTGCAAAATAGGCTGCGTCAACGAGCCTACAGCCTGGCCAATGAGACTAAGGGCATTGAATGTGCCGCCTAAGCCGAACAAACCATCGAGGCTAAGACGGACGGGCAAACCAACGTGAATCTGCTCAGGCATCTCAAATTGCTCAAAAGAAGAGCGGTCGATGTGATGCGGCGGCTCGGCGAGCAACTGGCAGAGTGAAGCTTCGGTAGCGACTATACTGTAGCGCAAAGTCACAATATCGGTACGCAAAGCCTCTAACGAGGCCTGCATCTCGTACACGGCAGGACTGTTGTAGGTACCCGCCTGGAACAAGGCCTGTGTGGTGTTGTACGACTCCTGATACAGTATTTCGGTCGCTTCGGAAATCGCCAATTGGCGGTCAAGCATCACCAAGGTATAATACAGGTTGGCGACATTGGCGGCCAAGTCGACTTGCACTGCCTGACGATAGTCTTCATCATAGGCGAGTTTTGCCTTGGCTGAACGGACTTTGCTCCGGTTTTGGCCAAAGATACCCAACTGCCAGCTGGCCCTTACGGGAATCTGGACGTTGTAACTACCTGCTCCACCTTGATAATTATAGGAGGCATTGGGAGAGAACGACAAAGTGGGCGCATAACCCCATTTGGCCGACCTCACCTCGTTTTGCGCCTGCTCGATGGTGAGTTGTGCGGTGCGCATATCGGTGTTGTTGACCAAAGCCTTGTCAATGAGCTGCTGGAGCAACGGATCCTTGAACACATCGCGCCAACTCATGTCGCCTATCGACAGGGTGTCTTGCGGATTCATCACATCGCCCATAAGGTTGCCTTGGACGGTGTTGGCCTTCGAGTCGTATTTCTTATAGAGGTTGCAGCCAGGCAACAGCAGCAACCCTGCAAATATCAATATTATATACCTTTTCATAGAAATCATCATTTTGTGTTTATTCTTCTTCATCTTTATCCGGCGTCAAGCGCTCGTGAATCGTTTGGAACACAATGTACAAGGCCGGCGTGACGAACAAGATGGCGATGATAGCCACCGTCATACCGCCCACCACAGCGATGGACAGCGACTTGTTGCCTACAGCACCTGCACCCGTTCCGACAATCAACGGGATCATACCGATAATCATGGTCAAAACGGTCATCAGGATAGGACGCAGACGGTCCTGACAGGCGCCGATGGCAGCGTCGTAGATTGACATACCCTCCTTGCGTTTCTGAACGGCGAACTCAGTGATAAGAATGGCCGTCTTAGCCGCCAAACCCATCAACATGATGACACCCACCTGCACATATACGTTGACACCCACACCCATCAGCACCTCCAAAGGACGCACCGACAAGTAAGCGCCGAAGATACCAAACGGGATGGAGAACAGCACCGCGAAGGGGATAAACACCGAGTTATACAACACGGCCAGAATGAGGTAGACCAACAAGACTGCGATGGCATAGATGATGGCTGTTGTGTTGGAACCGGCATTGGCAGCCTCCTCACGCGCCATACCGCCAAACTCGTAGCTGTAGCCTTCGGGGAACACCTCTTTCATCACCTCATCGACGGCG
>CADAPW010000075.1 GCA_902789915.1 uncultured Bacteroidia bacterium | reverse complement strand
CTACACCATCAGCGTCAATGCCGAAGAGGTGAGTTTTGGCTATCTCCACCTCATCGACAATAAAACAGGCGCCGACATTGACTTGCTGCAAACCAACAACTACACCTTCGATGCCAATACAGCCGACTACGCTTGCCGTTTCAAGTTGGTGTTTGCTACCAATTCCATCTGCGAGGACGTAGATGGTGGCAATGAGACGTTCGCCTATTTCAATGGCAGCGCATGGGTGGTCAATGGCGTTGATGGCGGCGCCATCCTACAAGTTGTCGACATGACGGGTCGTGTCATCCTCAGCAATGACGCAAAAGCTGGCATTTCCGTCAACGCGATGTCGCAAGGCATTTATGTCTTGCGCCTCATTGATGGCGACAATGTCAAAATCCAAAAGATCATCAACAAATAAACAAACAATAAACAAGAATTATCAACAAATTAAATTTATAAAGCAATGAAAAAACTTATCTTGACCTCAGCAATCATTCTCGGAATCAGTCTCACCACTTTCGCCGACGGCGGCCTCTTCCAACGTGGCTACAACGCCAAAAACGGCTTCTCGGGCTATACCTATTTCGGCGCTACTGAAATGGGTGAACGCACCACTGACCCCCTTATGCCCGGACTGCCCGCTCACGGCGAGAACACCAACCAGCCTGCTCCCGTGGGTAGCGGCATCGCCGTGCTCCTCGGTCTCGGCGCTGCTTATATGGTTGCCAAGAAACGCAAGGAAGACTAATTCTAATACATGAAATAATGGCATTCATTCCGACGAAATATCAACTGCAAACTGTAGCTACGGGACGCGTGTTCAGCGATGAAGGCTGGACGCTTGACGACAAGCTGTGCGACAAGCCTAGCATGGTGCGTCCTGTCTACGAAAAGAAGCAGCTCGACGTTAGGGAAGGCATGGACCTGGGCTTGTACCGCTATGCCGACTGGTTGCCCATCAAGACGATGCTGGCCAACCCTTCGGAGCCTGTCACATACAAGAGTGAGAGACTGGCGAAGCGCCTCGGACTTCACAACCTTTACATCACTTTCAATGGCTGGTGGCCTGAGCGTAATGCCCACATGACGACCTGCTCGTTCAAGGAGATGGAAGCCTTTTCGGTGTGCGCCCGTCTGGGCGAGGAGTTGAAAGGCAAGACCCTGGTGGTGGCCTCGGCTGGCAACACCGCCCGCGCCTTCGCCAAGGTGTGCTCCGACAACGGCATCAAACTGTTGCTCTGCGTGCCGCAAGACAATATCAACGCCTTGTGGTTCGACAAACCGCTGAACCACTGCGTGAAACTCATCACCACCGAGAGTGGTAGCGACTATTTCGACGCTATCAACCTGTCGAATGTGGTGTGCGGGATGGAAGGCTACCTCGCCGAAGGCGGTGCCAAAAACATCGCCCGTCGCGACGGCATGAGCACTACGATGATGTCGGCCACGACCTTCATCGGCCGCACGCCCGACTTCTACTTCCAGGCTGTCGGTAGTGGCACGGGTGCCATCGCTGCATGGGAAGCCAACTTACGCTTCATCGGTGACGGTCGCTTCGGTGCCAACAAAGCCCGCCTTATGGTGTCGCAAAACAAGCCTTTCGTGCCGATGTACGACGCTTGGCGTGCCGACTCGCGCGCGCTGTTGCCCTACGATGCCGATCAAGCCCGTAAGGACGCTGCCGAGATTTGTGCCCCCGTGCTCTCCAACCGCAAGCCGCCATACGGCCTCGCCGGTGGCCTCTACGATGCCCTGAAAGACACCGATGGCGACATCCTCGCCGTCAGCAATGCCGAAGCCAATGCCGCCAAGGCATTGTTTGAGGAAACCGAAGGCATCGACATTTACCATGCCGCGGCCGTGGCCACTGCCTCATTGCAGCAGGCCGTTGAAAAGGGTGTGGTCAAGGCTGACGATGTGGTGATGCTCAACATCACGGGTGGTGGCGAGAAGCGCTTCCACGGCGAACACAAGCTTCATTACTTGAAGCCTAATCACATTTTTAGAATCGACTTCACGAAGGAAGAAGTGGAGCGCGTTTTGGCGGAGATGTAATATAATCCCGCTGTTAGATTGCTGATATCAAGATTTACGGAATTACCCTTGGCAGCCACGCTGCTGAGGGTTTTCCCATTAATGTCGACCAATGTCACGCACTGCAAATCTTCAGCCTCCACGGTGACGAAATCACTGGCAGGGTTGGGAAACACATTGATTTCGACGACTTCGTTTTCCGTGGCGTTCTCTGTCTCCATAGGTGTCACCCAGAAGGTGACCATGGCCGTGTTGCAGTTGCAGGGGATGGTCATCTGAATGTCGAGCCAACAGATGGTGCCGGGCGTCACCTCGGGGCGGAGTGTGGCGGTGATGGTGGCTTCCACGATTTCGTCGGGTTCGGTATGGAAGGTCATGCCGTTGATGCCGTTTGCTGTGCAGCTGAAGTTGGTGAAAAACTCGTTGGACGGATGTAATGTGATGTCCAAGGCATCGTAGCCTACATTTTGCATGATGAAATGGAAGATGCCTTGCGTGCCGGGATACATGGAGGAGTCGCCCGTAACAGGCTCTGCGATGAAGTCGTATTGCTCCACCATGTCGATTTCGATGTCGTCGAGGGTGAGGTGCGTGGCGTTGCCGTTGGTGAGGGCACGGATGCCGATGTAATAGCAACCTTCAGGGATGGTTTCGATATAATTTGAGACCTTCTCGTATGCTTCATTGCCAACGGTGGTAGTGAGGAGCAAGGTGTGCATGTCGTCAGCAGCAGGGGAGGTGCCTGCCCAAAACTCGAGTTGGCAGTTGCCGTCGGAGATGGCCCAACAGCTGAATCGGTATTGCATGTCGGTGATAAGGTAGAGCTGCATGAACATCCACGAGTCGTCGGCATTGCTGAAGGCATACCAATTGCCCGAGTGCGGAATGCGGTTGTGATCTTTCTCTTGGTAGCCGCAGAGCCATGAGTCATCGTCGCAAACCCATCCGATGGGTTTCACAAGGTCGTGGTTGGCGTATTCGAAGCCTTCGATGAGAATGCTGCCAGCAAAGGTCAAAGATGTCATGAGACAGATACAAAGGGTAAGGAGTAGTTTTTTCATAGTTTCTAATTTGACGCAAAAATATAAAAATCCAGCTTAATTTGCTGAATATACCGAAAAAAGCCTTATCTTTGAAGCGTTTTTTGAAACACCTTATTATTGATATGCCCCACATCGTTGGTAATATGGTTTACCTGAACATCAAGGAACGCGATAGGTTCTTTGAATGCTGAATGAGTCATTCCTGTTTCAAAAACAACATTTCAACAATTGCTACGTTTTCAAAGCATTACCATCTTTGAATCTTTGAATCTTAAATTTTAAATCTTTAAATCATAATTACCATGGAATTACCATTTGCAGAAGCGTGGAAAATCAAGATGGTTGAACCTATCAAGAAATCCACCCGCGAACAACGCGAAAAATGGCTCAACGAAGCCCACCAGAATGTCTTCATGCTGAAGAGCGACTATGTTTACATCGACCTGCTGACCGACAGCGGCACCGGCGCCATGAGCGACCGTCAATGGGCCGCCATGATGCAAGGCGACGAGAGCTACGGCGGCGCCCGCTCGTTCTACCACATGAAAGACACCATCACCGAACTCACCGGTTTTGAGTATGTCATCCCTACCCACCAAGGCCGCGCCGCCGAGAACGTGCTGTTCTCCTACCTCGTGAAGCCTGGCATGGTCGTACCTGGCAATGCCCACTTCGACACCACTAAGGGCCACATCGAGAGCCGTAAGGCCTTCGCCATCGACGTCACCGTGCCCGAGGCCTACGACACCCAGTTGGAAGTGCCTTTCAAGGGCAACGTCAGCCTCGAGAAACTGGAGAAGGTGCTGAAAGAGAACCAAGGTAACGTGCCTTTCATGGTGCTCACCGTCACCAACAACACCGTCGGCGGTCAGCCCGTCAGCATGAAAAACATCCGTGAGACCTGCGAACTCTGCCACAAGTACGGTGTGCCGGTCAACATCGACAGCGCGCGCTTCATCGAAAACGCCTACTTCATCAAGACGCGCGAAGAAGGCTATGCCGACAAGACCCTGCGCAAAATCGCCCTTGAGATGTTCAGCTATGCCGATAGCATGACCATGAGCGCCAAGAAGGATGGCCTCGTCAACATGGGCGGCTTCATCGCCACCAACAAAAAGGACTGGTACGAAGGTGCCAAGTTGTTCTGCATCCCCTTCGAAGGCTTCCTCACCTATGGCGGCATGAACGGCCGCGATATGGACGCCTTGGCCGTCGGTCTGAAGGAAAACATCGAATTCGACATGGTTGAGACCCGTATCAAACAAGTCCACTACCTCGCTGCCAAACTCGACGAGTACGGCATCCCTTACCAGCGTCCTGCCGGTGGCCACGCTATCTTTGTCGATGCCGACAAGGTGCTGACCAACATCCCGAAGGAAGAGTTCCCCGCCCAGACGCTGACTTGCGAGCTGTATCTGGAAGCTGGCATCCGTGCCTGCGAAATCGGCTATGTCTTGGCCGACCGTGACCCGGTCACGCGCCAGAACCGCTTTGGCGGCAATGACTTCGTGCGCCTCTGCATCCCGCGCCGTGTCTACACCAACAACCACATGGACGTCATCGCCGCTGCCTTGAAGAACGTCTACGACCGCCGCGACAGCATCAAGCGTGGTCTGGAAATCACTTGGGAAGCCGAGCTGATGCGCCACTTCACTTGCCAGTTTAAGCGTCTCGGTTGATTCAATTTCAAATCATGTAGAGACGGTGCATGCACCGTCTCTACCTATTTACAATGAATACTTCAGCTATCATCCTCAGCCTTCTTTTCATCCTCTGCCTGACCTCCAGCGTGGTCACACGCTCGGTGGGCTTGGTGAAGTCCGACGACAAACCTTCGCAGAAGATTTGGATTCCCGTCATGTTTGGCCTTAGCCAAGGCATTTTGGCTTTGGTGGGCTATAGCATAGGCCGCCTGATGTCGCATCTCTTCACCTATATCGCCGAGTATATGGTCTTTGCCATGATGCTCGTGGTGGCGGTGAAGCTTTTTGTCGACTCCATCCGCGCACTGAAAGGCAAGACGATGTACACGCTGAGCACCGACAAGGACTTGCTGTTGCTTTCCATCCTTGCCGCTTTCAATGCCTTCCTATACGGGCTGGTGGGCGTGTTTTTCCTGCCGTTCGGGATTTGGTTTTTTGTTGCCGTCGCCCTGGCAGGCTTTTTGTGGTCGTTCTTCACCGTGCGTATTGATTTCACCCCTGGCATCATCAAGAAGGCGAGCTTCATAGAGTTTTCCGCTGCGGTGTTCATGGTGATTATCGCGATTTTGTATCTTTTTACTGAGTTGATGAAATGAAAAAGACATTTGCTTTATTTGTAAGCCTTTGCTTTGCGCTGTTGGCTTCGGCGCAGGCGCCATCAAACTACTACAACTCCGCCAATGGCTTGACAGGTAACCAGTTGAAAGTGGCGTTGCACAACATCATCAAAGGCCATACCTCCATATCGTATGCTGCCACTGCCGACGCTTTTTGGAGCACCGACAACAAAGGCAATGGCATCGTGTGGGACATGTATTCTGACAAACCCAACGGTACGCCGCCCTACACTTATCATCTCGGTCAGGACCAATGCGGCAACTACGACAGCGAAGGTGACTGCTACAACCGTGAGCACTCGTGGCCTCAGAGCTGGTTCAACGAGCAAACCACGCCGCGTTGCGACCTGCATCATATCTTTCCAACGGACGGGTTCGTGAATGGAAAACGTGGCAACAATGCCTTTGGCGAGGTGCGCTCGGCCACCTGGACCTCGAGAAACGGCTCGAAACTGGGACCCTGCAAGACTTCGGGCTTCACAGGCACCGTCTTTGAACCCATCGACGAATACAAGGGCGACTTCGCTCGTGCATTAATGTACATGAGTGTGCGCTACTATAGCGAGGACGGCAGCTGGAGCACAAGCGACATGACCAACAAGTCGGAAATCAAGCCTTGGGCCATACAACTGCTGCTGCGCTGGAACGAACAAGACCCTGTGAGTCAGAAAGAAATCAACCGCAACAATGTCATTTATTCCAGCTATCAGCACAACCGCAACCCCTTCATCGACCACCCGGAATATGCCCGCATGATTTGGGATCCCACATGGAATGTGGTAGGTGAGGAGACAGCGAATGTCTCCATTTTCCCCAACCCTGTTGAGCACGGACAGACTCTGCATGTGAGCGGCAATAATGGCGCTTTCGACGCAGTGGTCCTCTACGACCTCAGCGGCCGCACGCTGCTTAGGGCTAAAGGCGATGCCACAGGTGATTTCGTCATTACCCTGCCCGCCGACATGGCACAAGGGTGTTACATCGTCAAATTGATGAATAATGGCGGTGTTGTTAAATATGAGAAATTATTGGTAAAATGATGTAATGGCGACGCCATCACATCATTTTCTTATGTCTGAAATAAATATAAAATCCCGTGGCTACTGCAGCCATGAACCCCATGATGGCCCAGAAGGCCCATCGGTATTCCTGCAAGGGTAGGGCGACATTCATTCCGTAAAGGCCGGTGATGAAGGTCAGAGGCAGGATGATGGTCGACACGAGGGTCAGGATTTTCATCGTCTCGTTGGTCTTGTTGGTCTGCATCGAGTCGAAGGTCATGGAGAGGCCTTCGATCAGTTCCTCGTAGTCCTCGGTCATGTCCCACACCTTCTGCAGGTAGTCGAGGATGTTGCCCCAGTAGTCTTCCATGTATTCCACGTCGTCCGTGAAGCCTGTCACCTTACCTGTTTCGAAGAGGTGGAAGAGCCTCAGCTGTGGCTTGAAGATGGTGTTGATGAGGATGAGGTTCTTGCGCGTGACGCTGATGCGCTCGATAATCTTCACTTGCTTCTCTTGCAGCAGCTCGCGGTTGATTAATTCAACGTCCAAGCCGACCTTGCGGAGGAGATAGACGGATTCGGTCATCAGCTTCTCGAGGATGCGGTATAGCAGCAGGTCCGAGCTGTTGATGTTCATTTCCTCACCGTCTTGGATGCGTTCTTCATATTCCTCGAACAGTTGCGACACACCCCAAGGGGATTTCTCGATGGAGATGATGTATTCCTTGCCCCAGAAAATCTTCACCTCCTTGATTTTCACGAACTTGTTCTGACGGTCGAAGTTGGGGAAATGAAGGATGAGGAAGTAGTAATCGTCGTAGATATCGATTTTTGGGCGTTGGTTCACCGATTTGCAGTCTTCGATGTCTAAAGGGTGGAAGTGAAATCGTTCTTTGAGGAATTCGAAGTCTTCCTCGGTTGGGTTGTTGAGATGACGCCAGGTCAAGTTCCCGATTTTCAGGCTGTTAATCATAGGCCTTCCCCCTTTCTTTAAAAGTGAATACTGTGTTTACATCGGCGCAAATGGTTTTTCGCGCCGCGAAAATAGTGTTTTTTGTTGAAAAAAGGAGAACAAAAAGTGCAAAAAATGCAAATTCAAGGGTTTTTATTTCCACTCAAAAGTACTAATCATGTGATCGATGTCCTCGCGGATAAAGCGGATGACGGGCTGCATCGAGTCGTTGTCGGGCTTGAAGTTAAAATAGAGGGCGCCGCGGACGAAGTTTTTCGTGCTATCGGTGAGGTAGAATTGCATCGGTGTGGCCACGCCCTTGCCATCCATCTCGATGAAGAGGCCGTAAACCTTGTGCTCTTCGTTGACAATCAGGCTGTCGCGCATGCCGTTGGCTTTCTGCAGGTGCTTGACTACCATGGTGTGCACGTCTTCAAGGTATTCGCCAAGGTTACCATCTATGGGCTTGTGCGTCAGGTGGATGGAGCCTTTGAACTGCGGCATCTCAATATTGACCCAATTCTTTTCGTTGGGCGAATATGGGTCGGGGGTGACGAGGGCGTATTGTGGGCACTCGAAACTGTATCTTTCGATGGTGTCGACACGGCCGTAAGCCTTCTCGGGCAAGTCGATACGGAAATAGCCGCGCGGCTTAGGCAAGTAGTTGGTGTCGCGGTCGCACGAGAAGGCGACGAAGGCTAAAACCATGACTGCCAATGGAATTATGAACTTGCTGATTCTCATGTTTATTCTATTTGTCGGCCCTTCGACAGGCTCAGGGGCCTGGGTTTTATGTGGGTTTTAGGTCCCTGAGCTTGTCGAAGGGCCGGTTTATTAGTCATCAAATACCACTTTTACCTCTTTGATTCGTTTGGCGTCGGCATCGGTGATTTCGAAATGGAATTTCTCGAAGTTGAACTTGAACCCGACTTCAGGGATGCGCCCCTCGATTTCGAGAATGAGTCCGGCAAGGGTGTCGGCTTCGCCCTGCATAGGTTCGAAGTAGTTTTCGTCGACGCCGAACACCTTGCAGAAGTCGACGATGCTGGTCTGGGCTTTGAAGAGGTAACTGCCATCGTCAAGTTTCTTGTAATGCTCTTCCACGCTGGCCTCATCGAACTCATCGTTGATTTCGCCCACGATTTCCTCAATCACATCCTCCATGGTAATCAAGCCCGAAGTGCCGCCGTATTCGTCGACGACGATGGCGATATGGATTTTCTTTTCGCGGAAGTCCTGGAACAGGTCGTTGATTTTGCGGTTTTCGGGCACGAAGAAGGCGGGACGGATGAGTTTCTGCCATTCGTACGACACGGCGTCGAGATAGGGCAGGAGGTCCTTCACATACAAGATACCTTCCACCTTGTCCATAGTCTCGTCGTAGACGGGAATCCTCGAAAAGCCGCTTTTGATGACGACGGCCAGCATCTCGGTGAACTCCATGCCACGTTCCACACCGATGATGTCGACACGCGGTATCATCACGTTGCTCACTTCCTTTTCGCTGAACGAGGCGATGCCCATCAGCATCTGTTTCTCTTCGGGCGGCGTGGATTGCTCGGTGGCGATTTCCACGGCGGTGGAGAGGTCTTCCATCGAAATCTCGCCTTTTTTCTTCTCCAAGTGCTTGTCCATGAACGAAGTGGAGTTGACCAACGCCTTGCTAAGTGGCTTGAAGAGGCCGTTGAGGAAACGCAGCGGACGAGCCATGAAGCGTGCCACCTTGACGGGACGCTTGCCGGCATAGATCTTCGGCGTGATTTCGCCCGCAATCAGTATCATGGAGGTGACGATCACCACTTCGAGGAAGAAAGCCGCCACTGGGTAGTTGACCATGTCGAAGAGCTGCGCCATGATGTAGGTTGACAGCAAGGTGATGGTGACATTGACGAAGTTGTTGCCTATCAAGATGGTGGCCAACAATGTCTTGGGCTTCTCGCGCAGTTTCAGCACGAGTTGGCTTTTGGCATCGGTGCGCGACTCCAAGTCGTCGATGTCGGCGGGCTGGAGCGAGAAAAACGCCGTCTCGCTGCTCGATATCAAGGCCGAGGCGATGAGGAGCAGGCACAATACAACCAATCCGATGATGGCGTTGACGGTAAATCCTGTGAAGAAGTTGTTTGAAACAACGGTGAGCAGTCCTATGAGAGGGTCAGGGTCGGGTGTTTCCAAAATCTTATGATTTAAAATTCAGGCTGCAAAAATAGGAAATTATTCTGACATTGTGCAAATATCCGTTAAAATGGCAGGTCGTTGTCTTCTTCGGGTTCGGACGTCTGCGGCACATAGCCTGGTGCTGGCTCCGGAGCGGGAGTGTAAGGCTGGCCGTACGACGATTTTGTCGGCGTTCACCTCGGTGACATAACGCACGATGCCCTGCTGGTCGGTGTATTGACGGGTGCGGAGCTTGCCTTCCACATACATCAGGTCGCCCTTGGCGTAGTTGCGGCGTCCTTCGGCGATGTCGTTGGCCAGGTTGCCCCAAACAACGATATTGTGCCAGTCGGTCTGCTCCACCCAGTTGTTCTCGCGGTCGCGGTAACGCTCCGAGGTGGCCAGTGTGGCCGACACTTTCTTGTTTCCGTTTTCAAATGTGGTGATTTCGGGATCTTTCCCAAGTCGGCCAATAAGAATGACTTTGTTCAAACTTGCCATGATAGTTTCGTTTTTTAAGTGTTTAAGTATAAGTCTATTAAGCGTGGAATGGGGTAGTTTCCCAAGTCACTTTCACGGGCCAAAAATAAGTCTTTTGTTTGAATATGCAACAATTCTTCGTCAAGTTTTATTTCGATGAACTGGGCAAGGATGGTGCGGTGGGTGAGCTTGTGGGTGAAAACAGGGGAGACCTTCGTGATGGCAAAAGGCTTCCCTTCGATGAGCCGCTGGAACTGTTCTGTGGCAACGACTTCGTCCACCGTCATGGCGGCATCGCTTTCGATGCAGGGAAAATCGTAAAGATTTTTCCAGATGTCGTTGTCGTTTCGCTTGTGGAGATAAATGCTTCCTTTAACGCTGATAACCAAATAGTTGAAATAGCGTGTTGTGACTTTTGTCTTTGCCAGTTTCACGGGACGTTGCATCACGGTTTGGTGCTCGAAGGCGAGGCATTGGGCCTGAAAGGGGCAAAGCATGCAGTTGGGATTCTTGGGAGTGCAATGCAGTGCGCCAAATTCCATCATTGCCTGGTTGTGGAGTCCGGGTTGCTCGCGGTTGAGGAGTTCGTCGGCGAGGTGGGCGAAGAGCGTTTGCCCTTCATTATTATTAATAGGTGTGTCAATGTCATAGAGGCGGGCCAGCACGCGGTAGACGTTGCCGTCGACCACGGCATGGGGCAGGTCGAAGGCGATGGAAGCAATGGCGGCGGCGGTGTAGTTGCCTATGCCTTTCAGCTGTTTAAGTTTCTCGAAATCAGCTGGAAACTCGCCGCCATAGTCCTTGACGACCTGTTGGGCGCAGTGGTGCAGGTTGCGGGCGCGCGAATAGTAGCCGAGGCCTTGCCACATCTTCAGCACTTCTTCTTCTGAGGCTTGGGCGAGGTCGGTGACCGTGGGCCATCGTTCGACGAAGCGCAGGTAATAGTCCATGCCCTGGTTGACCCGTGTCTGTTGCAGGATAACCTCGGAAAGCCACACCTGATAAGGCGTGGGCTGCTGTCGCCAAGGCAAATCGCGGCGGTTTTCGGCGTACCAATTAATTAAGGTGTCGTGCAGGATATCCATCATTGTTTTCGGGGCGAAATTCTTTATTTATAACTCATTAGAAGAAAAAAATTGAATTAATCGGGTCGTCGTATTGAAAATGTTCGTACCTTTGCCGCAAATTTACAACAAACATTTATAACTAACCATTAAATAAGTAAAGAAAATGACAAAAGCAGAAATCGTTGCTGAAATCGCAAGCAAGACCGGCATTGAGAAAGGTGCTGTCCAGAATGTGGTTGAGAATTTCATGGAAGTGGTTAAGAACTCCATGGCCAAGGGCGAGAATGTGTATCTGAGAGGCTTCGGCAGCTTCATTATCAAGGTAAGAGCTGAGAAGACTGGCCGTAACATCGGCAAGAACGTGGCTATCACCATCCCGGCTCACAAGATCCCGGCCTTCAAGCCTGCTAAAACCTTCATGAACGCTGTTAAATAAGAAAACTCTTAAAATCCCAATATTATGCCAAACGGAAAGAAACACAAGAGACATAAAATGTCTACGCACAAGCGCAAAAAACGCTTGAGAAAGGATAGACACAAGAAGAAATAAGCTCTTCTTGAGCCTAAACACGACAATAACACAGCATTGGCTCACACCATTGTTGTGTTATTGTTTTTCAACCAAAACGTTAACCCCAAAGTAAAAACACTATGTCTGAAGAACAACAACAAGAGGTTGTGGAAATAAAGACGGTGACGCGCGACTTGGTCATCAACTCGCACGCTTCGGAGGTTGACATCGCTCTTCTGGAAGACAACATACTTGTCGAACTTCACAGAGAAAAGACCAACAACCAATTTGCGGTTGGAGACGTTTTTCTGGGCAGGGTCAAGAAGATTTTGCCCGGACTCAACGCGGCATTTGTCGACGTGGGCTATCCCAAAGAGGCTTTCCTGCACTATCTCGACCTCGGCCTGCAGGCCAACTCATTAATCAAGTACAAGAAGCTGATTGTTGCCGGCGAGGATGTCCCCATGGACAAGTTCAAGCTCGATGGAGACTTGCCGAAAAACGGCAAGATTGGCGACTGGCTCAACGTGGGCGACCTGCTGCCCGTGCAAATCGCCAAGGAACCTATCCACACCAAAGGACCGAGAATCACGGCCGAAATCTCGTTTGCAGGCCGTTACCTCGTCCTCGTCCCCTTCTCGAACCGCATCTCGGTATCACAGAAAATCCGCAGCAGCGAAGAGCGCAACCGCCTCCGCCGCCTGATCCAAAGCATCAAACCTGCCAACTATGGCGTCATCATTCGCACCGTTGCCGAAGGCAAGAAAGTGGCAGACCTCGATGCCGACCTTCGCTCCCTCATCTCCAAGTGGGAGCAATGCACCATCGAGATGAAGAAGATGACCACCTTCGGCAAGATGGTCAGTGAGATGGACCAAACCAGCGTCATGCTGCGCGATTTGCTCAACGAGTCGTTCAACAACATCCATGTGAACGACGAGAAACTCTATGAAGACATCCAGAATACCATCAAGACCTTCGCGCCGCAAAAGGCTGAGATCGTGCAACTTTATAAAGGCAAGGAACCCATCTTTGACTATTATGATGTCACGAAACAAATCAAAGGCTTTTTCGGTCGCGTGGTCACCATCAAAAACGGTGTTTACCTCATCATCGAACACACCGAGGCCATGCACGTCATCGACGTCAACAGCGGCCATCGTGTGAACAAGGACAATTCGCAGGAAGACAACGCTTTTCAAGTCAACATTGTTGCCGCCAAGGAAATCGCTCGCCAGTTGCGTCTGCGCGACATGGGCGGCATTATCATCGTCGACTTCATCGACATGCACGAAGCCAAGCACCGCAAAGATTTGTATGACGCCCTCGTCGAGGCCATGAAGCCCGACCGCGCCAAGCACAAGATCCTTCCCGCCACGCAGTTTGGCCTCATCCAAATCACGCGCCAGCGCGTGCGCCCCGAGACGGAGGTGCAGGTGCAGGAGAAATGTCCCGTATGTGCCGGCGAAGGCAAGATTCGCCCCGCTATCCTCTTCATCGACGAAATCGAAAACCACCTCAAGTACCTGCTCGTGGACCAAAACGAGAACCACATCGTCCTGCAGGTGCATCCTTTCATCTATTCCTATCTCTGCATGGGTTGGTGGCACTCGATTCATCACAAGTGGCAAAAGAAATACGGAAAGAAATTCACGGTGCAGTCGATGCCCGAATTCCACATGCTGCAGTACAACTTCCTTAACGCCAACGGCGACGACATCAAACTATAAGGAAGTTGCTGCCAAGAAACCTCGAAAAAACCCGCTTCACGAAGCGGGTTTTTTCTTATTTTTGCACCCAAATAACTGACAACTGACAATTGCAAACTGATAACTGATGAAAGACATCGTTTTGAGCGGCATCCGCCCCACCGGAAACCTCCACCTCGGCAACTATTACGGTGCCGTGCGCAGCTTCGTGAAGATGCAGGAAGACTATAACTGCTACTTCTTCATCGCCGA
>CADAPW010000074.1 GCA_902789915.1 uncultured Bacteroidia bacterium | reverse complement strand
GAAGGTGTTCATCGGTGGCCAGCCCTTAGATGGCTACAATCTCGAAGAAGTCAGTGACAAATGGTGGAACCCCAACAACTGGGTGCCATACGGCATGCCAGGTGCAGTCAATGACAGCCCCAATGAAGACGTCATCCTTCGTCATGATGCGGTCATCTCCATTAATTTATTATCCGGCAGAAATACCATCGCCGATGCCAACAGCATCACATTTGAAGGTACTCCCAAGCCCACCCTCACTCTCGAAGACGGGAACCAACTGCGGCTCAACACCGAGATTGACCAACCTGATGTCATCACGGTGAAGAAGTACATCCACGGATACGCTGGCAATAGGGATCAATACTACCTGATTTCATCGCCTGTCCAATGGCTTGGACAATACAATCCTGCCAACGGCATCGTCACCACCGAGAGCGACTATGACCTCTATGCCTTCGATCCTTCCTCTTCCGATGGCCTCGAATGGAGAAACTACAAAGAAGATCCGACAAACTTCAGAATGGACTGGGGCTCGGGTTACCTCTATGCCAATGCCGCCGATGTGATGATTAGTGTCACTGGCCCTGTCATGGACAACAAGCAACCTGACGAAATTTTCAATTACAACTATTATGCGAATGAGGAGTATCCATTCAATGGATGGAAGCTTTGTGGCAACACGTTTACTTGCAATGCCTACCTCAGCTCCGAATCGCAGACCATGGCCTTCTATCGCATGAATGCCGAAGGAACTGGCTTCGAAGCCGTCACGAGCGTCATCAAACCCATGGAAGGCTTCTTCTTGCAGAATACCGTCAACGGCGAGAAAGTGGTCCTCAGCAGAACGGCTCCCAGCAAGGGCGTGAGATGCCTCAACCTCGTGCTCAGCCAAGTGGCAGCTCGTAGGGACGGCGTTTCGACAGGCTCAACGACCTTAGACAACGCCATCATCCGCTTCGACGAGGGCAACACCCTTGAGAAACTCAGCTTCCGCGAAGGCAGCAGCAAGGTCTACATCAAGCAAGAAGGCAAGGACTACGCTGTGGTCAACGTCGAAGGCCAGGTGGGCGAAGTGCCCGTCAGCTTCAAGGCTGAGAGCAACGGCAGCTACACGCTGAGCTTCACCAACGAAGATGTTGAGTTCAGCTACCTGCACCTCATCGACAACCTCACTGGCGAAGATGTTGACTTGTTGGCCGGCGCTTCGACCCTTCGACAGGCTCAGGGACCAGCGACCTATACCTTCAACGCCCGCACCTCCGACTACGAGAGCCGCTTCCGCCTGGTGTTTGCCACCGGCTCTTCGGCAAGCTCAGAGACCGACAGCTTCGGCTTCGTCAACGCTAGCGGTAACTTCTGCATCTTCGGCATCGAAGGCGAAGCCACCGTGCAGGTCATTGACGTGCTCGGCCACGTGCTCAGCAGCGAACAATTCAGCGGCAGCTACGAGAGACACCTCAACGTGGCACCCGGTGTGTATATGATCCGCCTCATCCAGGGCAACGACGTGAAGGTCCAGAAGGTGGTGGTGAGATAAATGGTAGCTTGTAGGGCTGTCGTATTACGGCAGCCGCAATGGGCAATCGACAATGCGGCTGCCACGGTGTGACAGCCCTACAAGCCAACAATTCAACAATCAACAATTAAACAATTCAACAGTCAACAATAAAATACGACATACAATGAAAAAGACCATCATAACCCTCACCATCATCCTTGGAATGACCATGACTTCTTTCGCCGACGGCGGCCTCTTCCAACGCGGATACAATGCCAAGAACGGCTTCTCGGGATACACCTACTTCGGTGCCACTGAAATGGGCGATCGCACCACCGACCCCCTCATGCCCGGTCTGCCCGCTCACGGCGAGAACACCAACCAGCCCGCCCCCGTGGGCAGCGGCATTGCCGTGCTCCTCGGCCTCGGCGCCGCCTACCTCGTGGGCAAGAAGCGCAGGGAGGAATGAGATTCCCTACGGGAATGGAAAGAAAGGCGTTGTGTAAAACGGCGGCTTGAGGTGACTTCAAGTCAGTAAACGTCTGAGGCCGCCGCAAATAAAATAACAACAGACTCCATTCCCGAAGGGAATCCCTAAATTTGCTGAAAGTAAATTTTCTTTTCATATAGTTTTTTGGCGAGAGCCGGTGGCGCAAGCTGCCGGCTTTCTTTATGACACGCTGTTGTTGAAAATTCCATGAAATTGAGGAGTTTTCTCCTTATTCTAGTCCAATAGTTTTCCGTTTCTTTGTAACCGATAAAGTGTGCAAACAACTAAACAACTAAGCGATATGAAAAGATTACATTTACTATTGATCATGCTTGCGGCCTTGGTCACGACTGGGACTTTGCAGGCACAGAAAACCTTACCGTATGAGTACGGCTTCGAGAATAATGATTTGAGTTCCGAAGGGTGGACAAGGAACAGTATGTCTTCGAACACCAACATTAACTCAAATGCCAGAAGAACCGGCAACTATGGATTTCGGTTCTATTATAATGCCGATCCACAATATCTTATCACACCGGAATTGTCGACAACATTAAGCGGTGTGAGTGTCGAGTTTTACTACAAGACCAGCTCAACGTATTTCCAGAGAACTTTTCAGGTAGGTTATTCGACAACAACTACTGATGTCAGCGCTTTCACCTTTGGTGATGAGATAACGGCAAGCGATGCAGATTGGGCTTTGTTCGGCCAGGACTTTCCTGCTGGAACCAAGTATGTCGCTATCAAACATGAAAACACGTCTTATGGTAACTTGTATCTCGATGACTTCAGTTTTGAGGTATGTTCGGAGTATCCGGCACCGAAAAATCTTGTGTTGACAACCTACACTTCAAGCACCGCCACACTCGACTGGACGGCTCGTTCAGGTCAAGACCATTGGGATATCTATTATTCCACAAGTTCTACAGCACCGACCTCGGGCACAATTCCGCAAGTAAGTAATACAACGGCAAAACCTAATACACTTACAGGATTAACATCGGGAATTACTTATCACGCCTACGTCCGCGGAAACTACAACAACGACGATCATTACAGCGACTGGAGCAATGCATGCACTTTTGAAGTGGGATGCTACACTCCGACAATTGCCGAAAGCATGGCGACATGCAACCAAACCTATTTTTCATGGATCCCCGTTGGTTCAGAGACTTCGTGGCAGGTGGCGTTTTCCGACCAGCAAGGCTTCGATCCTGATGATGTTGAATTGGAAACAGTCACGATGCAATATTTTATAAAGGAAAACCTAGAGACAGGTATTACCTATTATGCCCGTGTACGTGCCGTTTGCGGTGAAGGCGACTACAGCGATTGGAGCGAAGAGGTGAGCATGACCACGGAGTGTTTTGCACCATCAAACCTTCAGGAAAGCAGCGTCACGTCAACTACGGCCACTTTAGTATGGACGCAGGGAAGTAACGAATCGCAATGGCAGGTTTCCTATTCCACAACGGCAGGCTTCACTCCTGAAAGCGGAACCGTCGTGACTGTCGACTCGAAGCCTTACACTTTGAGCGGCCTTACGCTGAATACGCAGTACTACGCTTATGTGCGTGCTGTTTGTGGCGAAAACATCTACAGCGATTGGAGCAACATCTGTGCCTTCATGCCAAAATACGAGTTCACAGTGGGTAACGGCAGCAATTACAACGCATACATTCCAATCTGCGCTTCTGCAATTGATTATACGACGAAAAGCCAGTTCATCGTTCCTGCTGCCGATTTGGCCGATTTGCTGTATGCCAATATTTCAAAAATGACTTTCTACGCGACTTCAGAGACGGGAAACATGGGTACGGCCACTTTCGACGTCCTCATCGGTGAATTGGACGGCGTGACGGCCTTTGAAAACTATGAGTTTTTTGACTGGTCGGAAATGACTACGGTATATTCTGGTTCTCTTTCCGTCAGCGGAAGCAAAATGGAGATCATCCTTACTACACCTTATCAATATATGGGTGGCAATTTGTTGATTGGGTTTGCAGAAACGGCTTCTGGCAGCACAAGCGGCTACTTCGGATGGTATGGTGCAGAAACCACGGGTTATAGTGCCTATGGCGGCTATGAGATGACGGCATACGGCTATACTGATTATAGCCGATATAATTTTATGCCTAAAACCACCTTCAGCTACGCGCCTGGCACGGCTCCTACTTGCATGAAGCCGAAAAACCTCGCGGCTTCCAATGTCAGTGTCACTTCAGCTACCTTGTCATGGACCAATGGGGACGCTGAAACGGCTTGGGTGCTGCAATATGCCACGGATGCCAATTTTACCCAAAATGTAGCTTCGGTCAATGTGACGACCAATCCATACACTTTGACAGGCTTAACGCCTGAAACGACCTATTACGCCCGAGTGAAAGCCGATTGCGGCGGCGACGATTACAGTGCTTGGACCAACGCTTGCAGCTTTATGCCTTCGGCTATTCAGACGGTTGTCATCAATGACGGCACAAATAGCAGTTATTACGTTCCTTTCTACGGCTATAGCACCAACAGCCAATACATGAAAAGCCAGTTTATTGTTCCGGCAACGGAATTGGCGCAAGTCTTGGACAGGCAGATAACCAAGTTGACCTTCTACACGGGATCATATTATCCAACAGCCACGTTCACTGATGGCGTCTTCAAGGTGTATCTTTCGCCAACCGAATTGACTGCGTTCTCCTCATATACCCCTGTGGATTGGAACAATCTCACTGAAGTGTATAGCGGGGAAGTCACTGTCAACAACAACAAAATGGAAATCGTTTTGTCGGCCCCGTATTTGTATTCGGGCGGCAATCTTCTTGTGGGTTTTGAGGAAACTACATTGAGTAGCTCTGGAAGTTTTGTGGAATGGCTTGGCGTTACAACCGAAACCTATACAGCTTATTATTATTCAGGCTACGATAGCCGTGAGAAATTCCTGCCTAAGATGACTGTCGCATATAGCATAGTTTCATGTGCAACACCAAGCAATCTCATGGTTACCGCGACATCCAACACGGCAACGCTCACTTGGACCGCCGGCGACGAGGAGACCGCCTGGAACGTGCAGTATAAAGCCGCTTCGGCTTCGGATTGGAGCGAAGTGATTGCCGTGGAAAACACCCCGACCTACACAATCAACGGGCTGTCGGCAAACACGGAATATCAGGTGCGCGTCCAGGCCGATTGCGGAGGCTCTGTCAGTTCTTGGGTTACTGAAAGCTTCACCACCTCATGCGGTTCGGTCAGCATCCCTTATTCCTACGACTTCAGCGACGTCACCACCGGTGCCAATGGCGCCTTCCCGCAATGCTGGACCCGAATCAACGACTCGGAAAATGCGAGTTATAACTATTATCCGTTTGTCACGGCAAATAACAAAGTCCTCAAATTTCAGGCAAGCGCCAATGCCAACGCCCCGACCAACCAGATTGCCGTAATGCCGGAGATTGTTGAGGATATCAACACTTTGCGGATGTCGTTCAACGCTTATCTGAGCACGGGAAACAGCAATAAACCACTGTCCGTCGGCGTGATGACTGACCCCAACGATGCCAGCACATTCACGAAAGTGACCGATGTAGTGGTGAGAAGCACCAGTTCATCGGTGCTATACCCGATAAGCCTTGAAGGATACCATGGCGAAGGTCATTACATCGCCTTTAAATGCGATAAACTCACTTCGGGAAACGATTATTCAATATTTATCGACAATATCACCGTGGAGACAGTGCCGACTGTCGCTCCTGTAACCATCCCGTACAGCTACAATTTCGATGAAGCGACCACGGGTTACAATGCTTTCCCGCCCGATGGATGGCACTTCAGCAACACCTATTATCCATACGTTTACGAAAGTGCAAGTTTGACTCACTCTGGATCTAATTTCCTGCTGATGCAGAAGCCGTCATACGAGTCGGCATGTTATGCTGCATTTCCTGCCATCAACACTGCCGAAACCCCCATCAACACCTTGAAGTTGTCGTTCTGGGCGAGATTGTGGAACTCATCCTACATACAGACGTATCTCTCCATTGGTGTGATGACCGACCCAAGCGACATCAACACTTATCAGTTTATTACCTCGGTAAGTGTCAGAAACGCATATTCCTTATACGAAATTTATTTTGATGATTATATGGGCGAGGGGCAGTATATCGTGTTGAGAAGCTATAACACCGATAATTACTTCTGTGTCGACGACATCGAGCTATCAGTTGCCCCGACCTGCCGCCAGCCTCTCGATTTGAGCACGCAATATACAAACTCGCACGAAGCTTATATCCGTTGGAAAACCCGCGACTTGAGACAATACAACTACCAGGTTTCTTATAGCATCGACGAGACTTTCGACCCTGAAAACGGAACCATTGTTGATGTAGAATTTGAAAACACATTGGTCAATGCCGGCACGGAATACAGAGATTACGAGCTTACATGTCTCGCTGCCAGCACCACATATTACTATTATGTTCGTGCCAACTGCGGCAACGGCGATTTCAGTGAATGGAGCGACGATTACGCCAGCCTGACCACCGGCGAGGCTTGTCCGGCACCGTATATGTTCTATGCCAGCGCCGTCAAAAACACTTACGCGGAACTTCGTTGGTACGGCGACATCGAAAGTGAGTGGCAGTTCCAATACAAGAAGACCTCTGACGATGAATGGCTTTCACCAACAGAAATGGAGTTCTTGGATGGCGAGGGGAGCGAAATCATCTTCCGCCTTTCAGGCTTGCAGTCGGGTACGGAGTATGAATGCCGTGTTCGCGAGCACTGCGGCATGTATTCTTGTCCGGTGGTGGACGACGGTTATAGCGACTGGGTTACCGAATCATTCACTACGGGCACAGGCTGCGCCGAACCTCAACCGTGGATGTGCCTCACCCAGATGGGCACAAGCGCCACACTCGAATGGTACCAGACAGGCGAAGAAAGACAATGGCAAATTCGCTACAGACTGGAAGATGAATGGCCTTACCCAGAAGAAAACATCGTTCTTACTGACGAGATGGATGAAGCCAGAAAGCAGCGTTGGACCATCGAGGGGCTGCAGCCTAGCTCGACATATTATTGGCAGGTGAGGGCGTATTGCGACTCCGAGAACCAAAGCGACTGGTCGGATGAGATCTATTTCTTCACTGGTGGCGAGAAAGTCACGGTCGATAAAGCACATCCATACTACGAGAACTTTGAAGGCGACGAAATGCCTGATGGTTGGATGCGTTGCAACCAATATAATTACAATCTGGATTACTACTATCCATGGAGTTTCACCCTTGCCGAAGGCCCGTCTTGGGATGAGCGTCCCGGCAACCACGGTATTTACAACAACAGCGATGATTATCATGGCAGCACCTCGGTGTTGACGCCTGAGATGCACATCGACGAGGCTGCTTATTCTGCCGTACTCAGCTTTTGGGACTACTGCGACTATGGCCCGAGTGCCATCAGCGGCCAAAACATCAGCTACGGCTCCATGCAGATCATGATTTCGACTGACCATGGCGAAAACTACGATTACGCCTGGTGGAGTTTCGGCCCGAAACGGTATTGGCACCAGTTCTTTGTTGATTTGGATGAATATATCGGTCGTGATATCATCATTCGATTCGACTATTGGTGGGCCAACAACAACCCGAACTTCGACTGGTATCTCGACGACGTGCGTGTCCAGGTGTTCGACAACTCGTTCGGAAGCGGCTCGGATGTCGTTTCGGGCGACTGGAACGATCCGACCCTATGGGGCAACGGCACTCCCGACGGTGACGACGACGTGATTATCAATGCCAATGTGAATATTCCCGAAGACGTTGTGGCCCAAGCCAACCAGATTGTGATCAACACCGACACGATTCAGACGGGCGGCAGAGCTCAAAAATTCGGAAAAATTGTCATCGCCGACGGTGGCCAGTTGAGAGTAAACAATCCTGTGGGCGTCACAATGCAGAAGAGCATCACGGGCTATACTCGAGGCGGCGACGGTTGGTATCTCATCGCTCCGCCGGTGACGGAGGCCTTGAAGCCTGAGAGCGACAGCGTGAGCTGCATTCTAGATGGCACATACGACCTGTATGGCTTTGACGGTGGTCGGCAGACGGAAGAGTGGCGCAACTATAAAGCCAACATGGAGGGCTTTGAGTTCCGAAACGGGTTAGGCTATCTTTATGCCAACAGCGCCATCACAACCGTCACTGGTTTTACGGGTACGGTCCTGCCGAGCAACCAAACCAAGCAAGTGGACCTCGATTATGGCTCCACTACCTTCGGCTCATGGACTTTGGTCGGCAACCCCTTCACTTGTGATGCCTACTTCCTGGATGGCCGTAGCTTCTATCGAATGAACTCCTTGGGTACTGTTTTGACTTTGGCCTCGGGTGTCATCCATCCGATGGAGGGCGTGTTCGTCCAAGCCACTGAAGCCAATCAGTCTGTGGTGTTCACCACCACTGAGCCACAGGCGGGCAACAAAGGCATGACCTTCAGCCTGCACAAGCCCAATGAGACAAAGGGCGGCGTTTCGACGCCTTCGACAGGCTCAGGAACCGAAGGATCAACGACCACTGCTGTAGACCGTACACGCATCCTCTTCGGAGAAGGCCAAAATCTCGGTCACCTCGACCTCATGGCCGACCCCAATCGTCTCTACATCCCGATGAAGGGCAAAGATATGTCGGTAGTGTATGCACACCCTGTGGGCGAGCTGCCGCTCAACTTCGAGGCCGCCAAGGACGGCACCTACACCCTCAGCTTCGAGAACGCCACCGAAGGCCTGCTGTATTGCCACCTCATCGACAACAAGACCGGCGCCGACGTCGACCTGCTGCAACAGCCCGAATACACTTTCGACGCCAAGGTGAGCGACTATGCCTCACGCTTTAAGGTGGTGTTTGTGGCCAACGGCTCTTCGACAGGCTCAGGGACCGATGGCTCAGAGACCTTCGCCTTCAACAACAACGGCAACTGGATCATCGCCAACGAAGGCCGCGCCACCCTGCAGGTCATCGACCTCAACGGTCGCGTGCTCAGCAGCGAGCAGATTGAAGGCAGTGCCGAGACCCGCATCGACGCCGCTCCTGGCCTCTACCTGATTCGTCTCATCAACGGCGAGAACGTGAAGGTGCAGAAGGTGGTGGTGAGATAAATTATGTTTTCTTTTCATACAGTTTTTGTCGAGAGCCGGTGGCGCAAGCTGCCGGCTTTCATTTTTCGGTCAGGGTGCTTTTCACAGGCCGCCGCAGGCATGACATTTATGGGGTGGGGCTGCATGAAACAGTGAGAGCTAGCCGCCTATGTCATCCCAGCACGGGCAAGCGGGTGGGTGGGGATCTATAGGCGGCGGAGAGAGAAGCAACAACCTGTTTGGACGGCCTCAGCAAGCATAGATGCCCGCCATCGCACATGCATACGCAGGCATGACAGGGCGGCTGGTTTTGCTTATACCCTCTTGCCGACCAAGCGGACGGCAAACCTGATGAAAAAACATCAATACAAAAGCCCGAACAGCCATAGCGGGACACGGTTGCCGTAGCCCACTTCGGTCTCGTCAACGGCGAGGAAGCTGTCGGGGACATCTTTGATTTGTTCAAAAGTCTTGTTCTTGCCGCCCACCTCAAACAGATAGCGTCCATCGACGAGGAAGTCACCCTTATGGGGAGCGTTCACTTCATGGCGGACGCTCAACTGGTTTTGGAAGAACGTCTCACGCATGTTGCCGACATCCACCTTACGGCACAAGCATGCATCAAGTTGGTATTGTTGAAGAATATCTTCTCGGGTTTATAGAGGTACTTGTAACTTTTGGCTTTCTCCGTGAGCAGCGACAAGATCTGGGCCTTATCCAAGGCATACAACATACGCAGGCCTAATTCATTGTTGGTGGCGAGTTGCCTCCAGAGATAACCATTTTTACAT
>CADAPW010000073.1 GCA_902789915.1 uncultured Bacteroidia bacterium | reverse complement strand
GGCCTCTTGGTCTTCTGCCGACATGTATTTGATGAGGCGGTGCTGCTCGCTGGCCCACAGCGAGCTGGAGGCATGGCCCGAAGAGAGGATGACCGACTTGATGCCTTTGGGCTGGCAGTCGATGATGTAGGCGATGGCCTGCATGGCGCCCCACGACTGACCGAGGAGGTGGATCTGGTCAAGGTGCAGGTGCTCGCGCAAGGCGATGAGTTCGTTGATCCAGGTCTCTTGGGTCCACAGTTCGGGGTGGCCGTCGAGGTAGGAGTTGCCGCAGCCAATCTGGTCGTAGGAGATGACCTGACGGCCCGTGTCGGCAATGCGGTCCAGCACTTCGAAATAGTTGTGCGTGCTGCCTGGTCCGCCATGCAGACAAAGCAGTGCTGGCTTGCTTGAAGGCTCACCGACGATGCGATAGTAAGTCTGGTAGCCGAGATAAGGCATATAGCCTTCTTGAATAGGGTGATTCATGGGGTGAGGTGTTTTTGTTTTGGGCAAAGATACTAAAAGATAAGGTTTTTGAGCTATAACCCCTCAAAAAATCAAGTTATAGCTCAACTTTTTCATGAGAAATGTGGTCTTAACTGTCTTTATTCTTTGCCATACCCCAGCATCGCCTCAATCGGCACAGTGCTGTCCATCAAGCCGATGCGAGTGTCGGAGGCGTGGCGGTTTACGCCGGTATATTCTAACGAGGCATCCTCGTAGCGGCGGAACTTCAGGATGGCGTCGTTCATTTGGGCGCGGTTGAAGACACCGACACGCAAAAGCAGGTCGAAGTCGTCGATGGTGAGGCCTGTGACGCGCTCAAATAATCTTGGTTCCAGTTTGCGGATGACATCTTCTAAACTTTCTTCACGATAATCAGTGAGGTACATGAAGATGGGGATTCTGGTGGCGAATTTCATCAGTTTTTCCTGCACCTCGCGCCGCTTGGAACGATATTCCTTCTCCTCAGCGGTGAGTTCTTTCTTCTTCTTGGGGTCGTTATTGTCGCCCGCTTCTCGTTTTAACTTCTTGATCTTCTCGGATCGGTTGACAATGTTTTCGATGATGTCACTGCCCAAGGCGCGGAAGCCTTCAATCTTCATGATGGTGGCCAATGCCTCGGGATTGTCAAGCACCCGTTGTAAGGTGGCGTTATCGACATTGACTAATTGTGCGCTGTTCCAACGACGGGCAAGCAACGTTCCACTGGTGCCGTTATCGACAAAATCAAGTATCTCTGTGGCATCGACCCGTTTCATGGAACTGCCATCGAATTGCAAGATGGGTAGGAAGTTGATGAACTCATCCACTTTTTCAGTGATGCGACGGTTGCTGTCTACATCCAACTGGTTGGCGTAGGTCACCACTTCGCGCAGGGCACGGTTGGGGGCGAAGTCGAACACATAGCATGTGGGCTTTAGAATGGTATGCTTGGTGGGGTCGTCTTTGTCGGTGGCCGTCCATGGACTTTGCACACGGAAAGCCGTCTGAAAGTAGGTCTCGGGACTTGAGCAGTTACGCAACATCAGCAGTCCACCCAACGGACGCAGCGTTACTCCTGTGGTCAGTTTGCCGCATGTCAGCGTGATGGTGCGTGTTTTCAAAGGGTTGTCGCCCATAGCCTCACGCACTGGTCCGAGAGCATCGATTCCAATGCCAGCCTTGGTGCCGCTACAGTTGATGATGGTGTAGTTCTGATAGAATCCGTTAGCCGGACGGTGAAGCAGTGCTTCCATGGCATCGCATGAGGCCACATTGGGCAGGAACCACATCGTGTGGGCGCAGAGGTCAAGTAGGCGGGTGTCCTCGAAGGGCAAAGCGGGTCGCACATTGAGCGGCGAACTGCCATCGCCAAAGATGGAGGCTTTGCCACGGATGATGTCGAGCCATTTCTGTACGGCTTTTTCATGGACAAATTTCTTTCCTTCTGCGCGGAAAAACTCATTGAGGTCGAAGCCGTCCATGTCCCATTGCTCTATCATTGCACCAAGGTCTTGTGGCATCTGGTAGGTCATCATCACCATAGTGGGCATCTCCAGATAGGGACCGCCAACGGCTTCTTTCCGTGCCTGTTCGTCTTGATAAGTCCAGTTGAAGATTTGACTTTCCATAAACTCGCCTGTGGCCAATGCTCGGAACGGCGTACCGCTAAGGTAAAGGTAATGGTTGCCCGTGATAGGCACATCCTCGTCGTCCCAAGCGCGACCACTTTCCACATCGATGCCGCTTTCAGTCATCACCTCGTCCTCCTCCGTTTGTCGCTTTTTGGCATCGGCATCCCCGAGGTCGAGAAGGCTCTTGGCATTGTCGTTCCAAGCACCAAAATGATACTCGTCCAGCACAATCAAATCCCAATTGACACAATGGACCCACTCGTTTTTGGGCTTGATGTTACCATAGCGGTCTCTGCCAAGGTAGTCTTGAAATGATCCAAAGACAACCAATGGTTTTGGTGAGGACAATGACGGAAATTCTTCGTCCATGCGACTGCTGTAATACCGCCAGCCCTCGAAATCACGGTGGCGTAGCAGGTCGTCGCGCCATGAGTCTTCCACGGCGGGTTTGAATGTGAGCACCAAGACACGTTTGGCACCCATCCGTTTGGCAAGTTGATAGGTGGCGAAAGTTTTCCCGAAGCGCATCTTGGCATTCCATAGGTAGTGGCTCGGTCGGTTGGGTTCTTCTATGTCCATCTTGGCGAAATAGTCGGCGGTCTGCTTTACTGCCTGTTCCTGTTCGTCGCGCATCTTGTAGTCAAGGTCACGATCCGTCTTCACCTGTGTGTCGCGGTGGCGCACGGCTACATAGGCCGCTTGTGCTTCGCGTAGCGAGCAACGGCACCACTCACCGATGAGTTCCTTGCCCATGCGGCGCAAGCACTCGTGCAGGTCGTGGTCGCTGAAACTCTCGCCGCTGCCGTCGGCATAGAAGGCGTTGTCGTGCCACAAAAGGTGGTAGGTTTTGTGTGGCTCGGTGATGGGATGCTGCTCATCGATGCGTTTCCGCACATCGGCGCGGGTGGTCTGTCCTATCTTGATCCATCCTGGAAACGACGTGTCGTCGTACATGTAAATCTGCGGTATCGTCCGCCGCTCGTTAGGAAGTATCTGATCTATCGTCTGCATTATCAAAGTCTTTTGTCATCATTCCATTGGGCGAATCATGCTCTCAATAAAAGCAATTTCGTCCTTGTCCAAGTCGTATTTCTTGTATAGCATCTCGTCTGTCCATGGGTGGGAGAAGTCTTGGAGAGGAACGAACTGGTAAACACCTCTTGGTGCATTTTGTGTATTCTTTTTCAAAAGGACAAGAAATCTGAAAAACTTGGTCTTTACATAAGATATCATATTCTCGGCTTGAACATTATTGTCAAAAGCGTCCAGTACTAGATAGGTTTCAGTACAACAACTTTTGGGCTCTGCAATAAATGGTTTTCCAAGTACAAGATACGGGAAGTCACCTCTTTCTCCATATGCTTTTGCTATACATACTTTGTATTTGTCAACTATAGCGTTGTTTTGTCTTATTTCGTTCCGATTAATGAATCCATTTTCTGGCCAAGCATATACTTTTGTATCGCCTTTTTCTTTTGGCACAATATCACCAAATGGCTTTCTTGCGCTGACTTTACTTTCTAAAGATTGGAATTTCTCTAATGTCTTTATGCGAATAGTTACCGCCTCGTTGAATCGAACAAATGTATCACTATTCTTTTCTAATAAAGGACGGACAAGCGTTGTTGTGTTACCATGTCTGTGAGTTGTAACTTCGCATAATCCATGATATTTCTTATCCCACAAAAAGTAACATACTCCACCAGAAAGATCAATACCAGGAAAACACTCTGCCGAATCAAAATAATCAACTAAATATTTTATCCTATTATCATTCAACATTTCCGAACGAAAATCATCAAGACCTTTTCCTCCAGCATACCAACGAGCAGGAATAATCATAGATAAGTAACATGGATTTAATTTCTTTGCTTGTTGAACAAACAGCTGATAAATTGGCATTGCGCTTGAACCAGTACCACCTCCATCACTCATCTGATACGGCGGGTTTCCTATAATTACGTCGAATTGCATGTTTTTGAAAATTTCGTTTATGTTTTTGTGAATGAATGGATAAGCATAGGTCTCAATAGTTTCTACGCGGTCGTATTGGGCTCGGTTGGCACCACAATGCTTACACTTGCCATTCTCCCAAGTGTGTTGGCATCGCATGTAGCACAAATTGCCTTGCGCATCATCGAAACAGGTGGCCACACTATACTCACCATTGGCTTGTTTGGTGCAATAGAGTGTGCGACGGCTCATCTCAGCAGTGAGGTCGGTGCAGGCGATGCCGAAGACCTGTTTGGTCATAATATGATCGATGCGCTGTTGCAAGTCGGGAATCTGCTCTTCCAGCCCTGCCAACAGCCGTTTGGCAATCTCGCGCAGGAAGACACCGCTTTTGCTGCAAGGGTCAAGAAAGCGCGTCTTGCTGGAACGGAACAACTCCTGTGGCAGCAGGTCGAGCATTCGGTTGGCCAACTCGGGCGAGGTGAAGACCTCATCGCTGCTCAGATTGGCCAAGCAATTGAGGATGTCGGGGCTATAGTTGTTCTTCATATCGGTAAAGTTGGGTGTAATGCAACGGTGGATAGGTACGCACAGGTTCGTCGAAACTTTGCACTTCGCCTTGTTCGTCGAAAAGACTGTACTGGTGGTTTTTTGTGACAAGGAAGTCAAACTGGAAGTCGCGCCGCGAGAACTGCATGCTGCCCGCGATGGGAGTCCACTCGCAGAAAGTGATGGGCTTGTCCTCGGCAGTGCGATAGGTCAGCGCATCGCCGCAGACGATATTCTTTTGCAGCATATATCTGAGGCTTTCTTCATAACCGTTTGTACAGCCCTTTTTGCCAACTTGGTCAAGCATTTCGGCAAACAACCGTTCACGACAAGCCTCGGCGTTGTCGGGCAGGATGTCAATGCCATAGCAGGAGCCTACGGCAATCAGGCTCTTGAATTCCCATTCAGTTGGGGTTTTGATGTCTTGCAAAAAGGAGAGTTTGCGGCGCAGAATCTCGATGAGGAAATTGCCGTCGCCGCAGGCAGGCTCAAGAAAGCGGCTGTCGAGCCGGAACGACTCGTCGCGCACCAAGTCGAGCATAGCGTTCACCTCGCGTGGATTGGTGAACACCTCGCCATGGTCAGCCACCCTTTGGCGGCTTTTGATTTGTTTTGTGTTTTCGTTGTCAGGCATAAAAAATCGTGGAACTTTGCTTAAGTCCACTTAGGTGTTCCACGACCCGCCTGACAATTAAGTAAAGCCCACGATTACTCGTAGGCGTTTACCGCTAAATTATGTCAGGCTTGTTTGTGGAACTTCAAGTGGACAATTAGAGCGAAAACGCTTTTATAATATGTTAGTTATGTTCTATTTTGTTTGTTCGATATGTTGGGTGTTTTTTGTTTGTTTATGGGTGCAAAGATAGGAAATTGGTTTGAAGTAGAGAATAATATCTTTTGAATATAGTTATCGTTCAGACAATATATTCCTATCAGTTGCTTTTTATTTTTTGTAATTCACTTTCAAAATTTTGCAAAAACGAATCATAATTGTTTGAAATGTCAACTAAAAGATCGTCCAAATTCATTGATGTTTCTGCATATCCAGATTGAAGTTTTTTAATAATTGCTCCTGCTATATATAATGACTTACGAGCATAAATGTCAATTATTGCTTGTGGAAAAGAAGCGTTGTGAACTATCATGTTTCTGATAAAATACAACATGCGTATATCATTTTCTAATTGTTGCTCCCTTTCATTAAATCCTTTTCTATTTTTGTAAAAAGTGAATAAGTCGTGGATTTCATTTTTTTTAATCTCATCATTAATTGACTTTTCCAATTTTGACAAGCCATTTATAAAAGCAGCGCAAGGTATCAATTCTCCTCCTTTTATGTCTAGTCCAATACAAGAAATCACATTTTGTGGGATATCGTAGAAGTTATCATTTGTAACACTATCGTGGAAAAGGAAGTAGTTGTCCAACCATTCGTAATAAAACAAAGATTTCATTATAATCGCTTTTGTAATTTTGACAATCAAATCAATTTTATTAAGATCCTTTGCTGTTATTGTGTTATTAGGATCCCTTGTTATTACTATTTTTTCTTTTGCATTATTATCAATTGAACAAATTCCTTCAATTGCTATCCAGGAAAACAGTAATTTGTCTTCACTGATGTTCGTTTCCCGTGCTTTTACATACCAATAACGTGCTGAAGAAAGAATCTGAAAAGTTTCGTTACGATTTGAATTGTTTGAAAACATTTTGTTCAATGTTCTCAACTTGCTTGAGATTTCAGATGGTTTTATTGACAAATGATAATCACGGTTCTTTTTCCATCCTTCATCCTTGTGCTTATACATTGGAGGAAGTCCTTTTGACATTATGGAAATACCATCTTTTAGAACAGTTATGTATTCTTTATTATACGATAAGGATAAAGTTGGATTAATATGTGTTGTCAAAAGCCCCAATAGACTTTGAAGTCTATTACAAGCAATAGTAATTGCGCTATTTGGTATACAATTTTCAACAGGAATGGCAGCCAAAACACGCTTATCTGCCCCGGTATCAGTTTCCAACCAATTATGGTTATCATCCTTGATATATTGCTTCAAAAGTGGAGAATATATGTTAATATCGTCAATAGTACAATCTAGCACTCCTTGAATTCCCTTCACTTCAATAATAACGGTATAGTTGCCTCTTTCTTTATGAAAATACTGTTTCATTTCGTATAACCTTTCCGTAAGATTTCTATTTTTTATGCTATTTTCAATTGCCAAATAGTATTCTTTTTCGGTATCGAAACTTTCTCTTTTTAGCCCCATATATTCATCTGGTGCAATTAATACCTCTCTTCCTTCATTACAAATTACTTCAGGAAGATGTTTAGGCAGATTTCTTATATCTGACAAACTGAAGTTATTTGCAACAAATTCTGAAACAAGCAATTCGGAATATCGATTGATTATTATCTTTTTGTCAAAATCCAATTTATCTGTTTTAACTATGGCATCGTTAAGACATTCTATGAGCCTATCGAAATATGTTCCTCCATTCATTTTTGAAATGATATCAGAGCAACAATCTTGTATTTTAATATCATCATCAAAATGATTCTGCGTTAAGTCATTCCATTCTTTCAAAAACAGTTTTGAGAAAGCAGCATCGTCTTTTTTCCACTGGTTAATTTGGACTTTGAAAAACTCTTTGTTTTTGGTGCTGTTGTGAAATTGCACCTCCGCTATTAATGCTTCCAATATGATTCTTGGACCAGTCAACCCAAGGTTTCTTTCTTTATCGTTTTCAAGCCGTTCAATGTAGTAATCCCAATACTTTATCCAATAGTCCATTGGAGTTTTTATAGGCAATCCTAAATAATCTCTGCATTCTTTTCTCATTTTTCCTTTGTCTTTTTACATCACCCTCCCAATAAACCGCACAAACCCTTCAATATTCCCCTCCACACTGGCCTGCTCCAAGGCTGCCATATACTCCTGTCGGCGTTCCACGGGGATCACTACCCAAGGATAGCCCGCCGTTACCAATTGGCTGTTCATCACGAATCGCGCCGTGCGGCCGTTGCCGTCCATGTAGGGATGGATATAGACGAAGAAGAAATGCCCTAAAATGGCACGCACCAGCGCATTCTCCTCTTGCATCATCAAATCCGACAAGGCACTCATCGCATCTAAAAGCGCGTCAGGATTCAACGGCGTGTGCATCGAGTTGCGGATATATACCTGATGCCTGCGGTAGCCTATCAAATCCGACGCCTTCACTATACCCGCCCTGATGCATGGCTCAAACAACTGGAAATGCCAGTCTTGATGCCCTTTCACATACAACTGCGCAGGAGCCTTGCCCGAAAAACAGTCCTTCACGCCTTGCTTCAGCAATTCGTACGCCTGATAATACCCTCGGGCGGCCAAGGCATTCCTGCGTTCCTTGTCCTCCTCGTTTTTCTCAGGATCCCAGTTGCCACTCCGCACACGCTCCAACAGACCTTCCGTAATCTTATAGCCTTCTATCGACAAGGAGTTATAGCTGTCCTTTACATACGTTGCATCCATCATCGCCAGCACCGATGCCGCATCTTGCTGTACTGGCTGGATTTTTAACGTGTCTATTACCACCTTCCGCATTTGCATCCACATCAAGCGGATGCGTGAGGCGTAGGGTGATTCCGCAAATGTCGCTATATGCACATTCTCCTCAAACGGATTCTCCTCCGTCACAGTATGCCCCACTTGGCGCATCATTCGCAATAATTCATCAGCCATCTCCTCGCGTCCGATGGAGCGCAACGCACCTGCCACGCGGCCTGCCCGGGTGGTATGCCCCCCGTCGATGGCCGCCAAGACGATAGGCGAGACATCACGCAAGCTGGCCAGGCAAGTCCTTGCCTCCAACGCATCACGGCGATAATAATCCGGTCCCACCATCAACAAGGCGTATTCCATGGGATACATTCGCACGCCATAACGCGGCTCCCGTATCACCGTTGGTGGCAGACTTGCCTTGATGTCCACAAGCGATGTTCCGAAAGGCAGTTGCAGGATGTTGTTTGTTCCGTTCTCGCAGCGCACAATCAATTGTTTGGGGATCACCGTCTTCCCGCTGTGGAAATAGAGTGACAGCTCCGGTGACAAGCACCAAGCCCCATTGAATCTCTTGTCTAAATATGCAGTGATGAAGTGCCAATACGACACATACCACACCGTTGAATCCCCCTCGCTCCCAGGTGACGACGGGATATACCATCCCTTCATGACCATCTGAAGGTATCCGCTGTTCACCAACCGCTCTGTATGAGTCCGTCCCAGCGTATCCGCTCCCTGAATCACCAGATTGTCCCCATGGGCGTCCTGATATGCCTTCAACACCGCCAATGACTCCGCCAATTTCTCTTGTATTGTTGCCATATTAGTATATTTTGCACCGCTTTTATTAGTTTATTTTGCTTTACTAACATTAGTATATTTTGTATTGCTAATATTAGTTTTTGACGCTGCAAAGATACAAATCTTTTTCTATTTCAACAACATATTTATTGCAAAAAGTAATAAAAACACTCCACTTTTTGTTGCAGAATTCCAATAATTGTGGCTGTTTTTATTAGTTTATTTTGTCTTGCGACTATTAGTTTTTGCCGTTGCAAGAATACGCAAGCGTTGATTACTTCACCACAAATTTCACCGTTTCACAGACGCCTTCTCCCTTCACCTGCAAGAAATAAAGCCCCTTTTCCAATCCAGCCACGGAAATGGTCCCGCTTGAAGTACCAGCAGCCACTTCTTGTCCTACCAAATTGAAAATGGTATACTTCACACTTGCAGAAGGAAGGTTCTTCACATAGAGTACATCGGAAACGGGGTTGGGATAAACTTCAAGCGGTTGTTGCTGGGTGTTTTCGTGAACGGCCAAAGGTCCATCTTTAGGAATAATGTTCAAAATGATACCTTCCACTTTGGTCATGCCGTAATAGAAATTAGGGTCGGGGATGTCGTACCAGTTGTCTAAAGAACCACCGTAGCCAAAATTGATATGGAACTTGCCATCAGATTCGCGATAGCCGTCGACGACCACGTTGTGTCCTACCGTCCCCGCGGGATTCTCGACAGCCAGATGGGCAGGATAACCGGCTTTCAAATTAGAAATCAAGGTGGCGTACATGGTGGAATCAGGATCACGAAACAGCACGCAGTCCGTAAAGCCAAAGCGTTGGTAGGCCTCAAAGGCTTGGTCCACATAGAAGGTGCCGGAACTTTGCGAAGTATAAACCTGCGTGCAGGCCGTGCCACAAGCAAAGACCAAGGCGGCGGCCAACTCGTCAGGCAGTTCCTCGCCGCGCTCGAAAGTGGCATCAATGGAATCCAACATTTCATTCAGCATTGGGAAGGACGGGAATTTCAAGCTTGCCCAATCGTCATCAAT
>CADAPW010000072.1:12782-25380 GCA_902789915.1 uncultured Bacteroidia bacterium | reverse complement strand
ACCCAAATCTGCGATTTCCATCAGAAAAAACAAAAAGCACAATAATTCAAGAATAATTTAAAAACACAATACAATGAGTACAGGAAAAAAAGTATGGATCATCATTAGCTCCATCATCGTGGTGGCTGCTGCGGTTTTCGTTTTCTTCAAGTTCTTTTTCGTCTTCGGTAGTGGTGTGAAAGCTGGAGAGTTGAACTTGTTTGTCTACAAAGGTTATGTCTTCAAGACCTACGAAGGCCGACTGATTCAGGCGGGCTACAACTCCAAGAATAGCAACAACACCATCCAGTCGAACGAGTTCAACTTCTCGGTAAAGAACGAGAAAGTGGCCAAACAACTGGAGCGTTGTACGGGTAAGATGGTTGAATTGCACTACAAAGAATACCTCGGCACCTTGCCGTGGCGTGGCATGACTAAGTATGTGGTTGACAGCGTCTATTCGGTAAGTTCAGCGAATGGGACGACAGAAGTGCCGATTGCCATTCCTACGGAGGTGCTTTAGTTACTCCTCGAAATCTCCAGCTTCCCGATTTCCACCTCGTTATTCTCGGAGACGACCTCAATCCAAGTGTTGTCTTCGCTGAACCACTTGTATTGTGAGCCGATGCGGAAGAGGAAGGTCTTCTCTTCTTCGGTAGCAGCGATAGG
Organism: uncultured Bacteroidia bacterium; assembly: GCA_902789915.1. GTDB lineage: Bacteria > Bacteroidota > Bacteroidia > Bacteroidales > F082 > Limimorpha. Next base: position 24,732 of record CADAPW010000072.1, on the reverse strand, counting down.
CAACACGAAGCCGCCGTTCTTACCACCCGCGCCGCCGAAGGAGACAATCATCGGGAAGGTCTTCTCGGGATGCGGGTTGCGCACCTTGATGATGATATAGTTGGAACGGCGCACGGCCACTTCAATCTTGTTGAAATCAAAACGTTGGGCTTGTCCGGCAGCCAGTAGCAACGGCTCGCTGTTCAACTCATAGAGTTTGTTCTGCTCAATGATTTCGCTGATGCGGGCAATCATTTCGGTGGGGTAGGTCTCCAAGCCAAGTTCCTCGGCTTTGGTATAAGCCTCAATGGCTTTGTCGAAGGTGTTGCTTCTGAAGTAGCCGTCGCCTTCTTTGACGAATTTATCGTATTGTGCTCTCAAAGCGGCAATGCGGTCGTTCTCCGACTTTTGGGCAATGGCCAGCTGTGCTGTCGCTGTTGCATCCTCAGGCTTGTAGACCAAGGCCGACTGATATTGGGTGATAGCTTCAGCAAATAGTTCTGCGCTCATGGCTTGGTTGCCGGCACTCATGGCTTTGTTGTAGTTGGCTTCCAACTCAGCCGCCATTTGCGCCAGGATGTTGTCGATTTCATTGATTTTGGCGGTGGCAGTGGCGTTGCCTTCATCGAAAGCTACGACTTCTTGGTATTTCACCTTGGCGGTGGCATAATCTTGTTGGGCAAATACAGCGTCGGCAGCGTCAAGCATGGACTTTATGGTGGCTTGGCGTTCCGCTTCGGCTGCAGCGAGGGCTGCTTGACGAGCAGCTTCCTCTTCGGCGGCGATGCGAGCGGCTTCTGCTTCGGCTGCCAATCTTGCGGCCTCTTCTTCTGCAGCGATGCGTGCCGCCTCTTCAGCAGCCAAACGTGCGGCTTCCTGCTCGGCAGCGATTCTCGCGGCCTCTTGCTCAGCGGCGATGCGTGCAGCCTCGGCTTCTGCAGCTAATCTAGCGGCTTCGGCCTCGGCAGCCAGACGTGCTGCTTCTTGTTCAGCAGCGATACGGGCGGCTTCTTCGGCATCTTGTTGTGCGATGAGCGGGTCGAGGCGGGCAATCATGTCGGTGGCGTAGGCATCACCTGCTACAACGGCCAAGGCACTTTGATACTGTGCTTTGGCTTCCTTGTAGGCCTTGTTTTCATAAAGTTGGTCGGCGGCGGCGATGATGCCATTGTAACGGTCGGCAACGCCTTTTGCGGTTTGGTATTCATCGCGTTTGGAATTGGCTTCCTCATCATTGGGGAAAAGCTCAAGGGCTTGGTCGATTTTTTCAATGGCCGCCTCATAGTTTTTGCGCAAACCAAATTGTCTGCTTTCTTCCATCAGCTTGTCGAAACGGGCCACTTTTTCAGTATAGAGTTGTTTTTTCTGTCTGGCTTCAGTCAGCTTTTCTTTGGGGAGTTTGTCGTTGGGGAAGATGCCTGCAGCGGTCTCGAACTGCATGATGGCAGCGTCAAAGTTGTCTTCTGCCAACAGGCTCTCGCCAAGACTCATGGCTGTATCGAAGGCATCTTGTTTGTCCTGACGTTCCTTGAGGATGGCGCGTACTTCATTGGCTTGTCCAGTGACATATTTGTCATTGGGGAAGACCTGCAAGGCACGTTCGTATTCCGCAAGTGCTTCTTCATATTTCTGTTGGCTGTAGAATTGGTCGCCCGTGTCGAGATGGGCATAGAAGATTTCCTGCTTGGCACCGTCTTCCTGGATTTTCTTCACCGACTCGTCCAACTTTTTCTTTGCTGTCGGGTCGTTGGCCTTTTGTTTGAGCGCCATCTCGTAGTAGGTTTTGGCGCTGATGTAGTCCTTGGCGTTGAACTTTTCATTGCCTTTCTTCATCAGCGACTCATACGACTCGGCATCTTGGGCTTGGAGGGTGGTAGTGGTGCCTAACACGAGGGCGGCACCGAAAAGGAGAGAGAATATAATGCGTTTGTTCATTTTCGTTGATTTATCCTTTTGTTAACGAAGTAATGGTCAGATTATTGTTTTCGTTTTCTTTTTCCGTCATGGCGGAGGAACATCCGCCATCTCCCGAGCGATAGGCATCTTTTATGCTTGGGAGATTGCGGGTCAAGCCCGCAATGACGGTACTACGGTTCCGTCTTTAATGGTAATGGTGAGATCCGACATGGTGGCCAACTCAGGGTTATGGGTGACGATGACGAAAGTCTGGCCCAACTCGTCGCGGAGGCGGAAGAAAAGTTTGTGCAATTCTTGCGCCGACTTCGAGTCAAGGTTGCCCGAAGGCTCGTCGGCCAGCACCACGGCTGGGTTGTTGATTAAGGCACGAGCCACGGCAATGCGTTGCTGCTCGCCGCCGGAGAGCTGCGACGGCTTGTGGTCTTTTCTGTCAGTAAGATTCAGGTATTCAAGCAGTTTTTCGGCCTTTTCAGTGGCTTCTTTTTTGGCCATGCCGCCGATATAAGCAGGGATGCAGATGTTTTCGATAGCGGTGAACTCAGGTAACAGATGATGGAACTGAAACACGAAGCCAATCTTTTGGTTACGGAAAGCGGCCAAAGCGGTGTCGTTCAGTTTACCGACCTCAGTGCCATCGATGATGAGTTGTCCACGGTCTGCCTTGTCCAATGTGCCGATGATGTGGAGGAGGGTGGACTTGCCCGCTCCCGAGGCACCGACGATGCTAACGATTTCTTTCTTGTTGATATGCAGGTCGATGCCTTTTAGCACCTCAAGTGAGCCGTAGGATTTGTGTATGCCTGTTGCTTGAATCATGTATGACGAATTTGGCGTGCAAAGGTACGCAAATTTTCGATACCTTATTCAAAGGCTTGCTTGACGGGCTTGCCGCGCCAGGCTTCGGGGATGTCGATACCAAGAATATAAGCGATGGTGGCGGCGATGTCGTATTGCACTATAGGCTCATCCAGTTGGTGACCTACGCGGACGTTTTTCCCGAATAGCACCAGGGGACTCTCCATGTCGCGCATGTCCAATGTACCATGGCCTTGGTCGTGTCCGCCATGGTCGCCGGTGACGATGATAACGGTGTCGTCATAGATGCCCACGTCTTTCAAGGCTTGGATGATGCGACCTACGCATGAGTCAATGCGGACAAGATAGTCGTAATAATCTTCTGTATACCATCCTTTTTCGTGGCCGATGCCGTCGATGCCGTCGAAGCAGGGAGCAAAGAAAACCGGTTTTTTGTCTTGGATGTATTGCACAATCTTGTCGCAGTTTTCTTCCACCTGCTTCCAGCCTTCCTTGAAATACTCGACATGGCTGATGGAAAGGGTGTCGATGACGTATTTGATGCCGTCCCATTCAAAGGTGCAACCTGTTTCGGCATCGGGGCGTTGTTCACGTATCACCGAGAAAATGGTGGGAAAGATGCCGTTTTCGTTGGTGGCGATGGAAGGCACTTCTGGTGTCTTTGACCCCCAGGTGGTGTAGCCATGCATTTCGGGACCCGTGCCCATGAACATGCTGGCCCAGTTGACGCCTGAACTCGAAGGGATGACGGAACGCTTGTGCATCGAGCATGCGCCACCTTCGATGAGGCTCCTCAAGTTGGGGATGTCGTGGGCTTTGTCGAGATCATGGGAGGCCCAGCCATCGAGTCCGATAAGAATGACATGATTTGCAATGGGTTGCGATTGAAGGACTGGCATCCCAAAGAGGGCGCACAGCAAAATAACGATTAGTTTTTTCATAACTTATGAGTTTGTTTCGTCTTCTTCAATGTCGGTGGCATTGATGTCGTCAAGCAGGAGCATGGCTTTGTTGTAGTCTTCGCTGAACACATAAACGGAGGCGTCGCCTTTGATGACATTGGCGGCCCAGCCGGCCAAGAGGCCCTCTTGCTGGTAGTTGCGGATGAGAAAGCGGATGTCGTTCTGATCCAATACGCTACCGATGAATTCGGCATTCATATAAGAGCCGGTGTAGACTTTCTTGAGTTCGTTTTCCATGGTGATGAGTATTTATTGTTTGGTAGTGCAAAACTAAACAAAAAAAAGTATTTTTGCCAGAAATGTATAAAAAAAGGACTTCAATCGAAGTCCTTTAAATCGTGATCCGGTTGGGATTCGAACCCAAGACCCACAGCTTAGAAGGCTGTTGCTCTATCCAGCTGAGCTACCAGACCATCACTTCCGTTCGGGAATGACGCTGCAAAGATACGGCTTTTTTTCAATTTGTGGGTCTTTCAGGGCGAAAAAATTCATATCACGCCTGGAATTCCTGTGTCGGAGGGATGTAAGGATGACGCGGACGTTTATTTTTGACTTGCTTCACAGGCTTGGGAGCCACCTCGGCTTGAGGACGTGACTTCTTGACTTGCAGCTCGTTACCCATGAAAACAGTCTCGTCCGTCTCGACGATAGCCTTGTAGGCCTCTGCGTCGTTGGGCATCTCAACAAAACCGTAACATTTTGAACGTCCCGTTTCGTGATCCATAATGACTTTGCAGGACTCCACCTCTCCGAATTGCTCGAACAAGGCTCTCAAGTCTTCTGCTGTGGTCTTAAATGCTAATTTAGCGACAAAGATTTTCATAGATAAAATGATAGTTAAGGGTTTTAGGTAGTTAGAAGCATATAAGATTCTAAATCTTAAATTGTTTGGCTTTAGATGTACATAAAAAAGCGAAGTTTTCACTTCGTTTGATTGTTGTGGGGGAGGGTGGACTCGAACCACCGAACGGATACCCGGACAGATTTACAGTCTGTTGCAATTGCCACTATGCGACTCCCCCAAGATGTAAAAGAACTCTATTTGACGCGGCAAAAGTACATCTTTTTTTCGAACAAACAGCAATAGTCGAGTAAATTTTTCGCACCTTTGCAGCATATTTGACACGAGACTATGGGACTCGCGACTCGCGACGATTGTGATTTGTCCCACGTCTCAAAGTCTCCCGTCTCGCGTCAGACATTATTTTTTGTTTAATACCACATTTTAATGCAATGAAATACGATTTCGATAAAATCATCAACCGTGCCGATACCAACTGCGTCAAATATGACCTGAGGCAACAGGTCTTCGGCAATCCCGACGTGCTCCCGATGTGGGTCGCCGACATGGACTTTGAAACGCCCGACTTCGTCCGCGAAGCCGTGATGCGCCGTGCGGAACATCCCGTTTACGGCTATCATTTCAAGGACGAGGCTTATTTTGAGGCCATTCGCAAGTGGATTTTGCGCCACCACCATTGGAATGTACACAAGGATTGGATGTCGTTTGTGCCTGGTGTGGTGTGTGGCTTCAACATGGCGGTGCTGGCTTTCACGAAGCCAGGAGACGAGATTATCATACAGCCACCTGTGTATCCACCTTTCCATCATGCCGTGTCAAGCCATGGTAGGAAGTTGGTTTACAATACATTGGTAGACAGAGGTGATGGCTACGAACTCAACTTCGACCAACTGGTTGAACAAACAAAGACCGCCAAGATGCTGATTCTCTGCAACCCTCACAACCCTGTGGGTCGTTGCTGGACACAAAACGAGTTGTTATTCTTAGGTGAAATCTGCATGAAAAACAAAGTGCTGGTCATCTCCGACGAAATCCACTGCGACTTGGTGCTGCCAGGCTATCGTCATCATCCTTTTGCGGCATTGGATAAGGAGTTCGCCCAACATCATCCCTAATGAGGAACTACGAAAGACCTACGTGGCCTACGTCGAAGACATGGAGGCCCATCTCGGCAATATCTTCGGCAAGGTGGCTACGCAAGCCGCCATGACCCAAGGCGACGAGTGGCTTGAACAGCTATTGGAATATGTGCAAGGCAACATCGACTATGTTTCCGACTTCCTCACCACAAATCTGCCCAAGGTGAAGTTCCACAAGCCGCAGGCCACCTATATGATGTGGCTTGACTTCAACGGCTATGGTTTGACTGAAAAAGAGCTGTGGCAAAAGATGACACAAGAAGCTCAATTGGGCTTTAACCGAGGTAGGGACTTCGGTGAGGCGGGTAAAGGCTTCTTCAGAATAAACCTCGCCTGCCCTCGGACAACCGTAGAGCAGGCGATGCTAAGACTCAAAAAGGTGTTTGGGTGATTACAAATTCACCGTGACATTCCCCTCATATTCGCCAGTGCTGACATTGACGACCTGCACCTGAATGTATTCCTCGGTGATACGGGCACTGATGTAGTAGCCTACCGCCGTAAAGTTGTTGCCTTCCACGGTGGTTTCTTCATTGTAGATGCCGCTCTGTTGGCCTTGTTGCTCTTTGTATAGTTTCTCCAGATGCTCCTTGGCGACCACCTTGTGGCCCTTGCCCAAGAGGTAATCCACAATTTGGCCTTTGGTCTTCTCCTTGTCGGTTTGGCCATCGGTGATGGTGAGTTTGTCCAAGGCGAAGCGGTTGCCTTCGTCTATCTCGCGCGTGGCTTGGCTGATGGCGTTGAAGAGGTTTTGCGCCACGATGCCGGGCAGCTCCACCACGGTGTAGTTGTAATAGTTTGACACCGAGCCGTCGCCGTTCACTTTCACATCGCCTTTGCTGAGGTTGCGGATGCCGACCTCCTTGTTGGGGTGGGCTTGCTTGGCCTCGCGCAGGGCGGCTCTGTAGGCCGACGAAAAGCTGTCGTAACCCTTCTTGGTGCGAGTGCTTTTGGTGAGCACTGTTTCCTTGGCTTGCGGTGCTTTTTGCGCGCGGTTGCAGTCTTCTTGTGCGATGGCGTTGCCCAAGCCGAGTAGCAGGGCAAAGGCCATGATGATGATTCTTGTTGCTTTCATTGGTGTGGATGTTTAGAAATTGACAGTTGCATTGCCTTCATATTCTCCCGTGCTCACGTTGACCACCTGCACACGCAGTGAGGTTTCCGTGACCTTCACATTGATGTAGTAGCCCACTGCGGAGAAGTTGTCAGCCTTTACAGTGGTGCTTTCGTTGTAGATACCGCTTTGTTGGGCTTGTTGCTCTTCATAAAGTCTTTCAAGGTAATCCTTAGCAACAATCTTGTAACCTTTATCAAGCAAAATATCAATCAGTTGATCCTTGAACTCTCCTCTGTCCATGCTGCTGATGACTGTTACTTGGTCTATTGCTAATCTTGACCCTTCGTGCACATTACGCAGGGCTTTGTTAAGGGCTTGGGAAAGGGTCTTGTTAAACTCGTTGGCAATATCTTCTTTGCTCATTACCCACACCACTTTGCCTGTGGCTGGGCCACAATATAGACCGCCATAGGCGTTATTATAATACTTGCCAACTTCAAGATTTCTGATATCAACTGTTTTTCCTGGATATTTTTGCTCTGCAGTTTCCAACAAAGTTGTATACCAATTTAACTTTGTACCATTGAAATGTCCCACATCACGCTTTGAATTATTTTCACAATTATGCCAGCATTCTTTTGCTGACAAGGTCCCCAATTCCTTTTCATTCGCTTTAGGCGCATTAAGGTAGTCTTGTGCATAAACACCTATGCACATCATCAAAGACAATACTGTCGTTAAAAGTATTTTTTTCATTTTTTTTAGATTTTAGTTGTTATTTATTTGATTTGTTGAATATTATTCGCTATTCATTGATACCTATTCGTCAAAAGCAAATTCTCCTTTTGAAATTCTATCCAATAGTTCTTTGCAATTTTGTTTTAAAATAGGTTCTCTGTGTTTTGCCCAAGCGTATAAATAGGTATAATGAAAATAATAGTTCTCTCCATACCGCTTTCTTGAGTTTTCTATATATGGTTCCAATCTTTTGTAGGATTCTATTATCGTATTCCCAAAATAGTCCAAAATAGTGTAATCAATTCCTTTGTTTTTAAGAACAATACCTAAATACTCCATTCTACCACAGAAGAATATCAATTTTTCATAATCTTCGTAAGTGTTGGCCGCTGGATTCTGATTACTGCTCGTATTGTCAAGTTTTTTCCAGTCTTCAATATAAATTGGGTCATCATCTTTCATCTTCTTCAGAATGTCAATATGGCTGTAGAAAGTCTTGGACATTACATATTTACGACTTTCACGAAATCTATTTGAATCAAGGATTAAGTCCATGGTATTAGATAGAGTATCCATGGCCAATTGCTCTTTCAAACTCTTGTTTTGCACAAGCAATGAAATATAAGTCACGGCAAATGCCAAACCTGTAAAAAGTGCTCCAACCATAACATAAATAGAGTTGATGCTATCAAGCCTTACCTGATTCGTTATCAATTGGAAGATTGGTATTATCAAAAACAAGAGCCAAAACACAAATACCGCAATTATTGCAATTATTGTACGATGAGCGAGTTTGTTTTTCATCTTTTTTTGCTTATTGATTTGTCTACCAATTACTATCACAGTCGCAATCGCATGAGTCACAACTGTCGCAATTGCAATCACATGAATCGCAACCGAAACAGTTTCCTCTGCTGTTTTCTTGTAGGTCTAAATTGCTGAAATCAAAGACCTGCATTTTTTCAAAATCGTACTTCATATAATCGGTTTAATTTGATTAATCATTATCACAATGTTCGCATGTATCACAGTTGTTGCAGTCATTGCATCCAGATCCATCTGGATTATGATTGCAAGTGTTACAGTTATCGCAAGTATAGCAATTGTCTTTCCCGTCTTGTTGAACATCAAGGCTGCTGAAATCATAAGCAACCATTTCTTTAGGTTTTGTTTCCTTATTCATAGTCATTAGCTTAATGGTTAATCAATTATTTTGAGAACTTTCTTTTTTATCAAGAATGTAACGGCGTCAAGAATGTTGGTGTCATCGGGCGAGAGATGAAGCGTTTCGCATAACTCGCCGAAAGAGTATGAGCCTTGTTCCTTCAAGTCCATGATGAACTCATAATAAGCCTGATTAATCATGAAGAACACATCGTCGGCGGTGTTGTAAATCACATACGCTGCTTCGTCTTCTTTCCTTGTGCGGATGTCTGCGGTGAATTGCAATTGTGTATTGGGCTTCAGTTCAATCCTTTGGCTATGGTTGTTCGGCGGCGAAACGGTCGGTTTTCCCGTACACCACATGTCGTTCTTGTTCCAGTCGCCGCTGAAGGCTTTGGCGCTGGTGCGACAGCCTCCGTTGCAGCGGTTGAGCCAAGCGCAGTCGAGGCACAGCTCGGGAACATATTGAGCAGAACGCCAGTCGTTCATCTTTTGCCAGATGTCGCGCAAGTCTTCTTCCAAAAGGTTGCCATACGAATAGGGGTTGTGGGCGCAGGGACGCACATCGCCGTTGCACGAAACGGCGACCACCGTCCGTCCCGCTTGGCATTTGCGGTTCAAGAAGGCATGCTTCTCCATCAAGACCGATTTGGAGAACACGCATTTGGGCAGGGCTTCAAGCACATCCACCTTCATGCCCAATGCCTTTCCAATCCAAAGCAGGTCGGCAATGACCTGTCGCACTTCCTCAACCGTCAAAAGCAAGTCGAGCCTCGGGTATTCCACATTCAAGCCCATGGGCGTGGCGGCAAACGACTTGCAGCCCAAGGCCTTCATCTTTTCGGCCGTTGGCCTTACTTCGTGCAGGTTTTCTTTAGTCACCACCATGTTGACGGTGAACCTCACCCCAGCCGCCACCAACTTTTTGAGGTTGGCCTCAAACTTGGCGTAATTGTCGACACCTACAAGTTTGGAGAAAGAAGCTGGCAGTCCCGATGGGCATGAGGTCAACACCCCGACCTTCTTTTCTTTCAAAAAGGCGATGAAATCGTCATCGAAAAGCGTGAGGTTGGAATTGAGGCTCACGCGGATTTGGTTTTCTTTCAACAATGTGATGACCTGCTTGGTGAGTTCCTTCTTTATCAAAGGCTCGCCACCCGTAACGATAACGCCAAAAACCTTGTTGTCGACTAATCTTTGCGCACATTGCAAAACGACAGCATCGTCCACATGGCGCATCGGTCGGTTCTCGATTTCCGAATCCAGATTGTAGCAGTGGATGCAACGGTGATTGCAGAAATCAGTCACTTCAAGTTGCGCCGTAAGCGGCAGGGACAAGTATCGTTTTTCGATTTGCATGGCGACAATGTATAATTTGTCGCAAAATTATACCAATTCCCATGCCCAACTTTGGTGGAAACCGTTGTTAAAAGCCACGCTTTTGTTGTAAAAAGCAACGGTCAAAAGGCTGCGGTTTCGTTCAGCAAGGCGGCCAACCGGCGGGCAAGCTCGGGACTGATATGGTCGAGATGAAACGTGAACGAAGTGGTTTTGGCTTTCAGGCCATAGTGTTCTTCCACGTCGGAAAGGAAATTGTGGCCCAGCACCAAGGAGATTCGTGCCAGCAGCATCGAATCCAAACTTGGTCGCTCGAAGATGCCATAGACGGTGCTGCGCTCCAAGTGGATTTGCCGCGCAAACTCGGCCACGGTCATCCCGCTCTCGTCGAAGACGGCTTTGATCATTTGCCCGATATGGAAGTCTTGCTGCGTGGCCATGGTGTGTTGTCGTTTTGGGCGACGACACGAAAAAAGCGTGGAATCTATTTCTTGCTCGACACTCAGGGCTACCACACCCCATACACCAAACAAGTATTCCACGCCGTGCACACACGGCATTTAATAACTTACTCTTGGTGTATGGCCTTCATAAAGAAGGGCTTGGTGGTAGATTTGAGTGCCAAGAACTAGCTACAAACGCTATTCTACTATGTCGTTATGTTGATTTGTCTGTTTGTTTACATAGAAAGGGTTTAGATGTTTTGTGGCAAAGGTAGGGAAAAAATGGGATTGGCAAGGGAAAAACGAGATTTTTTCATCAAAAAGCTTGCGGAATGGGAAAATAGTTGTAATTTTGTGGTCGAAAAGTCGTAAAGGTAAACAGATTTTGCATACTTTAACAATAAAATGACCATATTTGAGTGGATAAGGAATCGGGAAATTCGAGGGCGGGTGACATTCTCTGTAGAGGAATTGAAGCAAGCTTTTAGCGAGAAGTCCTATGAAACAATCAAGTCAGAATTGACTCGTCTTGCGAAAAAGGGCTATGTCAGTTCTGTTTACCGAGGGTTTTATGTGGTTGTTCCAGTGCAGTATCAGTTGAAGGGTATCGTTCCCCCAACCTATTACATTGATCAGCTCATGCGGTATGTAGGCAAGCCATATTATCTGAGTTTGCTTTCAGCTGCCGCAATGTACGGGGCATCGCATCAGGCTGTTATGATAACTCAAGTGACTACCGTTGCACCAAGAATCAAGTATTCTTCAAAGAATCTGTATTTGAATTGGAATTATCGCAAGCAGATACCAGAAGAACTACTATTGACAAAGAATGCTGAAATGGGTGTGGTGCGCTATTCCAATCCAGAGCTTACCGCTGTGGATTTGGTGCAGTTTGCCGACCACGTTGGAGGTTATCAAAGGGCTGCAACCGTACTCGCCGAACTGGTTGAGGTGATGGATATGGAAAAGATGGCTGATGTGGTGCCCTACACGACTATAGCGACCATGCAACGCCTTGGCTATTTGTTGGATTGTGTGCTTGAAGAGAAGGAAAAGGCTGATGTGTTGTTTGTGATATTGAAAAATCAAAGACAATGGAACAGCATCTTATTAAGGAATGACCGTCCGAGAAACGAGAAGGCACTGCCTAACAGATGGCATGTAAACGGAAATGTGGAAATTGAAATTGATGACTTATGATAAATAGAGAATCCATATTATCATGGAATGAATTTGTTCCATGGGAAACCCATGCAAAGGTCGAGCAAGACCTGCTCATCTGCCGCTCGCTCGTGGCTATTTATAGCGATGAGTTTCTTGCCTCGCAATTGGCTTTTCGTTGAGGAACGGCCTAGTTGTGAAGGAAACCCTGATTGACAGGTTGCAGAAGTAAGAATGGATTGAATCGGGCAATTATAAAACATTGAACCCCGATAGTCGTGAAGGCTGTCGGGGTTCAGTATTAAAAACCAGGAATGGTTTACTTCAGCTTCTTATAGCCATACACGGCGAGGTCGCCCAGTTCTTCCTCGATGCGGAGCAACTGGTTGTACTTGGCCATGCGGTCGGAGCGGCTCAGCGAACCGGTCTTGATT
>CADAPW010000072.1:0-12761 GCA_902789915.1 uncultured Bacteroidia bacterium | reverse complement strand
TAGCCATACACGGCGAGGTCGCCCAGTTCTTCCTCGATGCGGAGCAACTGGTTGTACTTGGCCATGCGGTCGGAGCGGCTCAGCGAACCGGTCTTGATTTGGCCGCTGTTGGTGGCCACGGCGATGTCGGCGATGGTGGCGTCCTCAGTCTCGCCTGAGCGGTGGCTGGTGACGGTGGTGTAGCCATGACGGTGGGCCATGTCGATGGCGTCCAAGGTCTCGCTCAACGAGCCGATTTGGTTCACCTTAATTAATATGGAGTTGGCGCAGCCCAACTGGATGCCCTTCGAGAGGAAGTCGACGTTGGTGACGAAGAGGTCGTCGCCAACGAGTTGGCAGCGGCTGCCGATGCGGTCGGTGAGTTTCTTCCAGCCATCCCAGTCTTCTTCGCCCATGCCGTCCTCGATGGAGTCGATGGGGTATTTGTTGATGAGTTCCTCGAGGAAGTCAACCTGCTCGTCGGAGCTGAAGCGCTTGCCGTTCGGGTCTTTCTTCGTGCCGTTCTTCAACTCGCGGTAGTCATAGAACCACTTGCCGTCGACGTTGTAAGCGAACTCGGAGGCAGCGCAGTCCAAGGCAATCTTCACGTCCTTGCCAGGTTCGTAGCCGGCTTCCTTGATGGCATCGCAGATGATGGTGAGGGCGTCCTCGGTGTCGTTGAGGGCAGGGGCGAAGCCTCCTTCATCGCCAACGGCGGTGCTGAGACCACGTTTCTTCAAAAGCTTGGCTAAGGTGTGGAACACCTCGGCGCCCATGCGCAGACCTTCGCGGAAGCAAGGAGCGCCCACAGGACGGATCATAAACTCTTGGAAGGCGATGGGGGCGTCGCTGTGCGAGCCACCGTTGATGATGTTCATCATCGGGACGGGCAGGGTGTAGGTGTTGGTGCCGCCGATGTAACGGTAGAGGGGAATGTCAAGGTAGTTGGCAGCAGCCTTGGCCACGGCCAGAGAGACGCCGAGGATAGCATTGGCGCCGAGCTTCGACTTGGTCTTGGTGCCGTCCAAAGCCAGCATCTTGTGGTCGATGGCGCGTTGGTCGAGAGCCGACATGCCCAAGATTTCAGGGGCGATGATCTTGTTGACGTTGTCAACGGCTTTCAGGGTACCCTTGCCGCCGTAACGCTCGACCCATAATGCCACATTCCAAAGTAACATCCACTTCAACCGTGGGGTTTCCGCGAGAATCCAGGATTTCGCGGGCAATGATTTTCTCTATTCTCATTTTGTTAGTATTTAAGATTTAAAGATTTAAAATTCAAAACTCTAATGATATAACATACTATGAACAGCATCATGTATCCAAACAATTCTTTCTCCATCATCCATAGTGTATATTTTGTAAGCAAAATGGAAATCTTCACAAATGAACTCTTGATATCCTTTTGAAATCCAATCTTGATTCAAACGTGCGATTGGATAAATCTCAGCATAAGTTCCAAGTGATTCCATGGCCTCATACAACCTGTCTATCTTTTTGATAACTGTGGTTTCATCAAGAGTAATATGATGTGCCATCGCAGCTTCATAGAAAGATTCAATTTGAAGATGCACCTCCTTATCAACAAAAACTCTCATGCTTCAGGATGGAAATGGTGGTGAACCTTTTTTAGAAGCAGTCTTTTGGACTCTTCCAGTGAATAGCACTTTTCATCCAATTCCTTTCGACTCAAAATGTTTTCTTTAACAACCTCTTTTTCTGCAAGTTCGTAGTTCATAACGCGTTCAAATTACTTTGCAAAAATAACACTTTTTTTGAATATGTATTCAAAACAATAATCTTGTTTCTTCAGCATCTCGTTTCACTCCAATCATTTCCTCAAATTCAGCTTCGGTGATGATGGGGATGCCCAAAGATTCAGCCTTTTTGCGTTTTTCGGGACCCATCTTGTCGCCAGCTAGCACATAATCAGTCTTGCCAGAGATGCTGCCCACATTCTTGCCGCCGTAGGCTTCGATGGTTTCCTTGATGCCATCGCGGGAATAGTGTTGGAACACACCGCTCACCACAAAGGTCTTTCCTGCCAGCACCTGTTCCTTGTCGGAAACGGCTTGCTCGGCCATGGCGAACTGCAAACCATGCTGTTTCAATCGGTTGACGATGTCGATATTGCGCTTGTCATCGAAAAAGTTGCGTACCGAGAGCGCAATCTTCTCGCCAATCTCGTTGATTTCTGTCATCTCTTCAACTGAGGCACTGATGATGTGGTCGATGTCGTGAAGAGCCTTGGCCAACACCTTGGCCACCGACTCGCCCACAAACTTGATGCCCAAGGCAAACAACACCCTTTCAAACGGCACCGACTTCGACTTTTCCAAAGCATCCAAGATATTCTGTGCAGTCTTCTCCTTAAAGCTGACCTTACGGGTGGCGACAGGCATCAAACTGAATTCATCCTCAATGGTGATAACCTTCTCCAAGCCAAAGAGTTTGTCGTAAGTGAGGTCATACAAATCAGCGACATTACGGACAAGACCTTCCTCGTAAAGCAGTTCCACCTTGCCTTCGCCCAGGCTCTCGATATTCATGGCCTTGCGCCCGATGAAATGCTCGATGCGGCCTCGGATTTGCGGTGAGCAGCCCGAGCTGTTGGGACAATACCAAGCCGTTTCGCCTTCATTCTGGACGAGTGGCGTCCCACAAATGGGGCAGGTCTTGACAAATTCCACTGGCTTTGCACCCGCCTGACGTTTGTCCAAGTTGACGCCGATGATTTTCGGGATGATCTCGCCACCTTTCACCACGGTGACGGTGTCGCCATAGTGCAAGTCAAACTGGCGGATGAAGTCCTCATTATTTAAGGTGGCGCGTTTCACGGTTGTTCCTGCCAATTGCACTGGTGCGAGATTGGCCACGGGTGTGATGGTGCCATGCCGTCCTACTTGGAAGTCGACGCTTTGCAGCTCGGTTTCCACCTCCTCGGCCTTGAACTTGTAGGCGATGGCCCATTTTGGCGACTTGGCCGTGAAGCCTAAGGCCTGCTGTTGCGCGTAGCTGTTGACTTTCAGCACGATGCCGTCGATGGCGAAAGGCAACTCATGGCGTTTCACGTCCCAATAGTCGATGAACTCAAAGATGTCGTCAATGTTCTTGCAGAGCGCCATGAAGTTGGAGATATTAAAGCCCCATTTCTTGGCTGCTTGCAGGCTTTGGTAATGGGTTTGGTAACGGTCTTCAAGGCCGTCCATCATCATATAGTAGCAGTAGTTGTCGAGTTTGCGACGCGCCACTTCTTTGGAATCCTGAAGTTTCAGCGTTCCAGCGGCAGCATTGCGCGGGTTGGCGAAGAGGTCGTCGCCAGCCTCGGCACGGGCTTCATTCAATCTGTTGAAACTCTCAAAAGGCATCACAATCTCGCCACGCATCTCGAAGAACTCGGGATAGTCGCCATGGAGTTTGAGCGGCACGGTACGGATGGTCTTCACATTGGTGGTCACGTCGTCGCCTTGGGTGCCGTCACCGCGAGTCACGGCACGGACAAGCACACCGTTTTCATATTGCAGGCTGATGCTCAGGCCGTCGAACTTTAGCTCGCAGCAAAACTCCACCTCTTCATCAATCGTCTTCTTGATGCGGCTGATGAAGTCACCAATCTCCTCGCGGCTATAGCTGTTGGCCAAGGAAAGCATCGGATAGCGATGTTGCACGCTCTTGAACTCCTTGGTGATGCCACCGCCGACACGTTGCGTAGGCGAAGCAGGGGAGAGGAACTCGGGAAACTCTTTCTCCAGCCGCGCCAATTCCTCCAACTTCATGTCGAACTCATAGTCGCTGATGGTGGGCTTGGCAAGGATGTAATAATTATAGTTGTGCTGCTCCAGTTCCTCGCTGAGTGCCGCTATGCGTTGACGAGCTTCTTCTCTGGTCATAGTTGGATGTATTTCAACGGGTTGACGCTAAGTGCCCAAAGCAGCAATCCGACTGCGACAATCGCGATGACAATGCCAATCAAAGTCATCAAAGCGCCTTTGGGATTGCGCCTGATCAGTAAAAGTATCAGTATGCTAAGGGCGATGAAAGCACTCTCGTACCACACGCAGATGCCCAATCCAATCATGATACCAGCAATCAGAAATGAGGTGCGGTGCACATTTTCTGTGAGGTTGTTCTGCCTTAATACCTCTTGACGCAGCACCACGTTGGCGCCGTAAAGCAGCAGCGGCAATCCTAGAAAAGCGCTCGCATTCTCGATGATGCCAAACGAAGGCATGATGATGCTGAAGGTGGGGATAAGGGCCAACAGCCACGCATTCTGCTTGTTGGAGGTCAGGTCGCAGATACGGTAAATCATCGAAACTGTGAACAATGACACCGTGGCATACAAGGCGCGGCTGAGCAGCATGAGTCCTTGCCCAGATGACTCACCAATGCCAAAGATAGATTTCATCTTTTCGAGAAATCCTATGAAAAGGGTGGTGTGTTGCAGCTCTCGGTTGGAGCCGAAGCCGGGGACACAGATGACCACTATGATGCGTACGGCTATGGCAATCAGCATCAGAGATGTAAAAGGATGGTTTTCCTTGAATTTTTTGAGTTTTTCCAGCATGGGAATCAGTTTAAAATGCAAAGATACGAAATTATTTGTAATTTTGCCGCGTTTTATTGAACAATAAAAAGAGTATTAACTTTTAAAATAACACTAAAAACTCACTAAAATGAAGAAATTATTTGTAGTTTTAGCCTTAGCCGTCACGATGATTATGGGCGGTCAAGCAATGGCCCAAACTCGTGGTGCCTTGTTACTCAGTGGTGCTTTCCCGCTTTCGGATTATGCTGATTTCGATGGTTTTGACGATTTCGCATTGATGCATGCCGATGAAGAAGATGCCGGTGCAGGCATTGGCTTCGGTGTCGGATTTAAGTGGTATTTCAACGTTGGTGTCAAAGGCCTTGGCGTGATGCTTTCCGTCGATGGTATCTACAACGGCCCCAATGCTAACTTGAAGAACGCTTATCGTGAATGGGAAAACCACTATGACGGTGAACTCATTGATGGCAGCCGTTCTTTCAACGCCACTCCCAAGTTCATCCATGTCCCTGTCATGTTGGGCTTGAATTACATCTATCATGTTAACCCTAATTTCGGCATTTATGCTGAAGCTGGCTTAGGTGGCAACATGCGCTTCCTCACCAAGATGGAAAGCGTCACCCAAGGTAACCTGATAGGTGCCGAAACCAAAATCACGACCACCCAAAACTACGACATGGGCTTCAGCTTTGCCTATCAGGCGGGCGTTGGCTTTGAGGTGGCTAAAAACTTGGTGATTGGTTGCAGCTTCTATGATTTGGGTAAGGCCCAAGTTAAGGGTGAGGAGACTATCGTTACCAAGAACACTGTCGCAGGTAACACTAATTCAACAACAAAGAACCAGTTTAACACCTTTGGAACCGTGCATCCTTATATTATCATGGCTCGCATCGGTTTCAGCTTCTAAGCTGCATTGTTAAACTTCAAGAATGGAATCGCGAAGCGTCGGGTTGACTGGCGCTTCGCTTTTTACGTTATGGCAGGCGGCTTTGAGACCATAGTCGACCGCATTCAATCCATTGTGCCCAATGGCGTGGGCATGGATGACACCGGAAAAAAAGGCGTCTCCCGACCCCGTCACATTGACGGCTTCCACTTCAATCGCAGGAAAATGGCGGAATTCCTTTTTGGAACCATAGCAAACACCGCCTTCACCCATAGTAAGAAACACTTCTTCGACACCTTTTGAATTCAAAAACTTTGCAGCTTCCTGAGGCTCTTCGGCACCCGTCATGGATTGCGCCTCGGCAAGGTTGCATTTCAAGGCAGAAACGGATTTCTTCCACGACCTATTTAATGCTTCCGAGAGGAACAAGGCCCGTTTGGGCGAGACCGTGTCGATGTAAAGCGGAACAAGACAATGGTCGATGAGAAATGTGAGAGCATCGATACTAATCAGCGTGTCGGCAACGACCATGTCGGAACGGTTGATGGCGTCAATTCGTTCGCGAATCCAATCCAAATCCATCTGACTGTTGAGTTTGATGTCGGAAACGGCAGACTGCATGTTGCCCACCTCGTCGTTGAAGCTTAAGAAAACAGGGCTTTTGGCATCTTCGAATTGCAAGGAAAGCGAGAGATCTATGCCCAATTGAGCACATTCTTCAATCATTTCTTGGGCAAAAGTGTCGTCGCCAAACACGCTGACCAGCTGGACCTTATGACCCAACAAACAAAGATTATGCGCAATATTGCGAGCCACACCGCCGTGATGGAAAGCGATGCTACCCGGCGTGCAGCCTTTAGCGCTTAACTCAGAATGCGGCTTTACGGCGATGTCGATGTTGGATTCCCCGATGACGGTGATGTTCATTTTTCTTCAATAGGCTGCACAAAAGTAGAAAACTTTTGCGATAATTTGGATTTTTCATTTTCTTTTTGTTATTTCGTGCCTTCAAATCAATAGGTTATGGGACAGAACAAGAAAAAGCATCGCCGTAGCTACAAATACCACGCTATCACTTTTAAGCTCTCGGCAGGGCAGTATCGCTCGCTTCGCAACTATTGTAAGGCCCGTAGAACGACACCCATCAAATTGATCAAGAAGAATATAGAGCGATTTATCACGGCCTACGAATACGAAGTGCCGACCGAATTGTATCTCACCGAAAACCAATTGGATCTGTTCGAAGAAATGCCCAAAACGGAAATGAACCTTTTTGACGACGCCACCCTGTAGAGACGCGATTGACTTCGTCGAATCTTTGATTTCATCGCGTCTCGACATCGATTCATCGCGTCTCGAAATCCAGATTCATTTCTGGTTAAAAGGAATCCTGTTCTGAATCGACCTTCCCAAGGTCACCTCATCCACATATTCCAAGGCGTCGCCCACAGCAATACCTTTTGAAATCACCGAAATCTTTCCAGCAAAATCCTTTAGCTGTCGGAATATGTAAAAGTTGGTCGTATCGCCTTCAATAGTGGCAGGCAAGGCCAAGATAATTTCCTTAATGTCTTCTTTTTGTGTGCGTTGCACAAGTTGCACAATCTTCAAGTCGTTGGGGGAAATGCCTTCAATCGGGCTGATGACACCGCCCAACACATGATAAAGCCCGTTGTAGGACGCCGTCCTTTCGATGGCCAGCACGTCGCGCATGTCGGCCACCACGCAGAGCGTGTTTTCGTCGCGTCGCGGGTTGGCACAGATGGAACACACCTTGGTGTCGCTGATGTTGTAGCACCGCTCGCACAGCATGATGTTATGTTTCATCTTCAGTAGCGAGTCGGCCAGCTGCTCGGTGGCCATGCTGTCTTCGTTGAGGAGATGCAAAGCCAGACGTAAGGCCGTCTTCTTGCCGATGCCAGGCAGCTTCGAAAGAGACTCCACCGCGTTTTCCAACAATATGGATGAGTATTCTGCCATACAATAATCGCTGCAAAATTAAGTTATTTCCTTAAATTTGCACCGTCAAAACCGAAGAAATCATGAAAAGATATGCTTTACTCCTTGCAAGTCTGCTACTTGCCTTTTCCACCACTTTTGCCCAGAACTTCAACCGCACCGATGGCAAGGGACGTCGTCAAGGGGAATGGCGCGATTTTTACGCCAACGGTCAGCTGCGTTATGAAGGAAAGTTCAAGAACGATAAGTGCAAGGGCGTGTTCAAGTATTATGATGAACAAGGCAACTTGAAGGCTACCAACGAGTTTGACAAGTCGGGGGAGAAGGCGCTGAACAAGACCTACGCCCCGAACGGTCGCATGATTGCCTCCGGTTATTATGTGAACCAGAAAAAAGAAGGTGAGTGGAAGTATTATGATGCCAACTCTGGACAGCTTCGTCTTGTTGAAGACAACCAAAACGGCAAGGTGCATGGCTGGTCGAGACTATTCAACCCCAACAACGGCGTGTTGGCAGAGGAAACGCAGTATGTCAACGGCGTTCCCGAAGGTCAATGCCGAAAGTTTTCCGACACGGGCGTGTTGTTGCTGGAATGCCAATATCATAACGGTTTGCTTGACGGTCCATGCAAAAGCTATTATCCCAGCACTGCCTTGAAGGAAGAGGGACAATATGGGAAGGGACAGAAAATAGGGGTCTGGAAGACCTACAACGAAGACGGCGACGTCATCCTTGAAGAGGCCTTCGGAGAGCAGGAAATCCAAGAATAATCAGTTACACCTTTTGAGGTAGTCCTCCAAGTTAGGCCTTCCGTATCGGGCGGCTAACTTGTAGTATTCGCATGCCTTGTCCTCCTCGTGCATCATGTAATAGGTCCTGCCAAGGTTGAAATAGGCATCGGCATAGTCGGGCTTCAGTTCAACGGCTTTCTCTAAATCGGCAATGGCTTCGTTATATTTTCTGGCGTTGATTCTGGCACAGCCACGATAATAGTAGGCCTCAAAATTGCCCTTGTCGTATTTGATGGCTTCCGTTAGGGTTTCCTCCGCTTCGTCAAATTGGCTGTAACGCAACAGCTGTTTGGAGCCTTCTTCGGTTAAAACACGTGATTTTGCGGGGTTTTCACAAGCTGTCATGGCTAGGAATAGCACTGCGGAAAGGAGAAATACCAATTTTTTCATCGCTTCAATTTTTTGCAAAGATAGTAAATTAACTGTGTTCAGCAACGATGCTTTTCACGGTTTCGATGATTTCCTTGAGTTTGGTCTCACTTTTGGCCTCACAAAGGAAACGGAGGTAAGGCTCCGTGTTGGAGGGCCGTATGTTGAGCCACCAGTCGGGATAGTCGAGACGGTAGCCGTCGAAGTCGAGGAAACGCTCGGGCTTTTCGATGCTTATGAAATGGTCACGGACGGCATCCATGGCTTCCTGCTTGCGTTCAATCTTGAAGTTGATTTCGCCAGAATTGGAGTAGGGTGTAATCTCGTCGATGATTTGGCTCATCGTCTTGCCTTCCTTCTTGCGCTCGGCCAAAAGGCGCAGCACGATGGAGGCGGCCAAAAGGGCGGAGTCGGAGTAGTAGAAGTCGCGGAAATAATAGTGTCCTGCCAACTCACCACCGTAGCAGCCATCCAACTCGCGGAGCTTTAAGGCAGCATAAGCACGGCCTACACGCCAGGTCTCCACCTTGGCTTGATAGCGGTCGAGGTATTCTTGGATGGCACGTGAACTGCGGATGTCTTGCAAGACAATGCCTTTTTGTTTCTGCTCGCCGATGAAAAAGTCACCCAAGAAAGCAATGATGAGGTCGGGGCTGATGAATCTGCCTTTCTCATCAATGAAGGTGATGCGGTCGGCATCGCCGTCAAAAAGCAGGCCGATGTCGCATTTCTCTTTCAACACCAAAGCCTTGATCTGTTCTTGGGCATTGGCCTCCAGTGGGTTAGGTTCATGGCTGGGGAAGTTGCCATCTAAAGTATCATTGATGTAATGTGCCTTGCCAATTAACTCATGGACGAAGATGGACGACATGCCATTGCTGCAGTCCACGGCGATGTTAAGGTTATCGTGCGGCCCCACAAACTGTTTCTGGAAAGCAAGGTAATCGGCATAGACGTTTTTTTCACGAATTTGGCCTTTCTTGGCGCAGGGAGTCGTGGCTTTGTCGCTTTCCACCAAGGCTTCCAAGCGATTCAGTCCGGTGTCGTAGCCGACGGGAAGGGCATCTTTGGCGGAAATCTTGAGGCCGTTATGGTTCTTAGGGTTATGTGATGCTGTGATTTGTATGGAAGCGCCATAGCCGTATTTTGCTGTCGACCAATACACCATTGGTGTTGTGGATAGACCGATGAAGTCGACGTTTTTGCCACGGTCGGTGAGACCACGGGTGAGGGCTTCATACAACGTGGGCGACGAAAGACGCATGTCGCGTCCCACGAGATAGGTGTCGGTGTCTAATATGTCGGGCAGGAAATATCCTATGCGGTAGGCGATGTTTTCGTTGAGGTCGCTGCCCCATTCCCCACGGATGTCGTATGCTTTGAATGCTTTCATGTCAGTTGTTCAGTTTGCAGTTATCAGTTTGCAGTTGTTCAGTTGACGCTTCGCGTCATTGCGAGGAGGAACGACGAAGCAATCCAGATGGTCTTCATTTCATTATTCCCCTTTGATTCAGTGCCTGTTGGTATTTGGCAGCGTTGCGGTTGTGCTCGGCAAGGGTTTTGGCGAAGTTGTGATAGCCCGAGAAGTCCTCCTTGGCGCAGAAATAGAAATAATGATGATCTTCGGCGTTCAGCACGGCTTTTACCGCTGCTATTGAAGGGATGCAGATGGGTCCAGGAGGCAAGCCAACATATTTATAGGTGTTGTAAGGCGACTCGATTTCCTTGTGGCGGTCGAGCACGCGGCGAATGCTAAAGTCGTTCCAAGCAAAGATGAGTGTCGGGTCGGCTTGAAGCAACCAGTTGTTTTTTAATCGGTTGAGGTAGACGCCAGCCACACGCGGCATCTCGTCAGTCATGTTGGTTTCCTTGTTGACGATGGAAGCC
Source organism: uncultured Bacteroidia bacterium (assembly GCA_902789915.1). Lineage (GTDB taxonomy): Bacteria > Bacteroidota > Bacteroidia > Bacteroidales > F082 > Limimorpha. Next base: position 2,341 of record CADAPW010000072.1, on the reverse strand, counting down.
AAGATGCTGACTTGAATAGGAGTGAGGCCTTTGGCTTGGGCTTGTTGTTTGCGTTCCTCAGTCCAGAACTTGTTGTATTCTTGGAACATGCGGACGACAAAGCTCTCGGCATCGGTGTTCCAGTAGAATTCGTAGGTGTCGGGCAGGAATAGGGCAGGGATGGTGTATTTGTTGAAGCCCAATTGGTTGATATAGTCTTGGTTATGCAGCACATTGGCGATGGAAGCGGAGTCGGCTTCGATTTGTGTGGCGATACGCCCTGCCAATTGGTCGACATCACGGATGTTGTTGAACTTGACCTTCACGGGCGTTTGCAGTCCGCCGCGCAGCATGTTGACCAGTTGGTTGTTGCTGATGCCGTTTTTCACCACATAATGTCCGGGATGCACGTTGGCGGGCAGTTCCTTCTTTTGCGCCACCCAATTGAAGCTCTTCTCGTTGATGATGCAATGTGCCTCTGACAAAATGGCTTTCATTTGTTCATAATCGGAGCCTGTTGGGATGAAAAGCTCAACATCCTTTCCGCCAGCGGTTTGCACATTGGGCGACATCACGGTTTTGTAAAGCCAGAAGCCGAAGGCCAGGGCGAAAATGAGCAGGATGCACAGCACCAGTAGGGCCACCAGTCCTACGCGTTTGCCGCTTTTCTTTTTGCCGCTTTTGCGCGGCTTTTTCTCGTTGGGGAGCGATTTTTAAAAAGAACCCCATATCTCCCCGTAGGGAAAGGTATATCTCTCTGCGGGGAAATACGGGTGTCGTTTTTATTCCTTCACCACCTTCTTCACACATTTCCGTCCTTCGCTATCGGTGATATTGACGAAATAGACACCGGCGGGTAAATTGCCGATGTCCACCGTCATTCGTTCCCCTTCACCTTTGGCTGTGGCCACACGCTGCCCAAGCGTGTTGAACACTTCGGCTCGCTTGAGGTCTTTGCCCGTGATGGTGACAAGGTTGGTGGTGGGGTTGGGGTGGAGGACGCAGGCCAAGCTTTCTTTTTCTTCAGTGTCCATATAAATAGGCTCCGGGGTATAAGTAAGCGTGATTTCAAATTGGTTAATTCTGCCCAATCCATAATTAACTTCATCTTGGTAAAACCTTAAGGTGCGTTGCTGGTTTTGCAAGGCAGAGCCAAATAGGATGGTTTGGTTGTTGAACACGTCCCACACCCATTCCTCGCCGCTCTTTTTGTAGAACGATACAGTGTAAGTGGTGCCGTTTTCCGATAATTCAAAGACAACTCTATGGTCGATGATCCATTCGTTGGCTTCGGATGACCAAGATCCGTCCTGCTGTTCGAGGACTTGCTCGTATGGGCCGTACACATAATTCATAATATGGCTGTTGACCCAATCGCTTTCGACCAGAGTTTGTGTGATTTGTGTCTCTAGTTTTCCACTGCTAGTGTACGTGTATGTGTCAAAGGTGCTATTGGTAAGTTCGCCTCCAACGCTGTAGTCTTCGATTTGTTTTGTAACAAGGCGGTAATCATCGTCATATTGAAATACGATTTTCTGCCTTAGAAGCATGCCTTGCAAGTCCCAAGATGTCCAATAGTATTGGGTTTTCGTTTTGTTATCATTTTCGTATTCATAGATATAATGGCGATGTGATTCCAACTCTAAATCATCCATATAGTCTTTTCTGGAGAGACGCCCTTCATCGTCGTATGTGTATACCCACAACTCGCTTGGATTGACGTTGCTCCAGTTGTGTTCAACGGTTTTTATCTTGCCGTCTTCGTACGTGTAGACGAGGCTTTCATCGAGATCAGGATGACCGTGATTGTGCCAAGTCCATTCTTCGTGCAGATAATCGTCGTTAAATCTGTAATAAGTGGATAGATAATAGTCAGGTATCTCGAATGTATGTGGCTTGCCGTTTTCGTAATAGGTGAAATCGGATTCCAGCGTCATGGTTACTTCGCCATTGGCGTTGATTCTCTTGCCGATGATGTGGGTGGGTTGGGCGGGCAAATCCTACATTCATTGCCAAAAGGCAAATTGCTAATGATAATAGAACTTTTTTCATGATGGTTGTGTTTTAGAGTTGGATGCAAAAATACATCTGATTCAAGCAATTGTCAAGAAAAAGATTGTACGGATTTGTACGGATTTTTAATCAACGTCTTAATAATCAAATAGTTGTTTCCTGATTTGCAATGCGATGTAATGTAATGGAAAGCGGACTGGTGCTTCCGAAAACAGTTTTCAATTTACGGCTTCGGTCTGAAACGGTTGAATAGGCCCTTTGCATCAAGGCGGCAACATCGGCGTCGGTAAGGCCGAGCAGATACAGGCAGCAATAATCCAAATCGCTTTTGGTGAGGTCGGGATAGGCT
>CADAPW010000071.1 GCA_902789915.1 uncultured Bacteroidia bacterium | reverse complement strand
CCGCCAAACCACCAGGGATATAACGTATGGCGAAGTTGTCGAAGCCACACCAACCGCTGTTAAGCATAAAGATCTTATCCCACATGGCAGGGTCTTTTTTGTCGCCACTGCCTGGGGTCAGACCCATATTGACGCCTTGGCACTCTGGAATGGCTTCCCATTCGCCATCAAAATCTTCATACTTCACGAAAAGTGTGACCGCACCTGCTCCATCGTTGGCATCGAGGTCAATAGTGACTTTCCAACGAATCCAAGAATTGTCCGCATACGCAGGATCCAAATCACAGGCTACCGTATTGTCAGGCAATACCACTCCCGTGATGAAGTCGCTATCGTCGGGGGCGTTACCTGTGGTCAGCATGTAAACACCACCATCAGTTGAGGTGCTCTGTGGGTTGGGGGTGATAGGTTCGTAGAGTGCAGAATGGTTGGGAGCTTTGCGAACCGGAGGAAGGACAGAGCCGTCACCGTTTCCATCATAGCCGATGCCGAAAAGGGTGCCCCACCATTGACGCAACACGTCGCATTCCATCTCAATGATGCCACCGTTTGAAAAGTCAAAACCATATTGGCTAATGTCGTGTGTGGCAATGTCGCCAAAGCTAGTGCCCGAGGCGTGCGAAAACACACCTAGCGTTTCGTCGGCAGTAGGCGTCACCGGGGTGTTTCCCCAGTAGTGGCCCAAGTAATCGGTGTACATGGGACCCATATTGCTACCACCGTTGCCCGCACTATGTGCACGGACATACCAACCGTCTTGTCCGTTGAGCGGAGGATAGGGCTGGCCACTTCCAACTTGATAATCATTGAAGTCGAAAACCTTTTCAACTTGGGCATTCATCCCAAAGGAGAAAGCCAAAAACATAAGTAATAATGACAATCTTTTCATAACTATAAACTATTAATTGTTAACTATTTAACCACATTTATTGGTTCCACCACACCTTGGTTTGTCTCGTGTCGCCGTGCGACATGCGAGCGAGCTGCGCGGAATAGTTTTCATAATTGTATTCGATTTCCGTCTGCGGATATTCCATACGGAAGGATGTCAGCTTGGCGTGGTTGGTGGTGGTGGGGGTCGCCATGGTGCGACGCGTCAAAGCCCAGGCCTCCCAAGGCTGACGGAAGAGGTTCAGCCAACGTTGCTGATAGATCATCTTCAGGTAGAACTGCTGACTGCCGTCGTTTTCAGGATTCATCCAAACAGCATAGTTCATCACATTGGCTGCCATGTTGTTGCTCCAGTCCCAAATGCTCATGTTACCGACATAACTGGTGTATTGCGGATAGAAGAACGTCCAGCGGCTGGTGTTTAGTGGGATATGCGTCCAGAAGAGGAACGATTGATAAATACCTGAACGAATGGACTCGTCAGCGTTGAGCGGGGGCATGATGCCACCAATGTTTCTCACCTCAATCTCGGCCTTCATGAAGAGCACGTCAGCATAGGTGACAAAAATCTGCGGCATGTATTTCTCGTCGCGAGTGAGGTAATAGTTGAAGGGAGAGTATTGGCACGCTGGGCCTTTGAAGGTGTAGTTGGCATCACGGCTTTGGGCGTATGGTGAGCCACCTTCTGTGGGTGTTTCCAAGGTGCGAATCTGAGGATAGGGCCTCCAAGCGCCATCGGGGAAACTGTCGTTTTTGTGGCTGGTGTCGAAGAAGAGGAATGTGCGGTAATCGTAGATGCCGCTGCCATCCATGTTGTCGGTCGAGGAGAGGCAACTCCAGATGGTTTCGCCCATACGGAGATGTTTGTGCTCGCGGAACGACCAGTTGATGTCCCAGCTGGTACCCAAGACATTGGGCCACAAGCAGATGCCACCTCCATCAATCACACCGCCCGAGGAATTTAACTTTGAGTAGATGAAATTGTAAGCCTCCACCAACATAGGAGTGGCATAATCGGGTTCCTTGTCATACATACGCAAGCCGTGGCGCAGGATGAGCGAGTTGGCAAACTCGGCCCAAAGCGTATAGTCGTTGTTGAGCAACACCTCGTAGGGCAGCTTGTAGTACGAGTTGCCGTATGCGGTGGCGGCAGAGTCGGCCTGCAACAAGTTACGCGACCAAACCAGCTCTTCCAAAAGCGATTTGTAGATGCTCTCCTGGGTGTCCCATTCAGGTTTCATGGTAGCCTGCGAAGAGGCGTTTTCCCAGATGCGACCAGCCTGGCTGTAAGGCATGTCGCCGAAGATATCCGTGACTTTAAAGGTTTGGTATGCCTTCAGGATATTGAGCTGGGCGCGAACTTTATCACAAATGGCTTGGTCACCTTCCTCTTCGCCCATGGCATCGAAACGTTTTTCCAATTCACGAATGTTGGACAGCATGAGGTAATAGTTTGACCAAACACTCGCCGTTCCGATTTGGGAGTTGCCCCATGACTCAGAGGTCAAGGCACCGAGTTCTGTTTCAGGATACCAGATTTCGTTTTGCAGATAGAACTGTTCGTTCATGCTCTGTTGCATGGACTGTATCACACCGTTAAACAACGCCTCGATAGTTGTTCCCGTAGGCGAGAACGGATCTTGGTTCATCTCTTGGAATTTCTTGGTGCAAGAGGCGAATGCCAACGCAATTGTACAAATGATGATGATATTTCTTTTCATGGCGATACAAATTAGAGACTGACTTTTAAGCTAAACATAAACGAACGTGTTCCAGGATAAGAGGCATACTCAAGACCTTGGGCGTTGCCGGAGCCTTGGGTGCCTTCGGGATTGATGTTGTCAGGCAAGGACTTGTAGAAATAGAACAGGTCACGGCCCACGAGGGAGAGGGAGACTTGTTTGAAGAAATTCTGCTTGTCCAACAATTTACGCGGGAAATCGTAAGTGAGTGACAGCTCGCGCATCTTGACCCAAGTGTTGTTCACGATACCCGGGGTGCTGAGGATGTTGCCCCAGCCACCGTAGTTAGGCATGTATTTGTAAAGGTAATGCACCACATGATCGTTTTCAACAGCTTCGCCCGTCTCGGTGTTGATGCAGTAGCCAGGCAAAACAACGCCATAGTTTCCAAGAAATTCGCCGTTTTCATAATACGGCAGGCCGTTACCGTCGCGTTCATAAAGTGTTGCGGGGCTTTGTCCCGTCTGCATGCCTACCACGTAGGAGGCGCAGTAGATTTGGCCTCCAAGCTTGGCATCGATCAAAGCATAGAGCGACCAGCCCTTATAGGATGCCCTGAGGTTGATACCGCCTGTCACCAGAGGCGCGCAGTTGCCAATCGGCACACGGTTGTCAGTTTTCAGATAGGTGGTACCCGTCTCGTTAAGCAAAGGCAGCGGCTTGCCGTTGGCATCGTAGAACGGACCGACGACAGAGCCATCAGGCATCGTGTATTCATAGACATAATCCCATCCGTAGATGGTACCATATTCCTCGCCTTCCTCAACAGCGACGGCAGGACCGTTGGAACCCCAAATCTCAGAGAGCAGATACATGTTGGAGCCGGCCAAGTCGACGATTTTGTTTTTGTTGCGAGCAATGTTTAATCCCATCTGAACGCCATAGTCCTTGCCTTGAGCGATGTCGTAGGTCAAGATGGCCTCGATACCCCTGTTAGTCACCACACCCGTGTTGATGGTCACGTTGTTGGCACCTGACGAAGGAGCCAAGGGCGAGGAAAGGATCTGGTCCCAAGAGTAGATGTTGTAATAGGTGAAGTCCATGTTGAAGCGGGCACCCAAACCAAGGTCGAAGCCGAATTCAAAGCTGCGCTGACGCTGCGGCTTCAGCTCCAACGGCGGCACCGTGGTCGGCAAAGTGGCCGCCAATTGGTGTCCGAATGAACTAGTACTATAGGTATAGGTCAGCTGGTAAGGCTCGGTGTCGCTGGCGGTTTGTGCCCACGAACCTCTCAGTTTCAAGTAGTTCACTGGCCCCCAATTTACATTCTTGAAGGCTGACGTCGGCACAAAACTCAAGGTAACCGAAGGATAGAAATAGGAGTTGTTGTTGATAGGCAGGGTCGATGACCAGTCGTTACGGCCTGTCACATCCAAAAACACCCAATCGCTATAACTCAAGTTGAAGAAGGCATAGAGCGAGTTGACTTGTTTCTCCCATCTCGACTCACCAAAGGTGCGTTCCGTGGCGTTGGAGTAGTTGTAAATAGTGTAGAGGTTGGCATAGGCCCATTGTCCCGAGGATCCATTCATGCCGTCGCGATAGCCGTAGTATTGCTCACCACCGACCGACAGACGCACATTGAACTTCGAGCCAAAGATTTTGTCCTTATAAGCGGTAAGCAAGAAGTCCATGTCACGAGTCATTGCGGTTGACTTGTTCTTTGAATAGTAGCCACCCGCCATGCCGTCGATGGTGGTGGGCTTATGGGTGGTGGTAAAGTTGTCGGCAGTCCAGTCCAAGGCAACCTTGGCAGAGGCAGTGAGCCATGATGTCACATCGAATAACAACCTCACCGAACCGTACATTTTGTTACGGTCGAGGGTGGTATTATTGTTATAGAATGTCCAGAACGTGCTACTGTTGATATAAGGATAGGGATAACCACTAAACTGGTTCATTGTGCCATCCTCATTCTCGTATGACGTGGCCTCAAAGCCATGCCAGCTACGTGGCCAGCTATAGAGCAAACCTTTGTTGAAGTTGCTGTTCGACTCACCGATTTCAGGGGAATTCAGACGATGATAGTTCAAATAGTTGAAAGCCACGTCGACTTTGATTTTCTCTGATACATTAATAAGACTACCGACGCTGACAGTTGTTTGCCTCAAGTTGCAGTTGTCGATGATGGCGTTGGTACGCGAGTCGGTGAAAGAGACGCGGACGCTACCGAAGTCGCCAGCGTTTTGGAAGGCGATGTTATGGTTCATCGTGTGGCCGTTCTTGAAGAGCATTTTCAAATTGTCGGGCTGCGGACTATATTGGCGGATTTGTCCGTCCCACCACAGTACGCTCTCACCGTTCATCTCAGGACCCCAACTCTGGGCGCCACCATAGTATCCAAAGGTAGTGTTGGTAGGCTCGCCCGCAGGGCCGTTGTCGACATTGTAGACATACGGAAATTCATACACTTGGTTGCCGTTGTCGTCATACATCCCCTCTATCGGGGTGAGTGTCGGCGTGTGGAAGGTGATGGGGCCGCAGCCGCCATATTTGTTTTGTACATCGCGGTAGAGATAAGGCGTAGTGATTTTGAAACCAGCGGAATAGCTGATACCAAGACCACGTTGCTTCGAGCCTTTCTTGGTGGTGATGAGCACCACGCCGTTGCCGCCACGCGAGCCATAAAGTGCCGCTGCCGTGGGGCCTTTCAAGATGTCGAGGCTTTCGATATCCTCTTGGTTGATGTTGTTGAGGGCAGTACCCCAGTCGCGACCGCCGCTCCAGTCGGTGACACCGCCTTCGTTGGTCATCGGCACACCGTCGACGACGATAAGGGGCTGGTTGTCGCCAAAGATGCTGTTGTTACCACGGATGGTGATACGCGACGAGCCACCGTCAACGCCGTTGGGGTTGACGATCTGCACACCTGCCGAGCGACCGCTCAAGGCGCTGATGACGCTGCCCGAGCCGGATTTGGCAATCAATTCGCCGCCGATTTCCTCGGTGGCATAGCCTAACTCACGCTTTTGGCGCTTGATGCCGAGTGCGGTGACCACCACGTCGTCGAGCATCTGTGCGTCGACTTCAAGTGTTACATTGATTTTGGTTTTGCCTTTGACGGGTACTTCCTTGGTTTTGTAACCCACAAAGCTGAATACCAGCACATCTTGGTTATCGGCTTTGATGGAATAGTTGCCATTAAGGTCGGTCACCGTTCCAATAGTAGTGCCTTTCAATTGGATGGTGACGCCAGGAAGCCCATAACCGTCATCGCTTGAAATGACTTGGCCCGACACCATAACGCTTTGCGCAAAGGCGAAGGGTGAAATCATTAAAGCAAGTACAAAAAAGAGTAATGTTTTTTTGTTCATATAGATAAGGTTTGATACTTTGGGGACAAAAATAGGAATAATTCCGTTTATTATGTATTGTTTTTGTTGTTTTTCTTGACTTATCCATTCCAAACCGCTATTTTTGCACTATAATAACGACCAAATACATACGATTATGTCAGAATATTACGATAATCCCGAAGATCAAATCCTTTCGGAACGCACCGAAAAGGAGACCGATAAAAAATGTCCTAATTGCGGTGCCACCGTAACCTTCGACCCTGCCTCGGGAATGATGCATTGCGACTATTGCGGCTACTCTTGTGAGCTGCCCAAACCCGAAGATGGCAACGAAATCTGTGAGATGGACTTCGAAGCCGCCTTACACACCGAGAGCTTCAACTGGGGCGAACAGAAGAAGTCGGTGCAATGCAAGCAATGCGGCGCCGTCACCATCTATGATGCCCTCGAAACCGCAGCTGTGTGTCCCTTCTGTGGCTCCACCAGTGTGATGCCTGCCGCCACCGAAAACACCATCGCCCCTGGGGCCGTGTGTCCCTTTGCCGTCACCAAGGATCAAGCTGGCGAACGCTTCTCCAAATGGCTTAAGAAGAAATGGTTTGCCCCGCGCAAAGCCAAAAAAAGCGCCTCTCCCGAAGCTTTCCAAGGCGTGTATCTCCCCTATTGGACATACGATGCACAAACCACATCCAACTTCACTGCTCGCGCCGGTTACGACCGAACGGTGAAAGACAAGGATGGTCACAGCCGCACCGAAACCAACTGGATGCGCGTCAACGGATTATATCAAGAGCTTTTCGACGATGTAACCGTGATGGCTTCCAAACGCAGGGAAAACTCTGGCGTGAAGGCCTGCGAACCTTTCGACTTCTCGAAGCTGGTGCCCTACTCCCCACAAGTGGTGGCGGGCTTCATCGCCGAACGTTATTCCATTGGGCTGAAAGAAGGATGGGAAAAGGCACAGAACACCATTCAATCGCGGCTCCACACCAACATCTCCGACTATGTGCGCAAACATTGGCATGCCAATCGTTCCGACTCGGTGAAGTTCTCGACCATTTATAGCAACATCACCTATAAATACTTGTTGGTCCCGACATGGATTTCGTCATTCCAATATAAGGACAAGATCTACCAGTTTGCCGTGAACGGCCAAACGGGTAAGGTGGGCGGCAAATCGCCCGTGTCGGCATGGCGCGTCATCCTGGCCATATTGATTGGGGTTGGAATTATTGTGGGGCTGTATTATCTGTTACGACAATAGGTCTTCTATTTTTTTCATTGCCTTTCGAGCGGGCATACCTTGGTGCAACACTTGGTAGGCTGTATCGGCAATGGGAAGCTGCACCCTTTGGGCATCAGTCAAATAAGGCATCAACGCCGAAGCAAAATAGCCTTCCGCCACCATTGTCATCTCGTTGAGGGCGGTCTTCACCGTGTTGCCCCGGCCTATCAGCATCCCCAACTGCCGGTTGCGGCTGTGGCTCGAATAGCACGACACCAACAAATCGCCGAAGAAATTGGACGGACTGAACTTGGTAAGGTCGTTGATGCTATGCGGATCGAGTAAAAAATACATCTCCTTGATGCAGTTGGCCACCAAGACAGAGATGAAATTGTCGCCATAGCCTAAGCCCACAGCGATGCCCACCATGACGGAATAGATGTTTTTCAACACGGAAGAACGCTCCAGATATTTGATGTCTTTCTGGCAGTTGATTCTGATGAACGGCGTTTTCAGCTTCTCGCCTACCACTCGGGTGTTCACCATATCTTGGCAGGCTAAAGTCAAATAGGTGAGCTGTCCGTGGCTTACTTCCTCGGCATGCGTCGGGCCACATATAAAGCACAGCTGCGAATCGGTAAGCTCATAACGCTTTTTGAGGTAGTCGGTGACAAACATTTTTTCGTCGGGGATGACCCCTTTGATAGCCGAAACCACCATTTTATCTTCCAAGGAAACCTGCAAATCGGAGAGATAACATTTCAGATAAGCCGCCGGCATGACCAAAAAAATGATGTCAGCCTCCGAAATCGTTGCATTCAAGTCGTCGGAAAGGCGCAAGTGTGTCAAGTCAAACTCAATCTCAGAGAGGTAGCGACAATTGCGGCCATCGACACGCAACGATTCAAGAACATCGGCATTGCGGACATACCAGCCAACCGAGGACTCATTGGTTGTCAGCACTTTGACAAGCGCTGTTGCCCAACTTCCATGCCCGATGACGGCACAACGCGAGGCTCTATTAATTTGTGAATTGTTTCCCATACACAACAAAAATTCCGTGCAAAGATAGTGGTTTTATCCTTGCACGGAACATTTTTATGGGAAAACCACTTCCGTTCAGAAGTTGAGACTGAAGGTCATACCTGCGCCCAAATTGGCCTGATCGGGTTGGGCATTAGCACGCATGATAGAAGGAGAAAAGCTAAAGGAGACTTGTGTTTTATTATGCTCATTGTAATCGTCGGCAACCCAACTCATACGACCTTTTCCTATGCCTTTAAAGATACACATCAGCGGAAGACTGACATCAGCGACAATGGCTGGAATGTAACCAATATATAGTATAGTAAGATTTCGAGACGCTGCACCGACTGCCAGCAAAGCCACTGTTGCAAAAGTCGATCCAATAAAAATACCCTGGTAAGTTTTACCTTTTTTGATTTGTTTTTTTGCGTCAAGATAGGTCTCGTAATTGGCTTCGCCAACGAGGTCACGCACCTCTGAGTCTGACAATATACGACCATCGAGTTTAAGGTTGAGACCATCTCGCACCATGAGACCTCCACCAAGCGTTGAGGCTATCTCTGTGGAAGACACTTTTTCTGCCTCCGTTTCGCTGAAATTAGATTGTGCAAACATAACAATGCTAGTCATGACAAGCACGAAGGATAAAAACAGTTTTCTCATAATAATATGATTTATGTTTGGTAACAACAATGTCATTCTATCGGGTTTGCATAAATCCCCAAAAAGATTTCCTCCAATTCTTTACGGTCCATGTCGGGATATTCGTTCATCCAATCCATGTATTTGATGAAAGCTTCTTTCTGCTCAGCGGTGTAATGTTCAGCGTATGTCGTGGTCCCGCTACGCAAATCATGGGCGATGTAGTTGTTGGGATGGAGATAAAAATGCGGATTGATGCGGCTGTCCATCAGTTCAGCCACACGCTTGTAAAACTCGCCCGAAGGACAGTCATTCAAGGCGTTCAGGTCGTCCTCGCTGACCATGGGGCAGACATGGAAATGCACATGGCCTTTAGGTTGCATGATGCCCGTCAGGATGCTGTTGAGATCTTCGCCCTGCTTTTTCTCATAATGCCCGTTCTTGCGCGTCAGATACAACTCCACTGTCTTCAGCTTGTCGCACGACTCCCATTCGTAAGACACCGCAACGGGAACGATATTCAGTTCTGCCAACGAAGCCACGCGGTCGTCACGGCGACTCATGCCGAACATCTTGATGATGGCAGGGTCTGTGGCATCGTTGCCGTCCTTGGTGCGTCCATTGCGCTGCGCAATCCACACCGACTCATGTTCCTCAGTGATGACATGACGCATGTATTCCGACATGTGCAACATGCTGTTATAAAACTCTTTTGGAGAGCCGCCACGCTCGGTGCGGAACATCTTGTTGACCTTGCCGAAGTCGATGACAAAAGGATGGCACATCAGGTTGCTGCCAAAGGTAATCTGACAGGTGTTTTGTCCCGCCTCGTTCAGAATATACTGCAAAAACATGGCATCGAGCACGATGTCGCGATGATTCGAGACGAAAAGATAAGGCTTTTTCTCATCGATGTTTTCTCCCCCCGACCAATCAAAAGACGTGGTAGTTTTTTTCAACAAGGTCTCAATCACCTCTTTGAGCAGTCCCAGCTGAAATTCCTTTAGGGTTTTTATGCTGCGGATGCGTTCACGAAGTGCCTCGGCGGGAACACCAAAATACTGCGCGATGGCGGGTATCACCTCGCTGTCGGCCATGCGCTGTGTCGCGGCGGGAATTTCATCCGCGTTAAAAGGTCTGATGTCGTCAAAATTGGTCATTACTTCATTCTTAAATCAATGAATTTGATGGGTTTACGGCTCTTGGCAGGGAAGTTGATTTGCCTGA
>CADAPW010000070.1 GCA_902789915.1 uncultured Bacteroidia bacterium | reverse complement strand
TATTGTTTTGCTCCAAAGCTGGTTGCATTCCATGTCGAAGCCGACGGCTTCAACGGTGCTGTGATAGTTGTTGCTGGCCGACGCTTTTTCGTAAGCCAAACTAAAGCCGCTGCCATCCTCGAAAGCATCGACCCTGAGGTTGCCGTAAGGCACACCCTGGTAGTCGACTACCATGATGCCGTCGTCCCACACTTTCTCTCCGTCAGCGGTGATGCGGTTGATGAAGATGCGGTCGTTTGACTGTATGCTGGCGTCGACTTGAATGTAGGCAATGATGAGGTCGTGGCTCACCGGGTCGACGGTGGCGTATGCATCGAGATAGTAGTTGGCAGGGTCAGAGGAATGCACGGCAATGCCGTCCGGGTTGTGGATGGTATTGACGCCGTTGCCGTTGTAGTGGAACACGTAGGTGTTGAACGCACTGCCGATGCCCGGATGCCAGATGTAGGCATAGCCGCCGCCCATGCCGTCGGGCACCACATGGTGAAGGTAGGTGACCTGGAAGGATTGCGATGCCATCAGTTGGGCTTCAGGGCCGACCTGTACGCCATCTCTCGTATAGCCCACGACATACATTTCCTTGTCCGTGTAGAAACCACTGCCGGTTTTCTCGTAGGTGAGGAATACGATGTTGTCAATGCCGAGGGTCATCTGGCCGTATCTGACAACAGTGCCTGAATCTTCCACAGTGATGCAGGGATACAACGAGCCGCTGGCTTTGATGTATTGCAGGAAGAGCCGTTGGTAGTCGAAGCCTAAGGCCCACACGCCGCCGTCGTCGCCGGCGATGACTTCGGTGCGCGAGAAGGCTTGGCCGTCGAAGAGTTCGACACCTTGCTCGCCCCAGGCATAGCTGCCGTCGGCGTTGATTTTGACGGCGATGGTCTGACCGTCATAGTTGGCGAAGCAACTTACCACGGCATCGTCGGCGGTGGCACACATGGACAAACCTTCTGATGACGAGCCGAATTCGTGTGAAGTAATACGAATGCCGTCGGCGCCCCATTGCGGCGTGCCGTCGAAGGAGAGGCGTTGCAACGTGGGTCCCCAACCATTGCTGCCACCAGAACACCATTGGACGTAGGTGTCGCCCGTGACTTCATTAGTCGAAAGATAGACCTCGCCGCCATAAGAGGAAGCGTTGGCGATGAGGGTGTTGTTTGCAGGGTCGTTGACCCATTGGGCTTGCAAAGTCATTGCAGCCAAAGAGAACACAAGAATGAATAGCTTTTTCATGTTGTTATTAATGTTAAAGTTGATACTTATTTCAAGACTTTCTTTACTATGATTTTGCCTGAACCAGTAGTTCCAATGATGGCATAAACGCCAGGTGCCAACTCGTTGATGTCCTTTGTGTTGACAAGTTGTCCTTTGAGGTTGTATATGCCCGTGATGGTGAGGATCTCCTCGTCTTCGGCTTCAGGGACGGATAGTTCATATAAAATGAGAAGGTAGTCGTCGCCATTATGAGTGAGCGCGAAGTCGGATTCACAGTCTTCATAGACAGCAGTGAGTCTGAAAATGTTGTATTCGTAGGGCAAATCATCTATGTGATAAGAAGTGCTTTCAGCATCTACTTCAATGATGTCTTTTTCATTAGAGCCATCCAAATAGAGGTTGTAATGGAGTGGTAATGTTTCGGGTGCAGTCCATGAAAGCACAGCTCCTGTGTTAGGGAAATGATAATAGCCATAGCCATCGAAGTCAGTTGGCGGGTTGCATGGCAATGAGGGTAAAGGCGTCACCTCTCCCATGCTGCCGTCCCAGCCGAGGTTCTGTCCATAGAGGCCGCCGTCTTGCGCGTTAACCCAGGTCACCACGCATTGCCCCTCATGGAATCCCGTGGAGTTCTCGGTGCCGGTCTTGGAATAGGGGTTGCTGCATATCTGGGTGCTCCAAGTCATGTTGCCGTCCGTGTCAAGGCCAAAGGCCTCGATGGTTTGCGCGTTTGCGCCGGGGACGTCTTGGTGGTAGGTCACAGCGAAGCCGTCGCCGAGTTCGAGGGCGTCGATACGCGGACCGTAGAAGTGTTGTGTCCCGTTGTCGAGCAAGAGGATGCCATCGCCCCAAGGCTTTTCCCCTGTCATGGTGATGCGGTTGACGCAGAGCTTGTATTGTGTCTGCGAGTAAGCCTCGGTCTGACGGTACACCATCACCAGGTCATGGGTGATTGGGTCGATGGTGGGGTAGGCGTTGATGTAGAAATTGTTGGGGTCGGGGGAATGCACAGGTATTCCGTTGGGTTCGGTGATGGTCGGCGTGCCGTTTTCGTCGAAATGGGTGACGTAGGTGTTGTAGGCGCCGCCGATGGCGTTGTGCCATTGATACACGTATGCGCCGCCCAAGCCGTCGGGGATGGCGTAGTGGACGTAGCTTGCCCCTATGGTCTGCAGCTCAAGCAACAAGGTCTCGGGAAGGAGCTGCTCGCCGTTTTTGTCGTATTTGGCGAGGCAGATTTCCTTGTTGTAGTTGGTGTAGCCTTGTAGGGTTTGCTTTGCATACACCACGAAGACACCGTCGCTGGAAGGAATCAGCTTGCCGTTGGTGCATTTTTTCGTCGGGATGGAGAGGGTGATCATGGGCATCAATGTGCCGTCGGCGTTGACATATTGTAGGAAGGAGTTGTCCATGTCGGTACCCAAAGCCCAGAATCCGCCGCCTTTGTCGGCAAGCAGCTCTGAACGTCCGCCGCCTTCGCCGTCGAAGAGCATCATGCCGTCGGTGCCCCAAGGCGTGCTGCCGTCGGGGTTGACTTTCACCACCCAGTGCTTGGCGTCGGCAGTGCGGAACATGCTGACGACAGCGCCGTCGTCAGTGGCGGCGAGGGCGTAGCCTGGCGACCAGGTGGCGAGGTTGGGTGTGGTGACGTGAACGCCATCCCTGCCCCATTGTTTGTAGCCTTGGTAATCGACATATTGCAGTTTGGGTGACCATCCGTTCGATGACATGCTCGCCCATTGCACAAAGGTGCCGCCCTCGGGTGAGGTGGCGACAAGAAGCTCGGCCGAACTAGGGTCACAGTTAGCAACTAAAGTGTTGGTCATCGGGTCGTCGACCCATTGGGCTTGCAGCGCAAAGGTGCTGGCCATGGCCAAAAGAAGAAGGGATAGCTTTTTCATAGTTTATGTATTTGTCGGGGGCAAAAATACAAAAACTCGTTTATATCTCCCATTTTTTTCAGTTCATTTATACCCATACTTTCCTGTGATACACCCCATGGTATCCTACGGGGAGATATGGGGTTCCCGATAGGATTTGGGTATTTTGCGGCGCAAATTTTAAAAAACGAAAAATTGTGATATGATGAAAAAATTCGTTTTCTTTGCATAAAAAATCAGATGCGTTATGGACGAAAAATTCACTCCTGAGGAAAAAACCGCCGTGGCCAATGTGCTCTTTAACTTGGTTCATGCCGACTTCAACGACCGTTTAGGTGAGGACGATTGCCTCAAGGCTTGTCTTGATGAATTGGGCTTCGATGCCCAAGGCTTCGTGCCGGTTCCTAAAAACGAATTGCCCGCACTGGCCTACGAAACCATAAGGAACATGAAGGAAGGGAAAAAACGTGTTTTCTCGCGCATGATGACCCAGCTGTCGCGCTCCGACGGGCATTTCGGCCCTCGCGAAAGGGCTTTCGTCATGGAAATCCTCAACATGTGTGACGTGCCTTTCGTGCATAGATAAAAAGATAGGGCTGTCACAATGTGGCAGCCCTGCATTTTTAAATTTTGAGTTTTAAAACCAAAATTACTTGATGTTCGGTTCTTCCAAACCGAGGTGCTTCTTGGCATCCACGCGCTTCAGGATGACGCCGATGATGAGGGCGGCAACACCGAGGCAAGCGAGCATGACCAAAGGCCAGGTGTAGTCAAGGGCCACAGGGTCGGTGACACCCGGGTTGGTGTTTTCAAGGACCTTACCAATCAGCAGCGGGAACAGCCACAAGCCGATGTTCTGAATCCAGAAAATCAGGGCGTAGGCCGAACCGATGATCTTTTCATCCACCAGCTTCGGCACGCTCGGCCATAAGGCGGCAGGTACCAACGAGAACGAGGCTCCCAACACCAGGATGGTCACGTAGGCCACGACCACGCCACCGACGGCGTTGCCCTTGAACATGGGCAGCACGAAGGCGAAGGTGAGGTGGCAGAGGATGAGCAGCAACGAGCCAATCATCAGCATCGATGCGGCTTTGCCCTTCGTGTCGACGTAGTTGCCGAGGATAGGCGTGATGGCCACGGCCAACAGCGGGAACACGGCGAAGATGGTCTCGGCAGTGCCACGCATGTAACCCATGTAGCAGTACACCACGAGGGCGACGATGGCAACACCCATCAGACCGAACTTCATGTTCTTATTCTTCGAGAAGTTGCTGGCGAAAGAGCAGATAGCCACCACGAGCATGATGATGTATTGCACGATGGTGACAGTGTCGCCGGACCAGAATGAACCCGCGGCAGGCTCAGTTAGCGTCAGGTTGCATTGCAGCATGTTGACGGCGTACTTCTGGAACGGGAAGATGGCGCTATAATACAGCACGCAAAGGAGAGCAACCAGCCAGAAGCCGAGGCTCGACAGGATCTTGCCGATGTCGCTGACCTTGAAGGGGTCGTCTTTCTCTTCGGCTTCGCCAGTTTGGGCGTCGAGTTTCTTGTCCATGAAGAAGTAGACGACGAACATGATGAGGGCGATGCAGAGCAACACTACGCCGAAAGCCACGGAACGACTCACATCGATATGGCCGCCGAGTTTGGCGAAGTAGGGCGAGAAAATCATGCAGGTGGCCACACCCAAACGGGCCAAGGCCATCTCTGAACCCATGGCCAGAGCGGTCTCACGGCCCTTGAACCATTTCACAATACCACGGCTCACGGTGATACCAGCCATCTCCGTACCGCAGCCGAAGATCATGAAGCCGACAGCGGCCAACTTGGCCGAAGCGGGCATGCCACGGTAGAACGGCGAAACGCCCAACTCGTCGAAGATTGGGATGTAGTTGAGGTTTTCAGTGAACCATCTTTCGGCACCGCTGTTTGCGAATGCTTTGCTGATAGCGTAGTACTCGATAACGCCGCCTACCAGCATCACTGCGCCCGAAAGCACGGCGGTGAAACGCACACCCATCTTGTCGAGGATGATACCGGCAAAGATGAGGAAGAACACGAAGACGTTCAGGAAGGTCTCAGCGCCTTGCATGGTGCCGAAAGCGAGGCTGTCCCAGCCGCGTTCGGTTTGCATCAGGTCCTTGATGGGGGACAGGATGTCCATGAAGATGTAAGAGCAAAACATGGCCAAAGCCAAGAGCAACAAAGCAATCCACCTATAGGTGGGGTTGTCTCTCATTGTGAGTTTTTCTGTCATAACGGTTATAATTTAAATATTTCTGATTTCAAGATTTCAAGATTGAGTTTCCCTGCGGGAATGGAGTTTGTTTGTTTTTTAATCTGCGGCGGCCACAGGATTCATCCAATGGGTCAAACCCTCATGCCGCCGCATATTATATTATATATTCTTGCTCCATTCCCGAAGGGAATCTCTTATTCAGGCATCTGCACCACCTCTTTCTTGTAGCCCTTCAGCACAGCTTTCGCCATGTTGGCCACGTCGTCGGCGGTAATGCTTTCGATGATCTTGTTGTAGTCGGCCATCGGGTTGAAGCCGTCGCGATCCTGGGTCGTGATGCAGCCCATCCAGTAGCGGTTGCTTTCCATGTCTTCGGCGTGCTTCTTGACGAGGAACTCCTTCACCTTCTTGAGGTCTTCGGGACGCGGGCCTTGGTTGGCCACGTTCTGCAGCTCGGCAATGGCGATGCCCATCAGCTTTTCGTACATTTCCTTGTTGGTGTCGAAGCCGATGAGGAACATGAAGCTCGGTTTCGGGCGGTTCAACAGGCTGCCTTGCACGCCCACACCGTAGGTGCCGCCTTCGTCTTCACGGATGGTCTCGGTGTAGACGATATCCATGACGTCGTTCAAGAGTTGCATGGTCAGCTGGTTCTTGCGGGTGTATTCCATGTCGCCATTATAGACGATGTAGCAGGTGGTCTTGGGGTTCTCCATGGCCTTGGTGTAGTGGCTGGTGACGTCCTTGTCGGTGATGGCAGGGGCGTTGGTGGTCCAGGTCTCGTCGTTTTTCTTGGTCTTCAGCGAGCCGATGTATTGCTCGATCATGGGTTCGAAGGTCTCGGGGTCGATGTTACCCACGAAGGTGAACACGAAGTTGTTGGCATCCTTGAAACGGTCGGCGAAGAGCTTGAGGGCCTTGGCATAGTCAACCTTGTCGTAGTCTTCGGCTTTCATGCGCTTGATGAGCGGGTGGTTGTCGTAGAGGGCAAACATGAGGTTGTCGCGGAAGGCGATGTCGGGGTTCGACTCGAGGTTGGCAACCATGGCCTTGGTACGGGTGATGTACGACTGGAAGGCCTCTTCGTCGCTACGGAGGTTGTTAAAATATAAATAGGTGAGTTGCAGCATGGTCTCCAAGTCCTTGACGGAGCAGCTGCCGCTCATACCTTCGGTGTAGCTGCTGACGCTGGGGTGGACACTGGCTTTCTTGCCGGCCAGCACCTTGGGCAGGTCGATGGCACTGAAGTTACCAACACCACCGAGGGTGGCCAACTCGTTGATTTCCTGCAGGGTGAAGGGGTCGCTTTGGTCCATGACCGAGTAACCGCCGAAGCTGTAGGCATTCATCAGGATTTCGTCGTCCTTGAACTTGGTGGGCTTGTAGATGACCTTCACGCCGTTCTTCAGGGTGAGGATGGTGGCATCAAAGGTGTCGTCGTGTTTCTTTGTGCTGATTTCGCCTTTCGCGGGAAGGGTGGCAATCAGAGGCTCGTTGCTGACGGTCTCCTTGTAGGGTTCCACTTCGACTTCGTTGGCTTTGTTGAACAGGGCGATGAGTTCGTCCTTGGTGGGCAGCACTTCGCCTTCCTTTTCGGGAGCGGTCAAAGTGATGACGATGTTGTCCTTGCGGATGAGTTCAGGGACGTATTGGTTGATGACTTCCACGGGCAGGTTGGGTAGGATTTGGCTGAGCAGCATATACTCGTTCTCGATGCCCATCAGCGGCTCGTTGGTGAGGAAGTGGCTGAGGATGGGGTAGAAGTATCTGCTGGTTTCCTGCTTGTCGCGCTCGTCGTATTGGCTTTCGATTTGTTTCATCAGGTCGGCCTTGGCGCGCTCGAATTCGGAGGCGGTGAAGCCGTACTGCTGCATGCGCTTGTTCTCGGCCACGATGGCGTTGAGGGCTTCGTCGATACCCTCTTTGTCCTTGGCGTAGGCCATGGTCGTCCAAGCGTCTTTGGTGTCGCTGACGAAGAAGGTGCCGTAGTAGCCATAGCCGAAGATGAAGGGCGGGTTGGCCTTTTGCGTCAGTTCTTGCATGCGGTTGTTATACATGGTGGCGACGAGGTTGTCAATGTAACCCTTCAGCCAATACTGAATGTCTTCTTTCTCCTCGTTCGGGACGACATCGTGCTTGTAGTACACCGAGATGTTGTAGTTGGTCTCTTCGCGGTCGGTGCAGATGCTCACGATGGGGTCGGCGTTGTCGGCCACTTGGAAACGGGTGCGCTCGGCGGGGTTGACAGGGGCGGGGATGTCCTCGAAGATGGCCTTCAGGTGGTTCTCCACTTCATTCACATCGATGTCGCCGATGATGATGATGCCTTGCAGGTCGGGGCGATACCACTTGTGGTAGTAGGCACGCAGGGCCTCGTGGTCGAAGCCGGTGATGACTTCCTCGGTACCGATGGGCATACGGTGACCGTAGGGGCTGTTAGGATAAATCTCGGGCAGCATCTTCTCCCACATACGCTGTTGGGCGTCGTTGCGGGTGCGCTTCTCTTCGAGGATGACGCCGCGTTCCTTGTCGATTTCGGGACCTTCCAAGGAGATGAAGCTCGACCAGTCGTGAAGGATGAGGATGCACGAGTCGACAAGGTTCATGTTGGTGGTAGGCACGTTGGTGAGCATGTAGACGGTTTGCTCGATGCTGGTCCAAGCGTTGACGTTTTCACCGAACTTCACGCCGTTGTGCTCCATGTAGTTGAGCAGGTTCTTGCCGGGGAAGTTCTTGGTGCCGTTGAAGGCCATGTGCTCGAGGAAGTGGGCCAGACCTTGCTGGTCGTCTTCTTCAAGGATGGAACCGACTTTCTGCGCGATGTAGAAGTTGGCGCGCTGTGCGGGTTTCTCGTTGTGACGGATGTAGTAAGTCAATCCGTTTTCCAATTTGCCGCGTCTTACGTTTTGGTCGAAAGGTGCGGGCATGGCTTGCTGGGCGAACATAGCCGCGCTGAGGGCAAGCATTGCCAGAAGGGATAAGGTTAGTTTTTTCATTTGTTGAATTGTTTATTGTTGATTTGTTGAACTGTTTATTGTTGAATTGTTGAATTTTCGGTTGTCACAAAACATTCAAAACTTACAAAACCGTTTTTTCTAGCAGAGAAAGTCGCCAACCGGCTCCTTTCCGACGCATCCTTTCGGATGCTGGTTGGACTTTTAGGCAGCCTTTGGGCTGCGTTGCAGCGGCGAGTCGGTTGCGAGCCGTTGCCTGTTTATATTTCATATTGTTTTGCATGTTTTGTAGGTTTTGTGATTAAAATAAATGTACCACAAATTTCTCCATAAAGTATTCCTCCTTGTACCATTTGCTCACAGCCACTTGTTTATGCCGCCAGTAGCGGCTCAGGGCCTTGTATTCTTCCGTCAAGTCGCCGCCTTTCAGGTAGAGGATGCCGCCTGCCTCTTCGTCGCCTCTGATTCTCAACTTGTTGCCAGCGAGGTTGGCGATTTCGGGCAACGTCATCACGGCGCGACCGGTAATCACGTCGAACTTCTCTTTCACTTCCTCGGCACGTTTGTGTTCGGCCACCACGTTCTCCAAGCCGATGGCATCCTTCACGGCATTCACCACCGTGATTTTCTTGCCCGTCCCGTCGATGAGGTAGAACTCGGTCTGCGGAAACATAATCGCCAAGGGGATGCCGGGGAAGCCGCCTCCGGTGCCGAGGTCCATGACCTTCATGCCGGGCAGCAGTTCGAAGTATTTGGCGATGGCCAAGGAATGCAACACATGGTGCTCATAGAAGTGCTCCATGTCCTTGCGCGAGATGACATTGATTTTGGCGTTCCAATCCAAATACAAGTCTTTCAGCTGGTTATACTGTTCCTTTTGCTTGTCGGTCAGCTCGGGGAAGTACTTGAATAGGCGTGTTGTATCCATGGTTTTGTGAAAATTGGCTTCAAAGATACGGATTTTTTCGGAGGTAGGGCGTTTTTATTTTGGTTTTATACGTTTTTGGCTTCTTTTTCGTTGTTTGGTTATGAGAAAACTATACTTGATTTTGCTTTTAGCGTTACCCGTAGCTCTAACGGCGCAACGCATCACCCCCGAAGAATACATCCAGACCTACAAGGACATCGCCATGCGCGAGATGCGCGACCATAAGATCCCGGCGTCCATCACCTTGGCGCAGGGACTGCTCGAGTCGGGGGCGGGCAACAGCGCCTTGGCACGCGAGGCAAAGAACCACTTCGGCATCAAGTGCCACAAGGGATGGGAGGGCGACACCTACATCATGGACGACGACGAGAAGAACGAGTGCTTCCGCAAGTACGACAACGCTGAGGAGTCGTTCGTCGACCATTCCCTGTTCCTCACCACGCGCAGCCGCTATGCCGCCCTCTTCGACCTCGACATCACCGACTACGAAGGCTGGGCCAGAGGCCTCAAGGCGGCGGGCTATGCCACCAACCCCAAGTACGCCCAGCTGCTCATCGACCGCATCAAACTCTATGACCTCGCCAAATACGATGAAATCGCCCTCGGCGAACGTAGCGACGACAACCAACTGCCCGACATTGAGCCTGAGGACGAGCTGCTTGAGCTGGCCTATTCTCCCGACAACCGTTCCGCCTTCGAGCTGGTCGACATGAGGGGAGACCCCGGAGCGGTTAGCCAAGGAGTTCGGCGTGAAATACCAGCGTTTCTGTGAATACAACCTGCTGCGCCATCCCGACGAGATGGTGTTCCATAGCGGCGACGTGGTGTATTTGGAGAAACTCAGCAACAAAAACTGGAAAGCCAAAAAGCATGCCGTCGGGGAAGGGGAGACCCTGCGCGACATCGCCCTGCGTTTCGCCGTGAAGCCCGAAAAGATCCTGAAGAAGAACGGCTTGGCCAAGGATGCCCGCGTTTCAAAGGGGCAGGTGCTTTGGCTGCGGTAGGTTTTTGACTGCGTGTCTCAGCGAGGGACAAAAAAGAGCCAATGGCTTGCGCCACTGGCTCTCGTCAAAAACTATATGAAAAGAAAATTTACTTCCTAGGTATTTAGGGATTCCCTTCGGGAAATCGAAGATTCAACGAAGTTAATGGAGTCTGTTGTTTTTTTTATTTGCGGCGGCCTCAGACACTTACTGACCTTATGCCACCTCAAGCCGCCGTTTTACACACTGCCTTTCTTTCCATTCCCGTAGGGAATCTCATTCCTCCCTGCGTTTCTTGCCCACGAGGTAGGCGGCGCCGAGGCCCACGAGCAGGGCGATGCCGCTGCCCAGCGGGGCAGGCTCGTTGTCGTCGGAGCCGTGATTTTGTAGTTTCAACTGCAAAAAATCAGTGCTTTTTTATAGTTTGAAATGTAAAAATCTGCAAAATTTTGCAGTTTGAAATGTAAAAATGGTTATCTCTGGAGGCAACTCGCCACCAACAATGAATTAGGCCTGCGTATGTTGTATGCCTTGGATAAGGCCCAGATCTTGTCGCTGCT
>CADAPW010000069.1 GCA_902789915.1 uncultured Bacteroidia bacterium | reverse complement strand
TACCCAAACGACTCCACAGTCATCTCCACCTTCTTCGCACCCGCCTATCTCACGCTTTCAGCAGGTTATACATACAACACCAAAAACGAGCATTTCCAAGTCTTCATGGCTCCGTTGGCAGGAAAAATCACCTTTGTGTTGAACCAAGAGCTGGCAGACCAAGGCGCTTTCGGCGTGATGAAAGGCTATTACGACTCGGATGGCAATTGGATACCTGGAGAGAGAATCGCTCCTGCCATCGGTGCCAACATCATTATCAACTACAAGCAACCCATTGGCAAAAACATCAAGTATGCGACGATACTCAACACCTTCTACAACTATTTCGAGCGCCGCAACGATAATAGGCTGCGCCTCGATGTCAACTGGGAAAACACCATCCATTTCCTCATCACCAAATACATCACGACCATACTGTTCGTCCACCTGAAATATGACCACAACACCACCTTCCCCGTGTATGAGGAAATTGATGGTGTGCAGACTGTGGTGGACAACGTGCCCAAGCTACAATTCAAGGAATCGTTGGGCATCGCTTTTGTACATAGATTTTAAAATTAGTGAAAATGAAAATATTAGTAACAGGCTGCAAAGGCCAATTAGGAACAGAGCTAAAGAAAATCGCTGGTGCGGAACACCAATGGTTCTTCACCGACATCGACACGCTTGACATCTGCAATAAAGCTGCCGTGGAGGAATGCTTCGGCACCAACCAGATTGACGCTTGCATCAACTGCGCAGCCTACACTGCCGTGGACAAAGCCGAGGATGAACAGCAATTAGCCACCTTGGTCAATACCTTCGCGCCGAAAGTGCTGGCCGATGCCTGCAAAAGGCATGATGCACTGCTCATCCATGTCTCCACCGACTATGTCTTTGGGGGCGACGCACACGAACCTTACAAGGTCGACGACCCCATCAACCCGCAGTCGGTGTATGGCAGTACCAAGGCCGACGGCGAACGCGCCATCCGTGAGAGTGGCTGCAATTACATGATTGTCCGCACGGCATGGCTCTATTCCTCGGTCGGAAAGAACTTCGTGAAGACCATGCTCATGCTGGGCGACACGAAAGACGAAATCAACGTGGTGGCCGACCAAAAGGGCTGTCCCACTTGGGCGCACGACCTAGCGGTTGCCCTTATGGCGTTACTCAAAAAGAATGGCAAGAACGAAGTCCACGAGATCTTCCACTTCACTAACGAAGGGCAAATCACCTGGTACGATTTCGCCACCGCCATCATGGAAATCGGCGAGAAGAAGTGCAAGGTGAATCCGATATCGACAGACCAATATCCCACTAAGGCAAAACGACCTGCGTACAGTGTGTTGGATTTGAGCAAGATAAAGGAGTATGCTGGGATTGAGATACCAGAGTGGAGGGAGAGTTTGGTCAAGTGTATTAAAGAATTAAACAACATCTAATACCAACATTATGAACAACGTTGACCCTAAAATCATCGAAAGAGCAAAATCGTGGCTCACTGAGCAATACGATGAAGAAACGAGAAAGAGCGTGCAAAACATGCTCGACAATGACCCTAACGAACTCACCGAGAGTTTCTACCGCAACCTCGAGTTCGGCACCGGCGGTCTGCGCGGCATCATGGGTGCCGGCACCAACCGCATGAACATCTACACCGTGGCCATGGCCACCCAAGGCTTCGCCAACTACATCAAAAAGATGCATCCTGACAAAAAAGACCTCAGCATCGCCATCTCCTACGACGGCCGCAACAACAGCCCCGCCTTCGCCAACGTCACCGCTGACGTGATGTCGGCCAACGGCATCAAGGTCTACATCTTCGACAGCCTCCGCCCCACCCCAGAGCTTTCGTTCGCCGTTCGCGAGATGAAATGTGATGCCGGCGTGATGGTGACCGCCTCTCACAACCCCAAGGAATACAACGGCTACAAGGCCTATTGGAACGACGGCGGCCAGCTGGTCAGCCCGCACGACAAAAACGTCATCGCCGAGGTGGAGAAAATCACCGACCCGTCGATGGTCAACTTCAAGCGCAACCCCGACCTCATCACCGTGCTTGACGAGAAGTTCGACGACATCTATTTAAATAAGGTGTACGGTCTCTCGCTCTCCTTGGATCTCATCAAGAAGCACAAAAATCTAAAGATTGTTTACACGCCCATCCACGGCACAGGTCGTCGCTTGGTGCCCGAAATCCTAAAGCGCAAGGGCTTTGAAAATGTCTACTGCGTTGAGGAACAGATGATTGTCGAGAGCCTGCCGCCATGGCCTTGGCCGTGAAGAAAGCCCAAGAGGTGAATGCCGACCTCGTCATGGCCACTGACCCTGACGCCGACCGCGTGGGCATCGCCGTGAAAGACGACAAGGGCGAGTTCATCCTGCTCAACGGCAACCAAACCGCCAGCATCTTCGTCTACTACCTGTTGACCCGCTGGAACGAATTAGGCAAACTCACGGGCAAGGAGTTCATCGTGAAGACCATCGTCACCACCGAGCTGCTGTTTGAGATGGCCAAGAAGTACAATGTGGATCGTTACGATGTGTTGACCGGTTTCAAGTACATCGCCGACAAAATCCTTGAACTTGAAGGCAAGAAGCAGTTCATCGGCGGCGGTGAAGAAAGCTATGGCTACCTGGCTGGCGACTTCGTCCGCGACAAGGATGCCGTCATCGCCACCAGCATGATTGCAGAAGCCACTGCGTGGGCGGCAGAGCAAGGCAAGACCCCTTACCAGCTGCTTATGGACATCTACAAAGAGTTCGGTCTCTTCAAGGAGAAACTCGTCTCGTTGACCAAGAAGGGCATCAGTGGCACCGAGGAAATCAAGGCTTTGATGGCCAAGTTCCGTACCACCCCGCCCACCGTCATCGCTGGCGAAAAAGTGGTTGAAATTCGCGACTACAAGCTCCAGGAAGCCAAGGACTTGCTGACAGGCAAAGTCACACCTATCACACTACCTAAGAGCGATGTGCTGCAGTTCTTCACCGAGAGCGGTTCAAAGATCACCATCCGTCCTTCGGGCACCGAGCCGAAGATTAAGTTCTATTTTGGCATGAAGGGCGATGTCTCCCAAGGTCTCGAAACAGCAATGAAAGTGCTGGATACCAAGCTGGAACAAGCCGCCAAAGAGTTGACGGAATAACCGTTACGTAAGCAAAAAAGCGGAAAAAACATTTTTTCCGCTTTTTTTGTTGAACGTATCAAAAAAATGTCTACTTTTGCAACCCGAAACGAGGCGGGATAGCTCAGCAGGTTAGAGCGTCGGATTCATAACCCGGAGGTCTCGAGTTCAATTCTCGATCCCGCTACTGAATGAGAGCAAGGCTGAAAAGGTCTTGCTCTTTTTATAAAACAATTGTAACCGACCAACAACAATCATCATGAAGAAACACTTGTTTGCAGTCATGTCTTTAATTGTCGCAAGCCTTATTTGTTACTCATGCGGCAGCAAAGGCAAAAAAACGACCGATGTCACCCCTACCACCGACAGCATCGAACAAGTGGTATCGCCTTCCGAACCTGTCGTGGAGAAAACGCCTGTTGTGGAGGACGAGGGTGACCCATCCATCATCGCCGCCTCTGCCAGCAGGATGAAGATGGTGGTCGATAATAGAGGCAACCTTGTCGGGCGTTATGTGCAAACCAACCAGACTTCCTATACCGTCAGTGTCCATGACGACATCGAGGTTCCAAAACTGGGACATAAAATTGTGGAATACAGTGCCAAAAATGGCCAAGGCATCGTTTACACGCTAAGGAAAAACGTCAATGTTCGCACCCAGCCCAACACCAATTCCCCTGTATTATGCCAGATTACATGCAAAGAGGGGGAAGTGCCTAATACTTATCCTTGTTTGGGCAAGGTTAAGGAATGGTACAAAATCCAGATAAGAGGCAAAGAAGGCTACGTACGCCACGACCTCGTGGAATGGGACGGCATGGACACGTTCTAACTCATGCCCAGAGCAACAATCCCGAACAGATAATCAATCCCGTAACAAACAAGTCGATGATGCAAAAGCCCATGATGTCTTTTGCATTCAGTTTTGCTATGGCTAAGGCTGGCAAAGCCCAAAACGGCTGAATCAGGTTGGTCCAGGCATCACCCCATGAGATGGCCATACCTGTCAATCCAGCATCCACGCCCAAAGCAGCACCCGCCGTAAACATGATAGGTGCTTGTATGGCCCAGTGACCACCACCTGAAGGCACAAACATGTTGAGAATGGCCGCACAGAAGAAGGTAAACAAAGGATATGTCTTTGGCGTTGAGATGGATACGCAAGCATTGCTGACAATTTCACCCAAACAGATACCCGACTCTCCTACGCCTGTGATGATGCCCATGATACCTGCATAGAATGGGAACTGCAACAGGATGCCTGCCGCGCCACCCACCGATTTCCCAAAAGCCTTGACGTAGGCCAATGGCGTGCCGTGCAAGATGATACCCAAAAACAGGAACAGCATAATCACAGCACCCAAGTCGAAGCCACCCCCTTTGAAGAACAACTTGATGACCAGATATGACAAGCCCAACAAAGAGATAATCCATGAAAGCACACGGCTGTTTTCCAACTTTTCGGCGGGTGTCGTGGCCTTTGGCTCTGCTTTTGCTTCTTCCTCGAACAACAGAGACGGTTCGATAGTCACCACATGTTCCCCTTTGGGGTGCATCAACGCATTGACCACCACGATAGCCACGATGACGACCATCACCATGATGAGGTTTTGTGGCGCAAGGATGGTTTGTCCTATCGGAATAGGATGCATGAGAGCACCTTTCGTCACAGTTTCAAGATTGGAGCCTTCCGTGGCCATCGTCAGCGGGATGGAACCTGAGAGGCCGGCATGCCACACCACGAAGCCACTGTAGGCCGAGGCGATGAGCAGACGATAGTCCACGCCACGCAACTTCTTGGCGATCTCTTTCGCGAAGATAACGCCCACAATGAGGCCAAAACCCCAGTTGAGCCAGCAGGCCAAGGCCGATATGCCCGTCACCAAGGCAATAGCACCTGCGGGGGTCTTGGGCAAGCCCGCCATTGCGCTGATGCCCCGTTTGATAGGCGTCGCCGCCGCCAAGGCCGAACCTGTCACCAACACCAAGGCCATCTGCATGGCAAAAGCCAGCAGCGACCACACACCATTGCCCCAATGCTCTACGACTTCGATAGGTGTCTGATGACAAACCGGCATGGCGATGATGAAGGCCAAAAGGGTCAATACAATAGCAAAAATGAAAGGTTCAGGCAGGTATTTCTGAACCAGCTTGACGCAGAAACGGATGATTTTTTGGAACATATAAATAACTTCAATTGTTTGTGGACGCATGCGATGCGTCCCTACAGTATTCTACTTCTTCTAAAAACAACGCATGGGCGGGCACCGAAGTGCCAGCTTCGCAGCGGTCTCTATTTTCGATAACGGCACGAAACTCCTCCAAGGTCATGCGTCCCTTCCCTATCTCCAGTAATGTGCCTACAATGGCCCGCACCATGTTGCGCAAGAAACGGTCGGCCTTGATACGGAACACCAGCAAGCCTTCCTTTTCAAACCAACGCGCTTCCATAATTTTACAATTATTAGTCTTCACCTGGGTATGCACCTTTGAAAAACTCGTAAAATCCTCATATTCAAAAAGAACATTGGCAGCATTCTGCATCTTGTCGATGTCCAAGTCGCCGTATAGGAAATAGGCATCCTGTGTGTGGAAAGGATTCTTCGTGCGTGTAATGTAATAATGATAGGTGCGCGACACGGCATCGAAACGGGCGTGCATGTCAGGCGCAACCTGCCAAATGCGATAGATGACGATGTCGTCGGGAAGGAAGGCATTCATCTGATGGGCAAGAGTATCGGCATCACCGATTTCCGCGTCAATGTCGAAATGGGCATAATAATTCTTTGCATGAACGCCTGTGTCGGTACGACCACAACCCGTGATGGAAACAGATTGTCCGAGTTTGAGGCTCAGGCATTGTTCCACCGTTTCCTGCACGCTGTTTGAGTGCGGTTGGATCTGGTAACCATGATAGCGGCTACCGTTATAGGCCATGTGGATGAAATATCTTGGCATCGTCTTGATAATGACGGGCAAAATTACGTATTTTTGTGCTCCATTTGTAAGGTCATGAACATTTTGTACCAACTTAACGACGACGATTGCTTCTTCCCTCCTGCCGACCGCGCCAATAAGGAAGGGCTGCTTGCTTTTGGCGGCGACCTCTCCCCCCAGCGTCTCATTGTAGCCTACGCCAACGGCATCTTCCCATGGTACAGCGAAAACGAGCCTTTGCTATGGTGGTCACTCGACCCCAGGCTTGTCATCCGACCTGGAGAAATGAAAGTCAGCAAATCCTTGAGGCGCACGCTGAGATCAGGAAAATTTGAAATGAGGATCGACACCAACTTCCGCGAGGTGATGTTGCATTGTGCCGAAACGCCTCGCAAGGACCAGGATGGCACATGGATTCAGGATGAGATGGTGGACGCTTACACGCGTCTGCATGAGTTGGGCATAGCACATTCGTTTGAGACCTATCAAGAGGGAGAATTGGTGGGCGGGCTATATGGTCTCGCCATCGGACAGGTGTTTTTCGGCGAGTCGATGTTCCACACCGTCACCGACGCCTCGAAGGTAGCATTTTACCATTTGCATAGATTCTTGGAAGAGCATGGTTTTAAACTCATTGACTGCCAACAAGAGACAAACCATTTGATGAGCCTTGGGGCCTATTCCATACCTCGTTCGGCATTTCTGGACGAACTAAAGGTTCTTACTGTCGAGTCTTCATTGGTCGGCAACTGGGGTTCGGGGAAATATGAGGACATGTATCTCGACATCCACCAGCCGAAAAAACTGCAATTCAGGGCTTACAATATGGACGAGGATGTCTCCTTATCCGATGGTTAACAACATCTTAGGAGATGCTTTGCCGATTGTAATTCAATTTTCAACTTTTTTCTTTACGATTTCGGGGAATTTCGTATCTTTGCAACATATTTGGAACGACGGTTGATTTCCGTGTTCCTATTGTCTCACCAATTATCTTTTTATGGATTCACATCAAGGAATCAATGTCAGTGTAAACTCCGAAATCGGTAAGCTACAGCATGTTTTAGTACACACTCCCGGCACCGAGTTGGAGAAAGTGACCCCCGAAAACGCGCATAATTTCCTATTCAGCGACATTCTGAACATGCAAGTCGCCCAAAAGGAATACAGTTATTTTAAGAGAGTGCTTCAGAAAGTGGCGCAAGTTCATGAGGTCGGTGACCTGTTAACCGACATCCTACAGATTGAGAACATCAAGAACGCCATGGTTGACCGCGTCTGCAAAGCCGAGGAAAAGGCGTTCCTTGTCCCTTATCTCAAGTCGCTACCAGCCGAGGAACTTTCCCGCCAACTGATTGAAGGCGTCCGTCTTGAAGATGTCACCTTTATTAATAAGGACCCGTACGCCCTTCTGCCCATTCCGAACCTGTTTTTCATGCGTGACGCTTCGTTCACCATGTTTGACAACATCATGATCAGTAACATGGCCACCACGGTGCGTGCCCGCGAATGCTTGATTCTGAACAGCATCTATAACCTTCACCCGTTGTTTGACACCAAGGTTGTCAACCCTGTGATGGACTACGAAACGCATGGCGTGGGTACCGTGGAAGGCGGCGATGTGCAAATTATCCGTGACGATGTGGTGATTTGCGGTTTAGGATCACGTACCAACATGCATGGCGTGGAAGCCATCGTCGAACACTTGAAGACCAAGCCAGGCGTGAAGCACCTGATTTTCCAGGAGTTGCCGCTTGAGCCTGAGTCGTTCATCCACCTCGACATGGTATTCACCATGCTTGATGTCAACAGATGCATGGTTTACAAGCCTGTCATCATGAACAGCAACTACAAGACCTTCCATATCACCATTGACGGACAGAAGGCCGTAGGTAGCGAGGTTCCCGACCTGCTTGCAGGACTGAAAGACGTCGGCATCGACCTGGAGCCAGTTTACTGTGGCAATGGCAACGATGACTGGGCTGCCCGTGAACAATGGCACAGCGGCTGCAACTTCTTCTGCCTCGAACCCGGCAAATTCATCGGCTACGGCCGCAACCAACACACTTTGGAAGCCTTGAACAAGGCAGGCTTCACCATCGTTACGGCTGCCGACGTGGTCAACAACAAGGTCAACCTCAACAACGTCAAAAAGTGCATCGTCGCCTTCGAAGGCAACGAACTTTCACGCGGCGGTGGAGGTGCCCGATGCATGACCATGCCTGTGCAACGAATGGCTGTTGAATGGTAAGAAACGAAAAAGGCGCTTGTTTGAGCGCCTTTTTTCATTCTATCACCACCTCATCCACCATAATCCAAGCCTTTTGGCCAGCATAGGGATGCCATTGTGGTAAAGTGCCCTGGTTCTGCACCTTCACCTTGACAAACTTGGCCTGTTTCTCGTTGACGAGGGCGCGCGCTTCCACCCTACCCATGCCTGCCATAGGATCGGGCAGGTCGTAGACAGGTAATTCGGCAATTCTCCATTCGGTGAACTCCTTGCCGTCTTTGGAGAAACACACCAGTACGCCCTTGGGCCATACCACCCAGTCGTTTGGTTCGTGGCAAATGCCGACCTTTACCATGCTGATGTCAGTCGGGACTGCCAACTCTATGGTGGCCTCCATATCGTCGCCCTCAAAGCCGAGCCAGTCGTTGTGCCAATCGCCAGATGCGCCTTTCTTGCCGTCCATGAGGGCAATGTCGGCATCCTTGCCGTAACGCTCCGCAGGTGGGTTGACAAAGGTCGTGTTCTTGATGTTAAGACGATTGAACTGTTGCAATGCCACAAACGAAGGCAAACTACCCTTCTTGAAAGCCCTAGCTTTGATGGTGCAGGACTTCAGAATGACAAACGAGGACTTATAAATTGACGACTTCTTCGTCGGCTCACTGCCGTCGGTCGTGTAATGGATTTCAGCTTCAGGGTCGGCGCAGGTCATAGAAATCGTCAGCGGACGGTTGAACATGCGGAAGTCCTCCTTCCCCGCCATCATCGCCTTGATTTCGGGCATTGGGACCATTATAGCGGTCGCATCTGGCACTTGAAAACGGCTTAAAACGAAAGGATTCTCCTTCTTTCTATCGAATGCCCTAAACAGAACTGAGTATTCATACACCTGATTCTTAATGACATACTTTTCATCCGCACCAGGACCACAGGTAGCCGTGCCGATGGGTGCCTGCTTATAGTCCACATTGACCGTAAGGAAATCCTTGGGTTCCAATTGGTTGATACGGCGAGCTGCGGTGAGGTTGTCGTCATCGTAATTGTAAATGCTGAAATTGAATGGCTCTGGCATCGTTACAAACAATTCAACATCGCTCTTTTCGCTCTTCAAAGTCATCCAGCGGGTATCGCTATGGTTGCCATTGTCTTGTGGAACGACATGCTGCTCAAAGAAATCCATGGCATTGACATCATAAAGCCCCATTTTGCCCGAGGCGTTGCGGTCAGGATAATTCTCAAAGTCTTTACCAAAATAGCCCAAGTATTTGTATTCCAGTGGAACACGGAACTGCATCCCGATTTTCGGGAACGAAGTCACCGTCTCCATTGGCTCAACACGATTGGTGATACCAATGTTACCGTTGCCATCAATAACATACAATTTGTTGACCACGAGTTGCAATTGTCCCTTGCTATCATAATACTCAATAACGGAATTAACCGATACCGAGTTGGCATCCATACGCTCGAAATGCAGACCTGCATTTTTGGCCGTTAAATGTTGCAAATCTGCTTTTTTCCATCGAGGTAAAGCCCATCCGTCCACCTCGTCGTTCAAGGTAGGGGCACGCCAGAAGTTATCTTTTAGAACGCCTTTCAGAAGTTCCTCTCCCTTAAAGAGATAAGAAACGATTTGGCCAGTAGCCTTGTCGAAAACAACTGAGAAATCGTCATTGAAAACAGTGAGATTAGCCGAACTGTACTCCACTGACTTTTCACTCACCAAAGGCTCTAACGGCGCTGACGGCCAATCCAACTTAAACTCATCGTAGGCAACCTCAATTCCTGCCGACATAACACCTTGGGTATTTTTTTGCCTTACCGAAAAACGAACAAAGAACTCCTCACCAGGCTGGCCGTAAATTCGCAGCCTTTCTATATTCACCCTTTGCGTTTCGTATGGTTTGAGATCAAGTTCAAACTTCTCGTTCAGCAACACCTTTCCAGCAGAAAAAATGGTATATTCATAATCGTAAGATGAAGCATTAGTGAAAGCATTCCAGTTCTGGGCTGATACACCTTCTTCAATTCAGCAGCGTGATGATGCGGCCTGCGGTCGCTGCTGACCACACCGTTGGCGCAGAAAGCGTCGTC
The DNA here is from genome assembly GCA_902789915.1 of uncultured Bacteroidia bacterium. GTDB lineage: Bacteria > Bacteroidota > Bacteroidia > Bacteroidales > F082 > Limimorpha. Next base: position 24,747 of record CADAPW010000069.1, on the reverse strand, counting down.
GTCGCCCACGCCATAGGCATGGCCAAAGTCTCCACCAACGGCGTACCAATCGACATCCTTTTCGACATCGCGAACGATGAAACTCTGATCGACCCAGTCCCAAATGCAACCGCCTTGCAGTTGCTCGTTGGCTTCAATCACATCCCAATAATCTTTCAAACCGCCCATGCTGTTGCCCATCGCGTGGCAGTATTCCACCATGATGAAAGGCCTGCCTTCCTTGTCAAGTCCTTCATCCACAAACTTTTGCAGATACTTTGGGCTGGCATACATCAAGCCTATGACATCGGTGTTGCGGTCGTAAATGGCTCTTTCGTAAGTCACGGGGCGCGAAGGGTCGCGATCTTTCATCCAGTCGTAAGTGTATTCGAAGTTGACGCCGTTGCCGCACTCGTTGCCCATCGACCACATAATCACCGAGGGGTGGTTCTTGTCGCGTTCAAGCATGTTGCGGTTGCGCGACCATACCATCTCCTTGTACTGCGGGTCTTTGACGAGGCTCTTTTCGCCATAGCCTTGTGCGTGCGATTCACAGTTGGCCTCGTCCCAAACGTAAAGGCCGTAACGGTCGCAGAGTTCATACCAATATGGGTCATCAGGATAATGGCAAGTGCGCACCGTGTTGATGTTCATTTGTTTCATCAGGGCAATGTCGCGTTCCATCGACTCGTGGCTGATGACATGGCCTGAGTAAGGGTCGTGCTCGTGGCGGTTCACTCCTTTAATTAATACATACTGTCCGTTGATGAGCAACTTGCCGTCCTTGATTTCAGATGTACGGAAGCCGAAAGACGAAGTGAGTCTTTCAATGGTTTTGGCCTTCTTGTCCATCAATGAAATCCTCAACTGGTACAAATTGGGGCTTTCAGCCGACCAAGGCAACACTTTCCCAATCTCCTCGCTATTAACCGACATTTCCACATCCGCATAATAATAGCCATCTTCAGATTGGACAAAGGTCAACTCATTGAGTGCTTCATTAAGCGCAAACAAGATATTCTCGGGGAAACCATCAACTTCTTTTCCTTCGTATGCGCCGACAATCAATGTACTGCCTTTCTGTATCTTATTGGTATTGCATTGTAGCTTGACCTTGATGGCAAAAGTACCGTTTTTATAGTTTTTGTCCAACCCAGCATGGATTTCATAGTCGTAGACGTTCAACGTGGGTTTGGAGTACAGCACCACATCGCGTTCGATACCACTCAAACGCCAGAAATCCTGACACTCAAAATAGGAGCCATTGGAGAAGCGGTATACCTTTACAGCCAATGTGTTCTTCCCCACTTTGACATATGGAGTAAGGTCAAACTCGGCATTGGTCTTGGCATCTTCCGTGAAGCCTACAAACCGGCCGTTCACCCAAACATAATATGCCGACTTCACGGCACCAAAGTTAATGAAGGTAAGCCTATCTTTCCATGTTTCGGGAATCTCAAACTCGGTCAGATAACAGCCTACGGGATTGTCGATCGTCGGGGCCAAAGGCGGCTCGTTGGGACGGAACTCGTTGTCCACATTTACATAGATGGGCGTTCCATAGCCGTTCAATTCCCAGTTGGCCGGCACCTTGATAGTTTTCCAATTAGAAGCATCGTAGCCTTCCTTATAGAAGTCAGCAGGTGCCTTCGATGGTGTTTCCACCCATTTGAATTTCCAATCGCCGTTGAGACACTGTGACCATTGTTCTCCCTTAGGGACGACATTCGTCCGAGGGTATAGACGATTGATTTCGTACACCTTGACATCGTTCCAGGCGTTCAGCTCGGCTTCGGTTTGGGCTTGAAGGCCAACTAAGGCCAGAAGACTAATTAGAGTAAAAAATAGTTTTTTCATGTTGATTGTTTTTGTACTAAGTTTCCCCTTCGGGGAATGGAGGTTTGTATATTTGTTAAACACGGCGGCTTGAAGGTCTCATATTACATCAAACACATCCAGCCGCCGCATTATTACTTACTGAGAAATGCCATTCCCCGCTAGGGGAATCTCACTAGCCAACAACTGTCTATCCGCATCAGGTATCCGCTCCGACTTGTTCGTCTCACGGTCGAAATACACCACCACACAATGACACACTGTCTTGATTTCGCCCGTTTTGCAGTCTCGCAGGCATTGTTCCATCTTGAAACTAGAGTTGCCTATTTCAAGAACACGGCTTTCACAAACAATGGGGTCGTGGAACAACACGGGATGGCGGAAGTCCAAGTCCACGTGGACTAGGACATATTTGAAGGTCAGCCAGTCAATTTTGGCTTGGAAGACATGTTCGAAATAACGGCTTCGACCCATGTCGAAAAAGTTGCATTGCGCCCCGTTGTTGACGTGGTTGTAAGGGTCAAGGTCGCTCATGCGGATTTGGATGGGACAAGAAAACATTTTCAGTTGACAGTTGATAGTTGATAGTTGCTCGTTCACTTCATCTCAAAATGCGGAATCGGCTGCAGTTTGAAGAGGTTAGTGATGTGCTTGTGGTCGATGAGTGCCTTGGTCTTGGGGTCGTTGCAGACGCCTGTACGGATGTAGTTGTCCAACACGGCGTAGGTAAAACCGAGGTTGTCCTCGTCACTCTTGTTGGTAAGGCCATCAGAAGGTGTCTTCTCCACCAACTCGATAAGTCACCAGCAGCGTCGCCATAGCGAGTACTGTAGCCCACCCAGTCCTCTGAGAGGTTGCAGGTGTTGGCCACACGGCCGTTCATTGACTGAGAGACGGCATACAAGGTGCTCATTCTCAAACGAGGCGGCAGGTTAATCGTGGTCTGACGGCTGACATCGGCATCCAAGGTGCCGAGTTGTTCTTTAACGGCTGCAATCAAGGTGTTATAGGTGTCACCAATGTTGACGCAGCAATGGCGAATGCCCAGATGTTTAATGAGTTTCATGCTGTCGTCGATGTCGGGTTGTACGCCGTTGGGCATAGTCACGCCTATGACGCGGTCCACGCCGAGGGCCTCGGCACAAAGGCCCGCCACTACACTACTGTCCTTGCCGCCAGAAATACCGATGACGGCGTTGCAGCCTTTTCCGTTCACTTCAAACCAGTCGCGAATCCATTGGACGACTTGGTCTTTTACTTGTTTTGCGTTGAATTCCATATTCAAGATTCAAAATTTATAATTCAAGATTACATAAAGCTACTGCCGCCGATGAACTGGCGCAGCATAGATGTGGCCGGAATCTCCTTATCGGAGACCGGCGTGAAATAATGCAGGAAACGCAACAGACGGTGCGCCTCGGTGTACTCGGGGCTGTTGTTCGGCACGGTAGCAAGGATGCTCTCGGCATGGTTGCGCATGACGGCAAACTCCAAGAGATAGGCCGAGTTAAACATCACGTCGGCGTTTTCCTGATAAGGATAAATCCACTTCTCTTCGGCAGCACGCACACTCGCCCATTGGCTGATGGTCTGACGCGCCGTGAATGCGCCTTTGTTGTAATCGCGGACGATACGCCGCAACAAGCGGTTATCATCAGGTGGAATGATATTGTGGTCGTCCAACCCAGTACTGGTCAAGGTGGAGATAAAGATACGGAACTTGGTAGATTCAGGAATCTGTTTGGTCAGCATGGGATTCAAGGCATGGATGCCTTCAAGCAGCAGCACACTGCCTTCCTTCAGTTGCATCTTCTTGCCGTTGTATTCACGAATGCCCGTTTTGAAGTTATACTCAGGCACTTCGATTTCCTCGCCATTCAACAAGGCTATCAAGTCGCGTTCAAGGGCAGCATGGTCGACGGTATCGAAGTTGTCGAAATCGTAGGTGCCATCCGGCAATTTGGGCGTATCCACACGGTTGACGAAATAGTCGTCTGTCGAAAAAGAGATTGGCTTCAGTCCGCAGGCCTTCAGCTGGATGCTGACACGGCTGCAAAAAGTGGTCTTGCCGCTGCTGCTAGGTCCGGTAATCAGCACCAAACGAACGGAGTTTTCTCCGTGATAGCGACGGTCGATTTCTTCAGCAATCTGCACAATTTTCTTCTCCTGCAAAGCTTCGGCCACCTGAACGAGTTCGCGTGCTTGTCCGTTTTCACAGGCATGGTTGACATCGCCCACGGTACTAAGCCCCATGATGTCGTTCCACTTCAGGCTCTCCGAAAACACCTCGAAGGTCTTGGGTTGGTCTTCCATCTCGGCCAGACGGTCAGGATGGTCGCGGTCGGGAATACGCATCAGAATGCCGTTGCGATAGGCTTCAATGTCCCAGATATTCAGATAACCCGTTGAAGGCACCAAACGGCCATAATAATAGTCTGCCGTTCCATCCAAGGTATAGTAATCCGTGTAGGACTTTCCACTGGTTTCCAGCAACTTGACTTTATCTTCCTGTCCCATTTTGCCGAACATCTTAACAGCTTCCTCAACGCGAGCCTCATGACGATGGAATGGGATATCATCGGCAACGATGGCACGCATCCTTACCCTAAGGGCGGCAAGGTCGTTGGAGTCGAGTATCCTTCCGTCACTCTTCCTGATTCTGCAAAAGAAACCCTTGGAAATAGGATGATCCATATTCAGTCTACTGCCTGGGAAAAGGTCTTGCGCGGCCTTATAAAGCAGGAAACCCAACGACCTGAAATACACCAGCCTCGCCGTATGGTGGGTTAGGTCGAGAAACTCGACATCACGACTGTTGTAAACACGAAATTTCAAGCCCTGAGACACATTGTTGACCTTGGCCGAAACGATAGGATAAGGTCTATCGAACTCAAACTCAGGCAACATCTCAAGCAATGTCGTCCCTTCATTGAACTCTTTTGTTGTCTTGGTGTTGATGCAATAAACTTGAATCATAACTTCCGTCTTTGTTTCCTAACTTATTCTGTTTCTTGGTTTTGAATACGGTTAATGGCATCGATGGCCAGTTGATAGTTGGGTTGCGTCCTCAGCACATCCTTATAAATATCCATGGCTTGGCTGTAGTCGCCCATCTGCTCCAACACACGGCCTTTGTTGTATTTGGCATCAAGATAGTCTGGCTTGACCGCCAATGTCTGGTTGAAATAATCAAGTGCGGCCTCGTTATCTTCAAGATAGACATAGTTGACATAGCCCTTGTTAAACAGCACGATATAATTGTCTGGACGCTGCATCAGCAGGGTGTCATAGTGCAGCAAGGCCTCTTCTGGCTCGCCATGGCTTTGCAGATAAAGTGCCAGTTCATAGCGTGCCGTGGGCATATCGGGGAACTGTTGCTGTGCCTTGCGGAGATAATCCATGGCGTAAGGCGGTTGCTGGGCGGCATAGATGCGACTGATTTGCTCCACAGGGTCATAGAATGTGCCATCCTGCTCAGAGGCAATTTGGAAGTTTTTCATGGCATTGGCCGTGTCTTGCTTGGCAGCCATGAAGCACATGCCTTTCACGAAATAGGCCCTCGGATTGTATGTCGACAGCCCCAAAGCCTTGTCGACATAGCCCATTGCGAGGTTGAAGTTCTGTTGCAAGAGGTTCAGTTCTGCCAATTTCACCAATGGACGTGCATCCATGGGATCAATTTCCGCCGCACGGTTCAATGTGGAGGCAATATTGGCTTCGTCACCCAAGGCATAATACACATCCGCTAGCAGCAAATAGGTGTCGATGTTGTTTGGGTCAAATTGCAAGGAACTGTTAATGTCGACCATGGCCTGCCCGATTTGCTCATTGGCGAAATATGCCTTGGCTCGACTCAAGTAAAGGCGCGCATTGGTGCTATCCATGGCTCTGTGACCGACTTGGGAGCCGTTGGCGCTTGGGGTTTATCGTTCGTTTCAGGTTTCGGCGTGTTGTTGCAGGCAAACAGGGCAAGCAACAGGCCGAGAAATAGAAGGTTTTTCTTCATTGTTGTTGATTTTTAGCTAATGGCCTATAGCCTATGGCCCATGGCTTGCCTTTTCGTCAAGGTAGCCATAGGCCATGGGCTATCAGCCATAGGCCATTGTTACTCTTCATTCTTCTCCAACGCCTCAAAAATCTTGGCAGCGAGTTCGTCGGCGAGTTCCGGGTTGTCTTCGATGAGTTTCTTGACCGAGTCACGACCTTGGGCAAGCTTGGAGTCGCCATAGCTGAACCACGAGCCGCTCTTCTTGATGATGCCCATCTCCACGCCACCTTGTTCTTGACGACTTTCACCTTGACGCGGCTACCCAACACGTTCTCACCATCCTTAATCTGGCTGATCTTGCGGATGTCGATACGCACGGAGCTGTAGAACTTCAAGGCGTTACCACCAGTGGTGGTCTCGGGGTTGCCGAACATCACGCCGATCTTCTCACGCAGCTGGTTGATGAAGATGCAGACGCAGCCTGTCTTGTTGATGGTGGCGGTGAGCTTACGCATGGCCTGGCTCATCAAGCGGGCTTGGAGGCCCATCTTGCTGTCGCCCATCTCGCCTTCGATTTCACTCTTAGGCGTCAAGGCTGCCACGGAGTCGACAACGATGACGTCGATGGCACCCGAACGAATCAGGTTCTCCGCTATTTCGAGGGCTTGCTCGCCGTAGTCAGGTTGTGAGATAAGGAGGTTCTCAACGTCCACGCCGAGTTTGGCGGCATAGAAACGGTCGAAAGCATGTTCCGCGTCGATGAAGGCGGCGATGCCACCCTTCTTTTGGGCCTCAGCCACGACATGGAGTGCCAGCGTCGTCTTACCCGAGCTTTCGGGACCATAGATCTCGATGATACGGCCTTTGGGCAGACCGCCCACGCCAAGGGCATAGTCCAGGCCGATGGAACCTGTGGAGATGCTCTCCATCTTCTCGGCCTCGGCGCCAAGGTGGCTTCCAAAGCCTTCAGTTTCTCCTGCCTCAGTTTTGCAGCTTCTTCTTGTGTTTTTTCTGTAGTCATGATTGTGGGGGTTTTTAGATTGTTGATTGATTATTGTTTAATTGTTTAATTGTTGTTGATTTCAAGATTTCAAGATTATTCTGTTGTGGAACGCTTATCGCGCGATACATTAATAAGGGACAAAGATAGTAATTTTTGACATGGTGACGTTATTTTTGGTTATTTTTCTCGATGATACTTGCATATTATGAAAAAGTTGTATTTTTGCGTTGGGAAACATCGGATACAGTACCGTTTGAGCCTGCCTCTTTATCGGCATTTGTTGCAGGTTGCGAAGTATTACTGGAAGCCGGTTCCTCATTCTGCAATTCGGAAGCAGACCAGATGTTTTCCTTATTTCTCCCATACCTTTTCGACAAAACGCCTGCACTATTGACATTCCAATAGGTGTCATCTCTTGACAGTTGTACCCATAAAGTATTGTTATGCTCATCTGCAAGTTGGACCAAATAAGTTTGGTTTTCTCTCTCTTCTGAAGTCTTATACACATTGCCTTTCTTTATAATATTGTAGTTTTGCGCAACGTAAGCCACAAAAGCGACAACGGTTTCAAAACCAGCTTTTCTAATTTGGTCGCCGTGACGGATTTCGATGTGCATCAACCCATTGTTTCTGTCACCTATCGACAAGCGGATGGGCGCAGGGGTAAGGTTTTGCTCCACTGTTATATGTCCAAAGTCAATGCCTCCATCGGGGGCTTCTACAAACGGCAGTCCGTTTTGATCTAAAATAGTTGAAATGCAGTATTCCATTGTGTTACAGATTTGATGCTGCAAAATAACGGAGTTTGTCAAGAGAAAGCCGTTGATTAAACGTTTGTAGTCGACAGTAGTCGTTTGTTGTCGTTTGCTGTCGGATAAATTATTGATTTTTAAAACAATATATTTTTTTTGCAAACAGAACAATGCATTCATATTATTTTTATTATTTTTGTGATTTGAAATCAAAACAGAAAATTTAGGCAAAATGAAACTGATAAAGCAGAAACAGATAAACCCTCGAAGAATGTGGCCTAATGAGGCTTTAAATTTTACTCCTTGGTTGGCAGAAAATATTTCCGAACTTGGCGAAAAAATTGGGATGGAGCTCGAGGTGGTTGGACAAGAAGTGTCCGTTGGACCATATTCGGCCGATATATTGGCGAAAGATATCAATACAGACTCATATATCGTCATTGAAAACCAATTGGAAAAGACAAATCACGACCATCTTGGAAAGAGCATTACCTATGCTTCTGCCTTAAATGCAAAGACTATTGTTTGGATTGCAACTGACTTTACGGAAGAACATAAAAAAGCTCTCGATTGGCTAAACGATAATACCAATGAGGATTTATCGTTTTGGGGAATTCAATTGGAATTGTGGCAAATAGCAGAAGACACCGCTTCCATGAGACTTAATATCGTAAGCACACCTAGTACGAATGTGAAAACCATCAAAAGCAAAACAAATAACGAGAGTGAATCTAGAAGTATTCAGTTAGAGTTTTGGACTAAATTTAGAGAAAAGCTCCAAAGCACCAAAAAGATACCATCACTCCAAACGCCGCAAGCTCATTATTGGTATGATGTCAGGATTGGACGCTCTGATATTCTATTGTCTAATATCTGCAATACTCAGAAAAGCATTGTTGGTGTACGTCTTTACATAAGAAACAAGGTCGTGGATGTTTATTATCCTGCTTTAGAAGCAAGAAAAGTTGAAATCAACAAGGCTTTAGGCTGCGAACCCGATTGGGATCCCAATCCATCAGCAAAGGATAAAACCATTACCCTTTTACATCAAACAGATTTGTCTAACCCAGATAAAGTTGAGGAAGCCTTGGATTGGTTAGTTAAACAGACTATTGTTTTTCATGGGGTTTTCTCCAAAGAGGTAAAGAATATTAAAATCTAAATCCGCTTCCTTCCCCAGTCAGCCTTCCAAATATACACCAACGAAATCAAGCCGATGGAGATGTTGTAGACCCACTCGGCAGTCCAAACACCAGCGATGGTGGAGGTCTTCGACATCAAGAAGACATAGATGATGTAGATGATAAGGATGCCGAACTCCAAGGCCATAGCCGCCGTGGTGTTGCCCGTGCCCGAGACGGCCTCGAAGAAGGTCATGGAGAAAGCACCCAATAGCGTGGCTATACATATCACATACACCGAAGGGATGGCGGCCTGCTCCAATGCGAGGTCGTCAGTGTAAATCTGAAGGACGAGTTGCGGGATGACAGCCACCACTGCAACCAAAACCGCACCACACAAAAAGCTGTTTTTCACCACTTTCCAGATGGTCGACATCACCTCGTTGCTCTTGCCCTCACCGATGATGCGACTCGTCAAGGTGTTGGCAGTCGAGGCAAAGGCGATGCCCGGGATGATGAGGATCATATAGGTGCTACGGACCACGGAAGAAACCCCAATTGCGGTCTCCCCCATTTTCTCGATCATGACAAAGAAGATGAACCAAGCGCCAAACGAGAACAAGCGTTGTATCATGCTCGGGAAGGCCACCTTGAGGATGTCGCCCATCAAGGCTGGCTGCCATTTGTGCCAACGGAACATGCCGTATTCCTCATGCGGTATCTTGATGTAGGTGTAAATCCAGAAGAAAAAGAATGCCGTAATTTCGGCCAACAAAGATGCCAAAGCAGCGCCGCCAATGCCCATCTCGGGCAAACCCGCATTGCCAAAAATCAAGGCCCAGTCGAAGAAGATGTTGACCACCGCCATGATGAGGGTCGAAAAGGTGATGACCTTGGTAGTGCTGATGCCGACATAAAAAGAGCGAAACAGGAAGTTGAACACCACGAACATGATGCCGAACTGCCTGAATTTCAAGTATTCGTTGGCTGCTACATAGATGTTTTCCGACTCGATGATGACATGCAACAGCCTATGGCTGAAGAAGAACAAGATGCTGAATAGCAAGATGCCCAAGCCCAACACAAACAACGCCCCATGCTGAAACACGACGCCGATTTTGCTGAAGTTACCCTCACCATACCGCCGTGCAATGAAGATTTGGATGCCCACGGCAAAGCCCATCGCCAAAGTGGTGAAGACGAAGTAATACAAGCCCGCCATCATGGAGGCGCTCAGCTCAATGGTGCCGAGGTGACCCAAGAAAGCAGTGTCGGTGAAGGTGATGATGGTCTGCGCAAGGTTGCCCAACATGATGGGGTAAGCGATGCGCCAAATTTCTCGGTTCGAAACTGTGGTTTTAATCATGCTGCAAAGATAGGAATTTATCTCAAGCAGAATTTGCTGAATTAAATGAAGCGCAAAGCGACGTGTAATTTCGCACGCAGAATCCGCAGAATCAAGTGAAGCGCGAAGCGACAACAAGTCAGCGTCCGGCAGGTTCAGCGTATTCTGCGCATTCTGCGTGAAAAAAAAACTACTTCGCGTGAAGCAAAGCGTATGCCTTTCCCAAATGCTCCGTGATGTCGGAAGCTATCATAGCCTCCTGCCCTATCTCGTCAGCAGCAAGGTCGCCAGCGAGGCCATGGAGATATACACCCAACACGGCGGCTTCCTCTGGTGAATAGCGTTGCGCCAAGAGCGAGAGGATGATGCCCGTCAGTACGTCGCCGCTACCTGCCGTGGCCATGCCGGGATTGCCCGTGGTGTTGAAGAATATGGTGCCGTTGGGCATCGCGACGGTGGTATGCGCACCTTTCACGATGACGACGAGGTTATATTTGGTGGCCAGTTCCCTTTGTTTTTCAAGGCGTTCAAACGAGGTCGAGGACTTACCCACCAAGCGTTCAAACTCCTTGGGATGGGGCGTCAGTATCGTTTTGGCAGGAAGGAACGGCAGCCAGGTCGGGTTGTCGGAGAGGATGTTCAAGGCGTCGGCATCCATGACTAACGGCACTTGCACCTCTTGGATCAGGCGTTTCAAGGCGCGAACGGTGTCGTCGGCTTTGCCCAAGCCCGGCCCTACGCCCACAGCGGTATAGGCATCCAGATGTCCAAACGACGAGAAACAGGTTTCGGAGTCATCGGAGTCAATCATCGCCTCGGGTATGGAGGTCTGCATAGGCAGTTGGGCCACCTTGGGCAGATGGACGCTCCGAGTAAGGCCGCGCCCGTCTTACCTTCGGAGCCAGCAATCAGCAGGGCGTGACCGTACGTGCCTTTGTGGGAGTATTTCGTGCGGTTGTGCAGTATCTGTTTCACCATCGCCTTGACGGTCAGCAGGTTGTTGGTCTCCACCTCTTCCAAATAGCGCGGATGCAGGCCGATGTCCAACACCTCGAAACGACCCACATACGGGTCGTTCTCGGGCAGCAGGAAAGCCAACTTGGGGTTTTGGAAGGTCAGCGTGTAGTCGGCCTTGAAGATGAAGCCCAAAGCACTAGGCGCGTCGGCGAAGAGGCCCGAAGGGATGTCGATGGCCACGCGGATGGCTTTGCTCTGGTTGAGGTAGGCAATCAGGTCGGCGGTCACGCCTTGCGGCGGACGGTTGAGACCCGAACCGAAGATGGCGTCGACCACCACATCGTTGGCATCGACTTTCGGGAAGTCGTCCTCCGTGAGGATGTCGAACATCGGCACCTTGGTCTCGTTCACGAGGCGGTAGTAGTTCACCTCGCAGTCGTGGCTCATGCGATCGCTGTAGCGCACCATAAACACCTGCGGGACAATCTCCTGCTCGTTGAGCAGTCGGGCCACCACGAGGCCGTCGCCGCCGTTGTTGCCCATGCCGCAGAAGATCTTGATGGTCTTCTCGCGCGGTGCACGGCGGTATAGCCACTCAAAGACCTTGGTGGCGGCGCGTTCCATTAAATCAACGGACTCTATAGGCTCGTGCTCAATGGTATAGCGGTCGGCTTCTCTTATTTGTTCTACTGACAATATTTTCATGACATACCTTTGTTTATCGGTACAATAATAAACAATGCGATAGCAAACCAAACAAATGCAATTACAGAAAACAAAATTGCTCCTATATTCTTCTTTCCTGCCCATTCCTCTTTGTGCTCGGATACAATCTGTGATTTTTTTAATGTGAAATCAAAAACAGCCATCAGAATAATGAATGATGCTATTAAAAAGCCTACAATCCAACGGTTATCCCAGTTCAGTTCAAATAGGCAGCCAAGTGTTATTACAACATCAAACAAATATAGATAAAACACAAACGACAACAAGAGTATGGCTGACGTGGAGGCGTTCTTTTTTGACCCAAGTTTAACGCCTAAGTTGTAATATTTGAAATAAAGATATTCCAGAAATCTCATATTCCGTTCCTTAATTAGATTATTGCGAAACCATTTAATTCTTTCACAAGTTTATCTTTTGATTCAAACAACACCCCCGTAATCCCCAAAGCATTCGCGGTAGCCACATTATTCGGGTTGTCGTCAATGAAAGCCGTCTCCTCTGCCTTGATGCCGAAGCGTTGCAAGGCCAGTTGGAAAATCCTCGGGTCGGGCTTCATCACCCGCTCGATGCCCGAAATCACCATGTCCTCCATAAGGTTAAGAACAGGATAGGTCGGCCTCACCAAAGCGAAGGTCTCCTCCGACCAGTTGGACAACCCAAACACACGGAAACCTTTGGCTTTCAGTTCCTTGACATATTCCTCCATGCCGGGAATCTGTCCGCCCATCATCTTCATGAACTCGCCGTAGTACAGCTCGATTTCCTTTTTCCACTCGGGATGCTCGGCGATGAGTTCCGCCGTGCCTTCCGCAATGGGTTTGCCATTGTCGTGCTGGGCGTTCCACTCGTAGGTGCAGATGTGGGTGAGGAACCACTCGGCCTTCTCCACATCGCCGAAATAAGGGTCATAAAGGTAATGCGGGTTCCAGTCTAAGAGCACGCCGCCGTAGTCAAATATCAGGTTTTTTATCATTGGTAGTCTTTTTTGACGCGCTTTACGTCACTGCGAGGTACCAAGCTGTCCAGACAATAAACTATTTCTCTGGATTGCTTCACTCCGTTCGCAATGACGCTAAGCGAACGTATTTTGCTGCAAAGTTAGCTAAAAACTCAAAGAAAACGGTATTTTTGCACCGAAATTTAATGATTTGTAATTTACAAATTTGTAAAGTTCGGAAACAAAAGAATATCAACCAGTTAAAATATAAAGAATTATTTTTTCATATAACATTTGATTTATGCCCAACACCATAGACTTCGCCCCGCAAATCGCGCAAGAACTCAACCTGGCCGCGCACCATGTGGCCAATGTCATTCACCTCTTCGACGAAGGCGCCACCATCCCCTTCATCGCCCGCTACCGCAAAGAAATGACAGGCACGATGAACGAAGAGAATGTGGCCGCCGTGCAGAAACGCCTCGAACAACTCATTGAACTCCAGAAGCGCAAAGAAAGCGTCATCGCCTCCATCCGCGAGCAGGAGAAGCTCACGCCAGAATTGGAGCAAAAGATACTGAACGCCAAGACCTTGCAGGAAGTCGAGGATTTGTATTTGCCATACAAGCCCAAACGCCGCACCCGCGCCGCCATCGCCCGCGAAAAGGGCTTGGAGCCGCTTGCCGCACAAATCATGGCACAGAATGTGGACTTCGTCGACCGCCTCGCAGCGCGTTATGTCAATGCGGGCAAGGGCGTCAACGATATTGAGGAAGCCCTGCAAGGCGCCAAGGACATCATGGCCGAATGGGTCTCGGAAAACATCAACGGGCGCAACCGCATCCGCAAAATCTTCCATATCCAGGGCGACATCAGCTCTGCCGTGGTCAAAGGCAAGGAAGAGGAAGGCAAGACCTACCAACAGTATTTCGACTTCCGTGAGCCTATCTCACAGGCACCCTCGCATCGCCTGTTGGCTCTGTTCCGCGCCGAAGAAGAAGGCATGGTGAAGCTGAAAATCAAAGTGGATGACGACTTCGTGCTGAACTCGTTGGAGAGCATCTTCCTAAAGAACGACAACCAATCGTCGGAACTCGTGCGCGAGGCCATCGCCGACTCGTGGAAACGCCTTTTAGAGCCATCCGCAATTATTATAAGGAGAAGGCCGACGAAACCGCCATCCGCGTCTTCGCCGAGAATCTCAAACAACTGCTCCTCGCCGCCCCTATGGGCCAAAAGCGCGTCCTCGCCATCGACCCGGGTTTCCGTACAGGCTGCAAAGTGGTGGTCTTGAGCGAAACAGGTGCCTTGCTCCACAACGAAACCATCTACCCCCACCCGCCCAAGTCCGACACGTTGGGTGCCATGCGCAAGATCAAGAGCCTTGTGGATGCCTATCGGATCAAGGTCATCGCCATCGGCAACGGCACGGCGGGACGCGAGACCGAGGACTTCATCCGCGCGACCTGATGGCCGTGATGGTGAGCGAGAGCGGCGCATCGGTCTATTCCGCCTCCAAAATCGCCCGTGACGAGTTCCCCGACTACGACATCACCGTGCGCGGCGCGGTCAGCATCGGTCGCCGACTGATGGATCCCTTGGCCGAGTTGGTGAAGATCGACCCGAAGAGCATTGGCGTGGGACAGTACCAGCACGATGTAGACCAGAAGAAACTCGGCGAGAGCCTCGACCAGACTGTGGAGAGTTGCGTAAACGCCGTTGGCGTGGAACTTAACACCGCCAGCCAGCAGCTGTTGTCTTATGTCAGTGGCGTAGGTCCTGCCTTAGCTTCTAACATCATCACCTACCGCGAAGAAAACGGCGGCTTCAAGAGACAAGGCCTTCGAGCAATGTGCCGGCTTCCTGCGCATCCATAACGGCGACAACCCACTTGACCAAAGTGCCGTCCATCCCGAGAGCTACCATATCGTTGAGAAGATGGCCAAGACGCTGAACGTGAAGGTAAAAGACCTCATCGGCAACAAGGAACTCATCGCCAAAATCAACCCAAAAGAATTCGTTGAGAAGGACTTCGGTTTGGAGACCATCAACGACATCCTCACTGAACTCGACAAGCCTGGCCGTGACCCTAGAAAGACTTTTGAAGCCTTCGAGTTCGACAAGAACATCCGCACTATCAACGACTTGCGTGTCGGGATGACCTTAAACGGCATCGTGACCAACATCACCGCCTTCGGAGCCTTCGTCGACATCGGCGTACACCAAGACGGCCTCGTCCACATCAGCCAAATGGCCGACCACTATATCAAAGACCCGAACGAGGTGATGCATTTGAATCAAAAAGTCCGCGTGAAAGTATTGGATGTGGATGTAAACCGCAACAGAATCAGTTTGACGATGAAAGTGTAGCGGAAAGCAGAAAAAGTGCAGTGAGGCGACTTTTTTGCACAAAAAAACTTGCTTTTTAAAAATAAAGCAACTATTTTTGCCGCTGAAATGATAAATAACACGAATAAAATGAAAAAGTCTTTTTTGCTCAGCCTTGTCATTTTCGGGTTTTTCCTCGCTTCAACAGCACGACCCGTTAGCCTTCAAACGGCTCAATCCGTTGCCTCTAGGTTTATGGGAACCAACGATTTGCAACTTGTCGCCACCTACCTAACGGACAAAGCCACGCCCGCCTTCTACGTCTTCAACACCTCAAACGGCTTCGTCATCGTTTCAGCCGATGACTGCGAAACACCCATCATCGGCTATTCCCACGAAGGGCGTTTCGCCCCTGACAATGTCCCCGTGCAGATGGAAGAATACCTGCAAGATTTCGCCGCAAGGGTGCAATACAGCATCGAAAACCATGTTGAAGCGGATGAACATACAGCAAGGCAATGGAAGTTGGTAAAAACCACTGGGCATTTCAATGACCAAAAATCCACCCAGTACGTGGAGCCTTTGCTGACCGAAATGTGGCATCAAGGCTGCCGCTACAACAGCCTCTGCCCTACTATGACCGGTCCCTGCGGCTATGCCGAAGTGGGCTGCGTGGCGGTGGCTATGGGACAAATCATGCACTATTGGAAATACCCTGCCAAGGGCTTTGGCATCCACTCCTATACCAACCAAGGCGTCACGCTATCCGCCGACTTTGGCAACACCACCTACGACTGGGACCACATGCCCGATTCGTTGACCGAGGCTTCAAGCGAAGCAGAAATCGAGGCCGTGGCGACATTGCTGTACCATTGTGGCGTGTCGGTGGACATGGAATACAGCACAAACGGTTCAGGAGCCTCGTCCAATGACGTACCCGATGCCATGAAACGCTATTTCAACTATTCAAGGCGCATTCACAGGGAAAAGAAAGACGATTACACAAATGACGAATGGCTGTCCATGCTGAAAAACAGCCTCGACGAGCAGCGTCCTGTGCTTTATTCAGGACACGGTGAGGCAGGGGGACATGCTTTTGTATGCGACGGCTATGACGACAACGACCTGTTGCATTTCAACTGGGGCTGGGGTCGTGCCAACGGCTATTTTGCTTTGGGCAACCTGAATCCTATCGGCTATGAGTTCAACGAAAGCAACTTTGCCGTTTTCGACATCATCCCGCAATTTGAGCCTTGGACTGTGGAAGCCACACCTTATCCACCCACGGCAGGCACCATCGAAGGAACAGGTGGATACCATATCGGTGAACGATGCACACTTACCGCATTGCCCAACGAAAACTGCGAGTTTATCCATTGGAAGAAAGACGGCAGGATTATATCATACGACACCGCTTATTCCTTTATAATCAGCAACGACGTTGATGGCTTCGAGGCCTGCTTTTCCTATAAGCCAATTAAGGATATTACGGCGCTTCATGCACCTGACACAAACGATGTGAACAGCCCCTACGTCAGCCTGTCATGGAACTTCGATGGCGAGCACAAATGGACACTATTGAACCGATTCAGAATCGACGAGGAGAACTTGGTGACAACGGATGGCGAATACATTTATACCGCCTTCCCTTATTGGTACGGCAGCCCATATATGTTCAGAAAATACACGATGGATGGTGAAATGGTAGAAGCCTTTAATATCGATGGAGCCAGACCCGAAGGACTGACAAGCGACGGAAACTATTTTTATTGCAGCAAAAACACCGCTTCCTACGATATTTGTCACCTGTATCGTTATGACTTTAACGACAAAACGCTTATCGACAGTACCAATATGATGAATCGGCAGTTCTCCAAATGCGCCTATGACGCTTATCATGATGGCTTTTGGCTTTTACATTTCTATCCCAACGACCGTTTATATTTGCAATCACGCCTAGGCGAACCGATAGGCGGCACAACGATACCATCATCAATGCAATATGACATCAAGGGATTTGGAGGCTTTACGGCTAAAGACGGGAACCCTCATTTACTGATGTGCTGCGAGAGTGTCATATACGATTACGACATTCTCAACGACAAATTGAACACCAATTATATTGTGAGATTAGATTATTCGGGCCGTGCCTTGGACGCTTCCATCGGAAAATACGATGGAAAAGACGCCGTTTTTCTGATTGTCCAGGACTATGGAACAGGAAACCATTGGATTTACATTTTCGAGATCGCGTGTCATTTGTCTCCTATTTTGCACTATCGGCTTTATCGCGGCGACAGCGAAGGAAACATGGTGTTGCTTGCCGACGAATACACAGGCACTTCCTTCATCGACTCAACATGGAACGATGCCCTCGCAGGCATGTATCGTTTCGGCATCAGTGAGGTCTATTACAATGGCACCAAGTCGGAAATCATCTGGTCCGACTTCATCGAAAAGACGGACTATGGCGTTGATGAGAACGGCCAAGAAACGCCCGAACAAGCCGTCCAAAAAGTGTTTGAAAACGGAAAAATCGTCATCATCAAGGACGGAAAACGCTATACCATGACGGGGCAACAGCTGAATTGAAAACTTTAAATAACCAGTTTTTATGAAAAAGACTTTTTTACTTTGCATCATTGTTTTCGGGCTGTTTCTTTCTTCAACAGCTCTCCCAGTCGGCCTTCAAACGGCGCAGTCCGTTGCCGCCAAATTTATGGGGACCAATGACTTGCAGCTCGTCTCCACCTACCAGACAGACAAAAACGTTGCCTCATTCTACGTCTTCAACACCACGGACAGTTTCGTCATCATTGCCGCTGACGACTGCGAGACACCCATCATCGGCTATTCCCATGAAGGCCGTTTCGACCCTAACAATGTCCCCGTGCAGATGGAGGAATACCTGCAAGATTTCGCCGCTAGAATCCAATATGGAATCGAGAATCATATTGAAGCAGACGAAACCACGTCAAGACAATGGGAGTTGGTGAAAGCCACAGGGCGGCTCAATGACCAAAAGACCAACAAATCTATTGCACCTTTGCTGACCACCAAATGGCACCAAGGCTGCCTTTACAACAGCCTCTGCCCTACCATAAGCGGGCCATGCGACCATGCCGAAGTAGGATGCGTGGCAGTGGCCATGGGACAAATCATGCGCTACTGGAGGTATCCCGCCACGGGTTGGGGCACGAATGCCTACACCAACGCAGGCACCACCCTGTCAGCAGATTTCGGCAATACTTCTTACGACTGGGACCACATGCCCGACTCATTGACAGAGAACTCAACCGAAGCCGAGATTGAAGCCGTGGCCACCTTGCTGTACCATTGCGGAGTGTCAGTAAAGATGTTTTATAATTCCAATGGCTCTGGTGCCAACGCGCAGGATGTGACCGATGCCATGAGGCGCTATTTCAGCTATTCGAGAAATATCCATTTTGAAAAACAAAAGAATTACAGCAACGATGAGTGGCTCTCACTTTTAAGGAACGACCTCGACCTACAGCGTCCGGTGCTTTATTCAGGAAGCGGCAGCGCTGGCGGCCATTCCTTTGTATGCGACGGCTACGACGACAACGACCTGCTGCATTTCAATTGGGGCTGGGGCCGTGCCGACGGTTATTTCGCCTTGGGCAACCTGAACCCGTTAGGATATACATTCAACAAAAACAACACGGCCATTTTTGACATCATCCCGCAATATGAGCCCTGCCTCGTATTCGCCACTTCCTATCCGACTACTGGTGGTATTATTGAAGGCGCTGGCGAATACCACATAGGCGAGCAATGCACCTTAACCGCAATACCCTCAGAGAATTATGGTTTATATTGTTGGAAGAGAGACGGACAATATGTATCCAACCCATTATCGTTCACCTTTACAGTAAACAAGGACACCCTCAACATAGAGGCTCTTTTCTCATGTCTTCCCGTAAGCCAAATCACTGCAAACTACGCACCCGATGCAAGCAATCCATTTAGTTCAAGCGTAGGCCTTTCATGGACCTATGAAGACAGCGAATGGCCGCTTTTGAAACAATTTGGGACCGATGAAGAATGTAGCGGTGTGGTCTCAGACGGCGAACACATCTATGTCACCTACGCTTATTGGGACCCTCATCCTTTCTCGTTCGGAAAATACACTATGGACGGAGAATTGCTTGAAAGATTCAACTTGGAGGGCATCCCCGATGCTTCGAGTCTTGGCTATGATGGCACCAACTTCTATTGTAACGCCGGGCATTCCGGCCTAAGTCTATTATACACCTTAGACTTCTACAACAAAACGGTAATCGACAGCACTGCGATGAGCCGTTGGTTCGGTTCGGTAACCTATGATCCTGAATACGATGGATTCTGGTTAGGTCATGATTATAGTGTTTTGCTATATAATCGTCAAGGCCAAGTCATAAAAACCAGTCCTACTTTAGAAGATTACATCTATGGCGTAGGATATTACACTGCCCAAGATGGGAATCCGCACCTATTACTAACAAGAACAAGCGGAATTTACAACTATGACATCAACAGTAACCTCATCTATGAACGGCCCTTGGTGAGTATAGATTGGGATTACACCTATGGACTTGGGGCGCATGTCGGGAAATATGATGGCAAAGATGCTATATTTGTTGCCATTGACTACTCCATTCGCATTTATGAGATCAAAAACGCCAATGAGCAAATGGAGCATAGTATTGGTTACCGAATCTACCGCTCCGACAGCGAAGGGCATACTGTGATGCTTGCCAATGGCATCGAAGGAGCTTCCTACATCGACAATTCATGGGAGAATGCCGCCACAGGCCTATACCGTTTTGGCATCAGCAGGATATTTGAGAACGGTGGCGAATCAGAAATTATTTGGTCAGAGCCCATCGAGAAACAGCACATCGGCATATCGGAACATGAGAACGACAATGACTCAAATGTGCAGAAAGTGATTGAAAACGGACATATCATCATCATCAAGGACGGAAAACGCTATACTGTGACGGGACAGCAGCTGAATTGAAAATGAAATTGTATTTTTGCAGCGCGTTTCGCAATAAAAGCGCCACAAATCAGTTAATCCTATCAAACGAGAGAACATGAAGAGATTCAGAATAATTACCGTTATATTGGCATTATTGATGCTTACCCCCACCCTGCTCCACGCCCAAATCGTCAAGGGCGAAGTGTTTTTTGGCGGCAATGCCTGCCAGGTGGACGGCGACGAATGCTTTGGCTTTAGAAGATTCGGCATACATGCCGGTGCCGGTGCCTTGATTCCCATCGTCAGCGTGAACAACTTCACCATGGATATCGGCCTTGAGGTGCTCTTCAACCAAAAAGGCGCCTACAAGCGACACGCCTTCACCTCCAGCAGCACCTATCCATACGCCTATAACCTGAAACTCAACTACGCCGAGATTCCCTTGATGCTTTATTTTACCGACAAGGACAGATATAGCATCGGCCTCGGTGCCTCCTTTGGGCGCATCGTCTACCTCGACGAGAGAAACAACGGGGAATCGACGGGCATTGCCATTGGTGACGGCAATTTGCACTGGAAGGAAAACGAAGACCGCATGCCCGACATCAGCCGTATCAGTGACATTAACGAGCTTGACAAAGTCATCCGTTCGGCAGGCGTCCCCGACACCGTCCTCATCTCTTCCGTGGTCGACAATTCCCATTCGTACCGCCCCTACGACTTCAACATCTGCGCCGACTTGAGGGTGAGGATTTGGGAAGGCATCCACGCCGAGTTGCGTTACCAGTATTCGCTACGTCCCATTCGCACCAGGATGTTCTACTCCGACGAAGGCCTACAGTTGGCCAACCAAATCCGCCTGCAATACAACAACAGCATCACTTTGCGCATAGTGTATATCTTCAACGAGCACAGGAGCAAGGCGAATAAGGAAGGTTCGAAGAAAAAAGAATAGATTCCTTAAAGTCCCAAATAATAATCCCTCAAGAATTCGTTGTATTGAGGCGTGAAACGCTTGTCCGCATCGCGGATGACAAAGGTTTCCTCTTTTATTTCAGGCACGGGCGCAAGCCCCAATTCAAGGTTAACGCGATTGGGGTCTTTGCCTTCAATGGGAATGATGGTCATACGTTTGTGCAGATAAAGCCCCGTTTTTTCGGCTTCCTCCAGAAACGCATCCATCACATTGACGGGCAGCACCAAGGCAAAGCGACCATCGGGCAGCATCAAGCGAACGACCACTGAGCAAATCGTGGCATACGACAAGCCTGCATCGTTGTGACGCGCGCGGCTTTTTCGCTCCGAGTCGCACTTGGAGTAATGATTGAAAAACGGCGGGTTGGAAACAATCAAATCATACTTCTTATCGATTTGGAAATCAACGATGTCAGAATGATAGGCTTTCAGATAATCGCGCCATTGTGAAGCTTCAAAGTTGATGGTCGCCTCCTCAATGGAAGCCTTGTCGATGTCAACCGCATCCATATAAGCGACACCTTTTTGTGAGAGCATCAGCGGCAGCAAGCCGCAACCCGTGCCAATGTCGAGTGCCACATCCGTCGGCTTCACCTCCACCCAGCGACCGAGCAAAATGGCATCGGTGCCCACCTTCATCGTCGAGCGATGATGGAAGAGGCTAAAATGCTTGAAGTGGAAGGGGCGCGCATCGGTCATTGCAAGTACATGTCTATCAACCCTTCAGGTGCGGTGATTTGAAGTATTTTCTTGTCGCGGTCAACATTCTGGATGACTTGGTCGAGGATGGGAATGAGGATCTCCTTCTTGCCTTTCATGATCTGCAGGATGGCCTGCGTGGGGTATTCCAGCACCTCCGTGACAGGTCCCAGCTCGCCTTTTTCGGTGTCGACCACGGTAAAGCCCACAATCTCATGGAAATAGAACTGCTTGCCGCTGAGTTTTGGGAGCATTTCCATGGGCAGGTAAACGGTCTTCCCTACCAGGTTTTGCGCCGTTTCAATCGTCTTGATGTCTTGAATGGCCACAAAGAACTTGTCGCCATTCGGCGTGATTTTCTCCACGAAAAACGGCGTCAGCACCTTGTTGATTTCGAGGAAGAAATGCTTCATGTCAAAGTATGCTGACGGGTCGTCGGCGTCGATTTTGAGGGTCACCTCGCCTTTCAGTCCGTGCGTCTTGACGATTTTGCCTAAGTAAAAACAGTCTTCTTTTTTCATATTCAATGACTCGGGACGCGGGACTTCGGGACAAGCTTCGCGTCATTAATTACGCTGCAAAGATAGAAAAAAGACATATACAATGCTTTCCATTATCATGGAATATAATTTTATTCATTTGATTTTCAATATTTTGAAACAAAATAAAATAAAAATATCAAAAAACACTTGACAAATCCATATTTTGTGTTATATCTTTGCCATCGGAAAAGCGGAAGCTTTGACCCTTGAATTGAAAACGATTGTTTAACCCTGCGCGAACACCATAAAACGATGCGACACAGAGCTGGACATTGGGCAACAAAGCTGAAAAGGTGGACGAACCGCCTTGCATCGCGTGTTAGTGCTTTTCTTTCTCCCATAATGGTCATTTTTAGGATTAGTCTTATGCTTAACGACAAGGTTTCCTATCTGTTGTCCCATATGGAGAAAATGTGCCATCGTCTTCTTCACGACCTTTCGTGGCGAGCGGACGTATGGCATCTCTGCAAACCCAAATGGCCAAAACCGTGGCTTCGGCAGCCGGCCTCACAGGTTCTTTGCCAACCGCCGAAGCCCATTCCGACCTCGTCTCGGAAACGCCCATAGAACCTCGGGAGGATATAAGGTCTGCCCCGTTTTGGCCTCCTTTCGGAAAAAAAGACGGGAACGGAGTTTGCTGAAAAACCGTTTGAAATAATAGAGTAAGCGATGTTAAATCATTGAATAATTATGAATAAAGTTTTTAAGTATACATTATTGGTATTATCTTCTATAGTATTACTAAGCTGCAATAAACCAATCGACAATAGCAAAGAGCAATCATCGTTTGAATTCCGTACTTTCGGTGATAAACATAATGAAGGAATGTCTTATGTCCTCAACGAATTAAAGATTGCAAAAGAAGTTGGAAATCTTACAATGGATATGAGAACTGAAACAAATCCACTTGCCATTGCAAAACAATCCACTGATGAATTTATTATGATAGAGTTTTGCGAATCTGCTGAGAACCAACTAATTGCATTAACTTGCTCTGATAGCATCTATAGTAGGGTATTGAGTTGTAATGATTATCGCAGCACATGGTTTCTCCAAGACGATGGATATTTGTCTGCTAAACAGAAAGAATTGTTGACCTGCTTAAAAGAAATACTATGTCAAGATTATGACTTGGAAACCACTTTATTACACTTTGAAATTGTAAGGCAAAGAGTAACTCAAGAATGCACCGATGAAGAGGCCGAAGTATTGTATTATGCAATTTCTGTCGGAAAAGCATCTTGTATTTATTGGCACGACCATCTAATTGAATGGATTGAATTGCTAAGTGAAAATCGTGAAAGGGGCTGGTTTAGTTGGAAAAGTGTTATCGGCAATGATATCGGAGGAGCCATAGGAGGAGCTATAGCAGGCGCACTTTTCGGAGGCGGTGCTGGAGCCGGTCCTGGTTCCATTTCTGGCGCAATTGTTGGTTCTGTCTCTAGTGCTGTTTCCCAAGTGATTGAACATGAATTCTAAATTACTGCTTATGAGTTTCCAAAAAAAACTGTTTACAGAACTATTGATAGCCGATGCTGTCGGTTGTGCAATCATAGTGAGTTTAGTAAGTTATTTCTTTCCTAAAAACATGATTGTACAAATTATTTCAGTTGCAGCAACAATCTTTGTTACCACTTTAATTGTTACATATTCACACAAAAAGAGAAAGGAAAAGGGAAAAAAAGGATAATTGACATGTAAATTAACTTACCCTCACGCGGGACTTCGGGACGCGGGACATTGGACTGGTGTCCCGTGTCTCGTGGTCTCGCGTCTTTAATTTTGCGGCAAAGATAATAATTTCCTAATTTTGCAGCCCAATTTTTCAACCTATGCACGACTTTTTGGATTTGTTTCTGGATGTACTGAGAAACAGCATCTTAATCACTGGCTTAGTGATTATCATGATGCTGATGATTGAGTATGTCAACATCCATTCGCACGGGAAATGGTTCACGCGGTTGCATCAAAACCGCTTCGGACAGGTCGTCTTAGGCGCAGGCTTGGGCATCATCCCGGGCTGCATGGGCGGTTTTGCCGCCGTGTCGATGTACTCGCACAAGCTGCTGAGTTTCGGTGCATTGATTGCCATGATGATTGCCTCGTCGGGCGACGAAGCTTTCGTCATGCTCGCCATGATTCCCAAGGAGACCCTGCTGCTGATGGTGATTTTGTTTGTGGTTGCTGTACTGGCGGGACTTTTGGTAGATAGGTTTTCCAAGCCTCACGCCCATCACCATCACGAGGGTTGCGAGGAAGGCTACCAAATCCACGAGGAAGACGAAGAGCACAACGCACATCCTGAAAAATCCTCTTTCCGCAACATGAAGCACGCCAGCGCAGAGCGCATCGCCTTGCTTTTAGGCGTGATATTGTTCATTGTGGCCTTGGCCTTCGGCATGTTGGAACACGAACATGAACACGAAGAAGCCGTCCACACCCACCTGAACATCTTCGACGAATACTGGATGAACCTCATCTTCGCCGTCGTGAGTCTGTTCGTGGTATGGTTCATCGCCACGGCACCCGAACACATCATCAAAGAACACCTGTGGGAGCACATCATCCGCAAACA